>JACPZO010000050.1 GCA_016195465.1 Nitrospirota bacterium
ACAATCACTTCCTGGTCCGCGATATCGTCCTCATCGTCGGCATGGTGCGGAGTACCCTCCGCGGGAATAGGCCGCCTGAGAAGGCGTCTGATCAACCCGCCGAAGAAGTGCTCCACCGGCCCGGAAACGGCGTAGAAAAGAACGAGGCCGAAGACCACGATCTGCGGCTGGATCGCCGCCAGGACCAGGATCAAGATCGCCCAGACCAGGATCCGGAACGGCCGCCGCTCCCCCATCGCGTATGACTTGAAGCTCCGGTACCGGATGTTGCTCACCATCAGGAACGCGAGGGCATACGTCATTCCGAGCATCAGCACCGGACGGATCTCCCGCCCGAGCCCGAGGAAGTGCATGTCCAAAATGACGCTCGTCGCGAGCACGGCCGCGGCCCCCGGGATCGGAAGCCCGACGAAGTGCGTCGATTCGACCCGCCCGACCTGCACGTTGAACCGCGCAAGCCGCAGAGCCCCGCACACGACGAACAGGAACGAGGCGGCCCAGCCCAGCCGCCCATACGCATCGAGGGCCCAGGCGTACATCAGGATCCCCGGGGCGAGCCCGAACGAGACGAGATCGGCCAGCGAATCGTACTCGATCCCGAACCGGCTCTCGGCGCGGGCCAGGCGCGCCACCCGCCCGTCCAGGAAATCGAACACCATCGCGATGAGGATCGCCGTCGCGGCCTGGACGTATTCCCCGTTGAAAGCCCCGACGATGGCGAAGAACCCGGCGAACAGGTTCGCCGACGTCAGAAGATTCGGAAGAAGATAGATCCCCTTGCGCGGGTCTCGACGGCCGCGCGTGCCCAGAACGCTTGGCATCCGGTCGCTCCTCAGTTCTTGCTCTTGTCCACGATCCGGCCGTGAGCGAGCCACGGCATCATCGCCCGGAGACGGCCCCCGACGCCCTCGATCGGGTGCTCCTCGCCGCGCCGCGTGAGGGCATTGAACACCGGCCGGTTGACTTTGTTCTCGAGCATCCACTCGCGCGCGAACGATCCGCTCTGGATCTCGCCCAGGATCTTCTTCATCTCGGCCTTGGTCTCTTCGGTGACGATCCGCGGTCCGCGGGTCAGGTCGCCGTACTGGGCCGTGTTGCTGATCGAATACCGCATGTTCGAGATCCCGCCCTCGTAGATCAAGTCGACGATCAGCTTGAGCTCGTGCAGGCATTCGAAGTAGGCCATCTCGGGCGCGTATCCCGCCTCGACCAGCGTCTCGAAGGCCGCCGTGATGAGCGCCGTCGTGCCGCCGCAGAGGACCACCTGTTCGCCGAAGAGGTCGGTCTCGGTCTCCTCGCGGAAGGTCGTCTCGATGATCCCGGCCCGCCCGCCGCCGATCGCCGACGCGTACGCCAGCCCCACCGATCGCGTATCCCCCGACGGATCCTGATGGACGGCCAGGAGCATCGGCACACCGTTCCCCTTGGTGTACTCGTGCCGCACGAGATGGCCGGGCGACTTCGGCGCCACCATGAACACGTTGACGTCGGACCGCGGAACGACCTGCCCGAAGTGGATGTTGAACCCGTGGGCAAAGGCCAGGTATCCGCCCTTCTTCAGGTTGGGGCCGATCTCGGAGCCGTACAGGTCGGCGATCTTCTCGTCCGGAACGAGGACCATGACGATGTCCGCCTTCCGAACGACCTCGGCGACGCTCCCCACCGCGAGTCCGGCGTCCTGCGCCTTCTTGCGCGAGGCGCTCCCCTCCGCCAGACCCACCAGGACCGACACGCCGCTGTCCTTGAGGTTGTTCGCGTGCGCGTGCCCCTGGCTCCCGTACCCGATGACCGCAACCGTCTTGCCCGACAGCTTCGTGAGGTCCGCGTCCTTGTCGTAGAACACTTTCATCTGCTCGTTCCCTCCGCGCGAATCCCGGTTGCCCGATTCACCGATTCACCCATTCACCCTTCCTATTCCCTTCCGATCGCGATCTTCCCCGTCCGGATGATTTCCTTGATCCCGAGCGGCCGCAGGAGCTCGATGAACGCGCCGATCTTCTTGTCGTCGCCCGTCACCAGGACCGTGTAGGTCTTGGGACTCGAATCCACGACCCGCCCCCGGAATATCTCGCAGGTCCGGAGTACCTCCGCCCGCTGTTCGGCGGGCGGACTCACCTTCACGATGACCATTTCCCGCTCGACGAACTCCTTCTCCGTGAGGTCCGTCACCTTGATCACGTCGATCAGCTTGTTGAGCTGCTTCGTGATCTGCTCGATGATCTGGTCGTCTCCGGCCGTGACGATCGTCATCTGCGAGATCTGCGGGTCGAGCGTGGGCGCCACCGAGAGCGTCTCGATGTTGAAGCCGCGCCCGGAGAAGAGACCGGCGATCCGCGACAGCACGCCGAACTTGTTCTCGACCAGGACGGAGATGATGTGCCGCATCCGCCGTCAGCCTCTCGCCACCCGGAGCCGTCCCTCGGACTTCTTCCGATCCGCGCCGAACATCATCTGATGGTTGGCGCCGCCGGCGGGGACCATGGGGAAGACGTTCTCCTCCCGGTTGACGACGAACTCCATGATCACGGGACGCGGGGTCTCGAACGCCTTGCGGATCGTCGGCTCCACCTCTTCGGGCCGGGCCGCGCGCAGGCCGACCGCCCCGTACGCCTCGGCCAGCCGGACGAAATCGGGCTGACCGGTCAGGTCCGAGCTGGAATAGTGGCGGTTGAAGAAGAGCTCCTGCCATTGACGGACCATCCCGAGGTAGCCGTTGTTCAGGATCGCGATCTTGATCGGAAGCTTCTGGATGACCGCGGTCGCCATCTCTTGGACGTTCATCTCGAACGATCCGTCGCCGGCGACGTCCACCACGAGCCGGTCCGGGAACGCCATCTGCGCCCCGATCGCGGCCGGAAGCCCGTACCCCATCGTTCCCAGCCCTCCGGACGTGAGGAAGGTCCGCGGCCGCTCGAACTTGTAGAACTGGGCCGTCCACATCTGGCACTGCCCCACGTCGGTCGTGACGATCGCGTTCTCTCCCGCCATCTCGGAGATCTTCTCGATGACGTACTGCGGCTTGATCACATCCTCGTCCCACTCGTAGGAGAGGGGGTGCTCGGTCCGCCACTCGTCGATCTGGCGGTGCCACGTCCGCGGGATCGCCTCCCACGTCTCCCCCGCCGCCTGCATCTCCCGGATCTCCCGGATCAGGTCGGTGAGGACGAACTTTACGTCGCCCACGATCGGGATGTCGACGTGGATGTTCTTCCGGATCGACGTCGGATCGATGTCGACGTGGATGATCTTGGCCTCCGGACAGAACTCGTCCACCTTGCCGGTCACCCGGTCGTCGAACCGGACGCCGATCGCGACGACGAGGTCCGACTTGTAGAGGGCCATGTTGGCCTGATAGGTCCCATGCATGCCGAGCATGCCGAGAAAGAGCGGGTGCCTCCCGGGAAAAGCCCCCAGCCCCATGAGCGTGAGCGCCACGGGAATCTGGACCATCTCGGCGAGATCCTTGAGCTCCGCCGCGGCGTTGGAGAGGATCACGCCGCCGCCCGCGTAGATGACGGGCCGCTTGGCCTTGATAATCGCCTGGGCCGCCTGCCTGATCTGCCACTTGTTGCCGACGTACTTCGGATTGTACGACCGGATCTTGACCTCGGACGGATAGTCGAACTCCGCCTTGTCGGCGAGAACGTCCTTGGGCAGATCCACCAGCACCGGGCCGGGGCGCCCCGTCGTGGCGATGACGAACGCTTCCTTGATCGTCCGCGCCAGGTCGCGGATATCCTTCACGAGGAAGTTGTACTTCGTGCACGGCCGGGTGATCCCCACGATGTCGGCTTCCTGAAAGGCGTCGTTCCCGATCATCTTCGTCGGCACCTGCCCCGTGAAGACGACGAGCGGGATCGAATCCATGTGCGCCGTGGCGATCCCCGTCACCGTGTTCGTCGCCCCCGGCCCGGACGTGACCAGGACCACCCCCGGTTTCCCCGTTGCGCGGGCGTACCCGTCGGCCATGTGGGTCGCACCCTGCTCGTGGCGGGACAGCACGACCTTCAGGTCCTTCTCGCCGTAGAGGACGTCGAAGACCTTCAGGACGACGCCCCCGGGGTAGCCGAAGATCGTGTCCACGCCCTCTTTCTTGAGAGCGTTCACGAATATTTCCGCGCCGGTAATTTTCAACTATCTCCTCGCTTGACCTTGCACGCGCTAAGTCCTCGATAAGACTAGCACATAAGGCTAACCCCGTTCAATGGCATTTAGGGATGGATACGCCTCCCGGGGCTGATTTCGGCCCCGGGAGGATCGGGAAGGAAATCCGCGGGTTGCTCGCTACGCGGGAGGAGGACTGACGTGACCGACCCCCGAGGGGGAGGGCGGACTCGGCATCGGGCCTCGCGCGATGGACGACATTTGATCCTTGAGGAAAAGCTTTTTCTTGCGGATCATGTTCCGCTCGACTTCTTCCTCAGTGGTCAGGTGCCGTCTACCGTTAAGCTCTTCGAGCCGAATCTCAAGGGCGTGATGTTCCTTTTTCAGAGCCTGAAGCCGCCCTTCGATCAGTTCCCCCGCGGTCACCGTTTCATCACTGCTCACAGCCATGGCAGACCTCCTCTTGTCGTTAGGGGTTTAGCGGATCTACCGGGGATGAGTGCCCGTGTCGGGTCACCTCCTGTTCTTGGTCCTATTCTCGGTAGGACAACGCCGGACGGAAGGATTACGGATATTACGATTACACATCTTGCCCGGCCGATGCAACGGTTTTCGTCATGTCCAAAGCCAGAAGAAGCGCGTCCTCCGTCGGCCTGCGGTAGTAGGCCGGCCTCCGGCCCGCCCCCTGGAATCCGAACCGCCCATAGAAGAGCTGGGCGCGGGTATTCGACGCCCGGACCTCGAGGTGGACCCGGGAGACTCCGGCCGCCCGGGCTTTGTCCAGAAATGCTGTCAGCAGCCTCGTGCCGATCCCCCACCGCCTCCGGTCGGCCTCGACGGCCAGATCGAGAATCTCCGCCTCCCCGGCCGCGATCCGGCCGCACAAAAATCCGACCAGCCTTCCATCGGCATTCCGCGCCACGAGGGGAACCGAGGCCCCGTGGGGGGCGGCAAGCTCCGCCTTGAAATGGGCCATCGGCCACGGGTTCGAGAAGGAGGACTCCTCGATCGCCAAGACAGAGCCCAGGTCCTCCGGCCGCATTCCCTCGATTGCGATGCCTCTTCCCCCCACCCCGGCCGCGGCGCTCCCCGCGACGATCCCAGTGATGGCCCCCCGCTCCCCGAGGACCTCCTCCGCCCATGAGGGCTTAAGATAACGGATCGAGACGACATCCATTGCCTTGGGACTCGCGATGCCGCGGGCAATCCGGTCGAACGCCCGCCGGGCGACGCCTCCGGCCGACGGGTGGAGAGGGTCCACGA
>JACPZO010000192.1 GCA_016195465.1 Nitrospirota bacterium
GAAGACGTCGTCCGCGAAAAAGATCGACTTGAACCTGAACCTGGCCTGAATGTCCTTCAGCTCCCCGATGGCCCTGTCGACGGAGAAGAACCGGACGTACTTACCCTCCTGGAGCTTTCCCATCGCGGGGCTCCCGCAGTAAGTGCAGCTGTACGGACATCCCCGGGAGAGCATGAACATCACCCGGTCGAAGTCGGAGTCGATGATCGCCTGGTAATCAATGAAGTCCGGATCCCTGTCCGAAAAGGGAAGCGAATCGAGATCCTCGATGAACGGCCGCATCGGATTCTTGATGATCTCCCCGTCCGCCCGCTTCACCCAGAGGTTCCGGACGTCGCTGAAGTTCCGCCCCCCGGCGAGGCGCTGGACCAGCTCGACGATCGTCTCCTCCCCCTCTCCCCGGCATAGGACGTCGAGGTGCGGAGACTCGTTGATGCAGTCCGGATAGAGCGAGGCGTGCGTCCCGCCGACCAGCGTGACGATCCCCCGCTTTCCGACCTCGGGCCCGATCTCGGCCAGGAGTTTCTTGACGTATGGGAACTGGGTGGAGTCGCCCGTGAACGCCAGAAGACCGGGAGACTCCCGTTCGATCCGGGCGAGAAGACCCCGCGGGTCGTAATGATCGTACATGTAGTGGAGCGACGTCGGGAACCCCGCCCGCTTGAGCGCCGCCGACAGGATCCCCACGCCGAAGTGGTAGCTCTTCGCGCCCCCCTTGACGTTGATGTCCGTGTAGACGAAAAGTGTCTTCACCAGCCGTTCCCACCGATGTCGGACGGGCGTCCCGCCGCTCGCCCTGGACGAGCAACCTTGCGCGGATCGTAACACGGCCGTTTTCGGCCCCTCAATTCAATATTCACTTGAGCTTCCCCGCGAGCCCCCGGACGTGCTCTGGCAGCCCGAAGGCGTGGTCCCACACCCGGTCGATCTGCCGAAGATCTCCCGTGAACGACTTGGGCTCGAAGGGAACCCCTTCGACGTCGTGATCGAGGAAGTTCGCCTGCATCCGGAGGTGTTGGAAGACCGTGAAGACGAAGAGAACCCCCAGGACCGCCGCCGCGGGCCGGCGTCCCGCCCGCGGCAGCCGCGCCCAGAGATCCTGAAGAGCCCACGCGACGGCGGGCGCGAGAAGGACGATCCACGGAAGGATGTACCGGGTGTCCGCCGTCCCCGGCCCTCCCCAGTACGTCTTGTGAAGGGAGATGACCGTGATCCCCAGAAAGACCGTGCCCATCAAGAACGCGCCGGCTGCGGGATGCGACCGCCGGAAGAGGAAGAGGCCGTAGAAGGCCAGAAGGAGGAGCGGGCTCGTCGAGAGGACCGTATAGACCACGCCGCCGTCGGCGCCCCAGTAGTCGGGGTTCTTGTTCATGATCTCCACGAGGAAGAAGTTCGCCCACCCTCGGAGCGGGTTGTTGCTGAAGACCTCGAGCCCCTTCCGGTAAAACAGGAACTGGGCGTGGTGGGAATACGACGTGCTGAACGGACTTCCGAAGCAGATCCATTGGTAGGCAAGGAGGAACGCGACGGGGACGGCCGCGGCCGCCGCGAGGGGAGCCCACCGCTTCACGACACCGTCCCCCCGGCCGGCGAGCCCCCGCCACCAGACGAAGAGGCTTGCCAGAAAGACGCCGACCGCGTTGGCATAGTCCACCATGAGGGCATACCCAAGCAGAAATCCCAGAAGCGCCTTTCCGCCCGCCGTGAGCGGTCGATTCCTGATCTCCGTCCGGAGGACGATAAAGACGATCGACAGCATGAAAAAGGCCGAGATTCCGTGGGAGAAGAGAGCGGACCCATACCGCCACTGAACGGTCCCGAACGCATAGACCACCGCGGCGAGGAGGCCCCAGATGAACCGCGCTCCCCCCAGGCGGGCGGTCGCCCCGACCATGAGGACGCTCGCGGCTCCGAACAGGGCGGGCACGAGGGAGAGCCCGACCAGGATGAAATGGTCCGGATCCGTGAACCACCGATGTCCGGCCCACCGGAGAAGAACGTAGAACGGCACGGTCAGGAGGGCCGTGCCGGGGGGACGATCGCTGTATACCCTCCCGTCGTACTCGGCGTAGTCCAGCTCGCGGGCAAGACCTCGATACTTGTCGATGGAGAACGAACCGTCCTCGACGATGGCCAGGAGGAGGGCCGTGTGGCTCCCGTCGTTGCTCGAGACGATCCCGTTGGACGACGCGAAATAGACCAGGAAAACCGTCAGGGCAAGAATGATCCAAAGAAGACGCTGTCGGAACATCGTGACAAAGGGGGAAATCAGTATCTCTGAAACAGGCGGCCCCAGGCGGGACTTTCCGTACCGATCTCCACGACACCCTCCCCTTTCACGACGTCCGCCGCGGGATGCTCAAGGCCCCGGCCCGGCCTTGTAGATCACGACGAGAACCACGATGAGCCAGAGGGCCAGGTTGCCCAGGAACGGGAGATCCCGAACCAGGACCCGCTCCGGCGTTCCTCCCTCGCCTCGGTGATAAAGGATGTAAAGATAGCGGAAAATGCCGAAGAGGACAAAGGGAATCGTGAAGAGAAGGTTCGCGCTCCCGAACTTCCGGACGGTTTCGGGCGAGAAGGTGTAGAGCGCATACGCCACGAGCGCGGAGGCCGTGACGACCGAGATCATCTGGTCGAGGAAGGGGGCCGAGTAGGAGGAGAGCGCCGAACGGGTGTTCGCTCCCTCGGGCCCGAGGAGGAGCAGCTCGTGGCGCCGCTTCCCGAGGGCCAGAAAGAGGGCCAGCAGGAACGTGCAGATGAGAAGCCAGGGGGAGACCTCGACGGCGATGACGACCCCTCCCGCCACGGCCCGGAGGACGAACCCGGCCGCGATCACCATGACGTCCAGGATGACCACGCGCTTGAGGCCGTACGTGTAGGCCGTCATGAGCGCGAAATAGCCGCCGGAGACGGCGAGCATCCCCTCGTCCAGGAGGAGGGCGCAGCCGAGCCCCGAGCCCGCCAGGAGGAAAAAGGCGGCGCGCGCCGGGCCGGGCCGGATCGTTCCCCGGGCGAGGGGGCGGTCCTTCTTGCCGGGGTGGTTCCGGTCCGCCTCGCGGTCCTTGAGGTCGTTTGCGACGTAGACGGCGCTCGACAAGAGGCAGAGGACGGCAAAGGCCGCTGCGACGCGGAGGAGGAAATCCGGGTGGGCGATGTGGTGCGAGAAGACGATCGCCGCGAAGACGAAGAGGTTCTTCGTCCACTGCTCCGGACGCAGGAGACGGATCCACTCGCGCGCGCGTCCGCTCACTCGCGCATCCATCATCTCTCCCGGCTCAGGGCGATCGCCTCGAGCCTGCACGCCTCCATCGTCCGGCGCTCCGCGGCTTCCAGACCGGCCAGATCTTCCCTCGCCTTCCGCGTCTCTCCCAGCAGCAGGAATCTTCTCGCGCTCGCCACGCCCGGCGCCTCTTCCCGCCGCTCACCATCCGGCGCCGGAGAGAAAACGAAGACCTCCCCGATCGACCAGTCGAAGGGGGGACCCTCGCCCAGGTGTGTCAGACGCAGATACCGGGCCTGAACCGGCGGGAAGGCGGTCTCCACGATCCCGCTGGAATCGAACCGGGGTTGTCCCCCGCGGACGTGAAGCCCCGGCATGATTTCCGGCAACTCCCGGACAACCCGCCACGTCCGCTTGTCCCGCGACGCTTCGACCCGGAGACCCACCGGATGGTCCGTCACGAAGGTTCCCGGCAGGAGAACGACGCGATGCGGCGTTTCGAGACGTCCGAGATCGAGAAGGTAGAAGATTCCCGGCCCTCTCGGTCTTCCGCTCCCCCACCGCGTCGTCACGTCCCGGTCGAACGCAAGCCGCGGATCGTCCCGCGGCTCGCTTGTCTCCGCCCGCCACGGATCGGGCCGAATCTCGGCCGACGCCGCGCCCCGATACGGGAAATCGCGCCTGAAATCGTGATAGACGCGCCATCCCCCCACGGACGTCTCCAGGAATTCGAGACCCGCCGCCCCGAGGTTCCGGCCGATCGTCTCCCCACCGGCCCCCAATGGAGCGAACCGGCCGTACGCGACGATCGCAACCTTGTTCGCCCCGTCGACGGCAGATGCGTAGGGAGGATACCGCTCCTCGCCGAGATCGGCGGCGACGATCTTCTCTCCCGTCTCGAAGTTGATCCGGACGGAGATTCCATAGTCGGCGTAGACCCGCTCGATCCGTTCGCGTCTCAAGAAGTCCACGACCGGCCCCAGGGAGGGCACCTCCGATTCCCCCGCTCCCGGAACGCTCAAGTCATGGTGAGCCCTGGCCACCCCGGCGAGGTTGCCGATCAGGATCGGAATCGCCATCAGCCCCCAGGCGCGAGAATACCGCCGGAGGAAGACGACGCCCCCGGCCAGAAGGAGCGGCAGCGCCCCGTAGACCGGAAAGAGGTACCGGGGCGACCCGAGACTCCCGTAGCGGCTGGCCATGAACGCCAGTAGCGTGAGGGAAAAAAGCCCCCCCGAGAAGAGAAATCCGCGGTCGGCGAGCCGTCGGCGCCGTTCGCCCTTCTCTCTCCACCACGTGACGACCACGGCGAAAGCCAGGCCCGCGTATCCGAGACCCGAGAGAATAACCGCCGGCCGGAACCAGGCGTTCGTCGAGAGGTCTCGCAGGCCGAGAGCGAACGGCAAGGTGTCCACCACGAGGATCGCCATGCGTCCTCGCAGCCCTCCCCCACCCCCCGATCCCAACAGAGCGAACGACCAGAAGTGATGTGAAACGTTGAAGACCCAGAACGGTGCGCTCCCCACGATGAACCCGGGAAGGCTCCAGACCGTACTCGCGCGAAAGAGGAGGCGCGGCCGGAGCGCCAGGAGCGCGACCGCCGTCGTCGCGACAAACGGAGCCACGAGAAGATTCGTCCAGACGGCGAGCCCCGTCACGCAACCGAAAACAAGAAAGAGCGCTCCGTTCCGCGCCCCCGCGGGTTCCCGGGTCATGCGTTCGGCCAGGAGAAACAGGATCGTTCCCCAGACGAGGGTCTCGACGTACCCGAGGCGCGGCGCGTTGCCGAACGCAACCAGAAAAACGGGTTGAAACGCCGCGAAGACGGCCGCCCATAACCCGGCCGTCTCCCCCCACAGCCGCGCGCCCAGAACGGGAAGGAGGAGCACCAGCAGGAGAGACAGAGCGATGGGCGTGACGCTGAGCAGTCCGGGCGAGGAACCGAACAGCCAGAAGACGACCGCCGTCGCGTAGGCCTCGAGCGATCCCATGTAGCCCAGGCCCGGCATGAAAACCGGATACTCTCCGCGGAGAATGGTCATGGCCATCAAACCTGTCCAGGCCTCGTCCGAGTTGACGCCCCGGTTCGCGCCTCCGAGGAAGGACAATCGGACAAGGGCGGCGCCAAGAACGATCACCCAAAAAAGGGATCTTCGCAGCGAGGTCGCATGGAAGATCGTCACCGGATATCCACCGTCGCGGCCAGGAACCGGTTGCCCGCCGCGGGAGCGGGCTCCGTCACGGGAAGCCGGCGATTCCATAACCGCCGGTTCACGACACCCACGAAAACCCTGTACTCCCCCGGAGGAAGATCCGATGGGACGTCCACCTTCCGCCTTTCGCGAACGACCTCTCCGGCGGGCCAGCGGTCGGTGGGATACGCCCCATCAAGGGGAAGATGATCGTCTTGAAAGCGGCGCCCGCCGGCCCCTTCAAGATGAACGAACACCCCCAGGTCCTGGCGGATGGAGCACCGCGATCCCCACTGGTACGAGACCTCGACGCTCCCCCCCCGCACGGCGGGGGAAGGGTCGATCCTCAGACCCTCGAGACGAAAGCAGGAGCCGAACACCGCCACGGGACCGGGCGGAGCCAGCGCGGCCTCCTTGTCCCGCAGGATGCGCTCGGCCGCGTCGTGCCGCTCTAGTCGTCTGTTGGTGTCCGCGAGGTTGAGGTAATCGGACCCCCGGACATCGCGCGAAGAGACGAGACGTTCGTACTCTCTCGCCGCCTCGTCGGCGAATCCGGCCCTGGACAGGACCGCCGCTCTCTCGCGGCCCGGCTCATCCGGCACACGCGCCGAAGCGAGCGACCGGGCCAGACCGTACTGAGCCTCGGGCGAATGAGGATCGGCGACCCGGACCAGCGAAAAGAGACGCCAGGCCTCGCTCCATTTCTCACGACTCAGGGATTCTTCCCCTTCGGCCAGCAGATCCGCGGTCGGACCCCGCCTTGCGGGATTGCTCTCCCCGCGCGCGAGAACGAACATCTCGGCGACCGCCCAGTCCTTCCCCGACGCGGAGCCGGACGATTCGATCCGGATCCGCCGAACGGTCCGCGCCGGAAAACGGTGAAGGAGGAATCCGCCGGCGTCGAGGATCGGAACGCCGTCATCACGGACGCGGAGCCCCCCAAAGACGGCGGGAAGGTCGAGGGACCGGACCCATCTCCGGCCGTCGGAAGAAGTGTAGATCCGCAGATCGCGCGGGCGCGAGGGGAAGGACGTCCCCGGGAAGAACGCCACGCCGCACACGCCCGCCTCGGGGCGGCCCAGGTCCACCTCCAGACGCCCTTCCCCCCCGGACGGCGCGGTCCACGTCGTCTCCGGCCGACGGTCGAAAGGCCCTCTCGATTCGCTCCCCACGATTCGCCACGTATCCGACGACAGCGATCGGATGGAATCCCGTGGCGCCGCGAATCCGTGGTAGATCTCATACCCCTCCACCCGTTCCCGCTCAACCTCTCCCCCCATCGCCCGGACCTGCGCCTCGAAGCCATCGTCGGCCGAAAGGAGATACGCCGCCCGCGGTGCATTCGCCACGGCCCGGGCGTACCCCGGGTAACGGCTCGTTCCCGCCTCGGCGAAGACGATCCTCTCGCCCGAATCGAACGTCAGACGGGGACCCAGCCAGTAGTCGAGAACGCGGACGCGATCGAGCCCGCGCGCCTGGAGTCCGTCGAACAGTCGAGCTTCACGCGCCCTCTCGGACTCATACTTCCGATACTGCACTCCCCCCCAAATCCAGGAATACTCCGTCACGTCGCTCGCCACGGCGAAGACCACCGCGGGAAGCAGAGCCAGGACGGCCACCCCGGGCCGGGACGCGCCGCCCGCCGCGCCCAGGGCCGCAAGAGGGTAGACCAGGACATAGACGGGGAGCAGGTAACGAAGCGTGCCGAAATCCGAGATCGCGTTTCCGAAGGAGCTGAAGGCGTACACGATCGGGAACACGGCGAGCGACAGGACGAGCGCCGCCTTCAGGAAAACCGGCCCGCCGGCCGCTTCGGGCCCCCGCCCGCGCAACAGACCCCGGACGAGGACGCCGAGGAAGGCCGCATAGGAGAGCCACGCCGCAACCTTGAGTACGCCCGGCCCGTCCACGGGAAGCGCAAGCAAACCCGGCAGGCCCCTGGCCCACAGGTCCCCAAGATTCGTCAACGATCCGCCCGGCCGGCCCGCGCCGAACATCGCGAGCGACGGAAACCCGGAGGGGAAGTTGACGATCCAGAACGGGAGGCTGCCGAGAACCGCTCCGGCCGCGGCGAACCGGATTGTCCCTCCCGCCGCGCCCCGGAGACCCGCCACGACCGCCAAGCCGAGCGGCGCGAGAAAGTAGACCGACAGAAAATTCGTCCACCAGGCGAGACCGGCAAGAAATCCGAGAACGAAAACGTGGCGCGGACCCGAGAAAGAATTCGCCCTTTTCCCCCACCATCTCTCCGAGGCAAGGTACAGGACCGTGCCGAGCCAGACCGTCTCCATGTACCCGTGGCGGGCCCACGCGCCGTGGATCGCGAGGTATCCCGGCGCCAGGGCCGAGAGCGCCATCGCGACGAGCCCCACGCTCTTCCCGCCCAGCCGCAGCCCCAGGAGGTAAACGAGGGGAAGCCAGAACGCAGTCTCGATTGCCGGGACGACGTCCAGCATGAGGCGGGAGGCTCCGAACAGGTGGAAGAGGACGGCCGTGAGGAACGTGGGCGCCGTTCCGATGTAGGCCGTCCCCCAACTGAACGCTGGATATTCCCCCCGCAGGACGTGTATGGCCTGCAAGCCGAAGATCGCCTGGTCGGAGTCGATATGCGGCATGACCAGGAACCCGGCCCGGAGCAGGACCCCGGCGGCCCACAGACCGGCCAACAGACTGAGATTCCTCACTTCGCCGCCGACAGCTTTCGGCCCTCGGCGTTGAAGATCGGCGAGCGCGCCAGACCCGCCTTGTCGAGCATGAACCGGATTCCCGTCCCCAGGACGCCGAGACCGTAGACGACGCTCCGGCGGAAGTTGATCGATGAAGCGTCCGCAAAATACTTCGTGGGGCACGAGATCTCGCCGATCCGGAACCCGAAGCGGACGCACTGGGCGAGCATTTGATTGTCGAAGACGAAGTCGTCCGAGTTCTCTTCGAGCGGAAGGGTCTCGAGGACCCGGCGCGAGAAAGCCCGGTAGCCGGTGTGGTACTCGGAGAGCTTCACGCCAAGCATCAGGTTCCCCGCCAGCGTCAGGAACCGGTTGGCAACGTACTTGTAAAGAGGCATCCCGCCGGCCAAAGCTCCCCGCCCCAGGATCCGGGACCCGAGCACCGCGTCGAACTCGCCCGAGGCGATCATCGAGGCCATCGCCGTGACGAGCTTGGGCGTGTACTGGTAGTCGGGGTGGAGCATGACGACGATGTCCGCCCCCTCCCGAAGGGCCTCCGTGTAGCAGGTCTTCTGATTTCCACCGTAACCCCGGTTTTCGGGATGCATGAACGTCTTGATCCCGAGGCGCCTTGCCAGCGCCACCGTTTCGTCGTGGCTCGCGTCGTCCACCAGCACGACCGAATCCACGATGTCATGCGGGATTTCGGCGTGCGTCATCTCGAGCGTCTTGGCCGCGTTGTACGCGGGGAGAACGACAATGACCTTCAGGCCGTGAATCATCGTCGGCTATTCCTCATCGCTCGCCCCCGGCAAAAGCGGGGGCCGGGCATATACGGGCCTCCTCATCTTCCGGCGCTCCGAACGAGGGCGAGCATCCGGTGCGCCTCCACCGCTTCCGGGTCCGCTTCGATGATGCACGAAAGCATTTCCTCGGCCTCAGCCGGACGGCCGCGTATGAGTTTCCCGCGGACCGCCGCCAGGATGTCCTCCTTCGGAGATTCCGCCCCCGGTTCGCCGGGAGCGAAGACGAAGATCTCTCCGATCGACCAGTCGAAGGGCGGACTCTCCCCAAGGTGCGTAAATCTCAGGTACCGCGCCTGGGCTCCCGGGAAGGCCAACTCCACGATCCCGCTGTGGTCGAAGCGGGGCTGCCCCCTCCACGTGTAAAGACCGGGCATGATCTCGGGAAGCTCCCATACCGTCCGCCAGTTCTCCTTGTCCCGCGATGCCTCCACACGGAGGCCCACCGGAGCGTCCGTCACGAATATCCCCGGGAGAAGCACGACGCGGTGGACCGTCTCGATTCTCCCGAGATCGAGGAGGTACCAGATCCCCGGCCCCTTCGGCTTCCCGCTCCCCCACCGCGTCGTCACGTC
>JACPZO010000193.1 GCA_016195465.1 Nitrospirota bacterium
GATCAGTCACGCGAATGGCGCGGCGCGGCATCGAAAGGTTTCTCGTGGGATTCGCGGGTTCTGCGTTTCTGTGCTTGCTTGTCCTGGGAGGGAGTCCGGCGGCCTTTGCTGAGTCCACGCTCCTTCCCCCGATCCCCCTGGGGAAGGCGCCCGGCGCTGTTGCCGTCGATCCCGCGCGGCATCTCGCCTTCGTGGCCGACGATGGGATCACGGGCCTCCACGTCGTCGACCTTGCGAAGCGCCGCGTGATCGGGTCCGTGCCCTTGGGCGCGGGTCCCGCCGACGTCGCGGTCGACGTGGAGTTGGGTCTCATCCTCGCGCTCGATCCCGCCAAGGGGAGCCTCCGGCTGGTCGATCAGGAGTCGGGCCGGGAGGCGGGCGCGGTTCCCATCGGCCCGATCCCGGTCTCCGTCGCCGTCGATGCTTCTTTTCACCACGCCGTCGTCCTGGAAGCCAAGGCGGGCCGGCTCCTCGTCGTCGATCTCGTGACCCGGCGGGTCGTCCGGACCGTGGCCGTGGGTCCAGGACTTCGGGCCGTGGCCGTCCACGAGCCGACGCACACGGCCATCGTTCTCAAAGGCGAGTCGCTTCTCGTCTACGATTTCCTCTCGGGCGAGCGGACGGGCGATCTGGCCCTCCCGGCTCCGGGGACGGCCCTGGCCGTTCTTCCCGATCCCGCCTGGGCTGTCGTAGCCCTGGAGACGCCCCACGGGATCATCCTGGTCGATATCGCGGCTCTCCATGTACTGGCCACGCTCTCGCTCTCCACCGCGCAGAGCATCGCCGTCCATCCGCTCACGGGCGAGAGCGTCGCCATCGACACGGGATCGAAGACGCTCCTCCGGATCTCCCTTCAGGACAGGCTCGTTCTGGAGAAACTCGACCTTCCGGCCGAGCCTCTGTCCGTCGCCGTGGACCCCGGCCTCCATCTCGCCGTTGTCCCCATCCTTTCGGATGCGGGCGGGTTCCTCCAGCTCGTCCAGCTTCCCGTTCCTCCCGCCTCTGTCGAAGGCGCCAAGTCGGTTGCCGGTGCCGGGCCGTCGTCCGGCGCCAGCGGGCGGGCGGGGCCAGGAGCGGCCTCCCCTGGGGCTCCAGTGCCACCCGCGGGTACAACCGTCCTCATGGGGCGCGTCCTGGAAACGGGGAAGAAACCCCTCGCCAATGTGACGGTCCGTGTCGGAGACCGCGCCGTCAAGACGGACGCGGGCGGAAACTTCATGATCGTGGGTCCCCCGCCGGGCGATCAGCTCGTCATGCTTGAAGGTTCCACGGCTTCCACTCCCACCGCTCCCACCGCGGCCTATCCCCACATCCCCGTCAAGGTCAGGATCGAGGAGGGGAGGGTCACGGAGCTTCCGTACGTCCCGCACCTCCACGCCCAGAAGAGGCACGCCTTCGTCGACATCCGGGATAAGGCTCGCGAGCGCAGGCACACGGATCCCTCGATCCCAGGCTTCGAGATGCGGATCCCGCCGGGGGCGGAGATCATCGGCTGGGACGGAAAGCCCAACGAGCGCGTGAACGTTCGGACGGTCCCCGCCGATCGTTTGCCCATTCCCCCGCCCCCCACGAAGCGCGCTTCCCAGGTGTACATGTTTTACTTTGACAAGCCTGGAGGCGGGATTCCCACACAGCCCATCCCCGTGACGCTGCCCAACGACCTGGGGCTCCCGCCGGGGGAGAAAGCAGACCTTTTCTATTTCGACGAGGCTTCGACCGTTGAAGGCGCGAGTTTCACCTGGATGCCGGGCGGAAGGGGGACGGTGAGCGAGGACGGGAAGCGGATCATCCCGGACCCCGGGACCGGCACGTCGCGCTTTTGTTGCGGCGCTCTCCTCTACATCCCGTACGACGACAACACGCCGGACGACAGTCCCAATTGCAAGAACCTCGGAGGCGACCCGGTCGATCTGGCCACGGGGACATTCCGCCACGAGCAGATCGACCTCGTGGTTCCATGGCGGATTCCCGTCCGGATCGCTCGGACCCATCGAACACGGGACGCGACGTTCGGTCCCTTCGGGGTCGGGACCTACCTGAACTACGACTGGTACGTCTATCGTTACGGCACCGACAACGCCAACGCCCGCTTGAGTCTTCCCGCGAGCATCCGTTTTGTCTTCGCCAAGCAGCCGGATGGGAGCTACATCAATACGACCGATCCCGACCACCTGGGCTCCATCCTCACGTTCGCCCCAGACGGCACCGCTGCCCTGCGGATGAAGGATGGGACCACCTATGGTTTCGACACCCGTGGGCTCCTCGTGAACCAGGTGGACCGGAACGGAAACCGCCTTTCGTTCGAGCGGGGTGTCCTGGGGAACGTCGAGCGAATCAAGGATACGAGCGGTCGCACGCTCGTGACGCTGACGACGACTTCCATCAACGGCCGCGTCTTCGTCCAGAAGATCGCCGATCACACGGGAAGGGAGGTGGTCTACACGTACGAATCGCCCTTCTCCGTCGCCCGGTTGCGCCAGGTCACGTACCCGGATGGGGCTACGATGCGGTACGTTTATGAAAGGACCGATTTCCCGAACCACATTTCCTCCGTGACCAATGCCAGAGGGATTCGGGAGGTCTTGAACGAATTCGATGCGGCCGGCCGGGTGGTCCGGCAGATCCATGCCGATGGAGGAGTTTACACGTACAGCTACACGCTCGACGCCCAGGGCCGCGTCACGCAGACCGTTATGACGGACGCGCTGGGGCAGGCTGTTACGCGGGCGTTCAATCAGAAGCTTTACGGAACCCAGGATGCCGACCCCCTCGGGAACGTGACGCTCTACGAGCGCGCCGCCGCCTCGAACCTCCTTCTGTCGGTGACGGACGCGCTGGGGCGGAAGTCAACATTCACGTACGATTCGAGGGGGAACCTGCTCACGCAGACCGACCCGGCGGGGAACGTCACGACCTATACCTACGAGGCCAATTTCAATCAAGTGGCCTCGGTCACGAACGCCCTGGGGCAGACGACGGTCTATTCGCACGATTCCCAGGGGAACGTGACGGCTGTCACCGATCCGTTGGGGAACGTGACGGGGATCGGGTATAATGCCTCCGGCCAGCCCACGAGCGTCACCGATCCGCTGGGGAATGTGACCGCGATGGAATATGACGCCCAAGGCAACCTTGTGAAGACGACCGATCCTCTCGGGAACGGGGTGAGCCGGACGTACGACGTCCTGGGGCGGGTTTTGAGCATGATCGATCCGCTCGGCCGGACTACGGCCTATCAATACGATCTTCGCGACCGGCTCACGTCCATCACCGACCCGGCGGGGGGTATCACCTCCTACCAATACGATGGGAGCGGGATCCTTCTTACCGTCATCGACGCCAAGGGGCAGGAGATGGCGTTTGCCTATACACTTCGTGACAAGGCGGCGTCTTTCACCGACGGCCTGGGGCGGACGGAGGTCTACGGCCACGACGCAAGCGACAATCTGACAAGCATCACCGACCGCAAGGGGCAGACCTCCATCTTCACCTACGACGCGGCGAACCGGAGGACAGGGGCGATCTACGCCGACGGGAGCACCACGACCTACACGCGGGACGCCCTTGGGAGGGTGACCGAGATCAACGATTCCATCTCGGGGCCGATTCGATATACTTACGGCACGTTCGGGTGCGGGAGCGGGGGTTGCGGGGGCGAAGGGGGCGACCGGGTGGTCGAGGAGGAGACGTCCCAGGGAGTGGTCTCGTACACCTTCGACGCCATCGGGCGGAGGACGGGCATGGCTGTCACCGTAGGGGCGAACCCCGTGTTCGCCCAGAACTACGAATACGACGCCGCGTCGAGGC
>JACPZO010000185.1 GCA_016195465.1 Nitrospirota bacterium
CCTCGCCCGCCGGCGGCACAGACAGCACGATCCGAAGGGGGAGTTCCTCGTTCAAGAAAGACAGATTGAAAATTGGAAATTGTAAATTTCAAATTGTAAATTGCCGAAGACACTCATCCATTCCTCGCCGGCTTTCGTTGTTCGGTTTTTCGTTGCTTGTCTTCCAATTTCAAATTTTCAATTTTCAATTTTCAATTCCTTCTCCTTCTTTCCGATTCGGTCCCGAACAAGTGCATGGCAGGCGCGGCCTGCCTGCCGGTAGGCACGGTGTGCCGCCCTACGGGGTTGGGGCGTCGCCCGGCGTTGGGCGGTGGACCCCCGCGCGGGTGAGGCGCAGCTCGGCCCATTCGAGGAGCGCTTCCGCGCGCTCTGCTTCGGGGCCCTCGGGGTTCTTGGCCAGAAGGTCTTCCGCGTACCGCCGCTCCTCCTCGGCGTGGTCCACGTCGATCTCGCCCTCCCGCTCGGCCCCTTCGACGAGAACGATCATCCGGCCGGGGCTCACCTCGGCGTAGCCGTTGGCCACGACGTAGGTCGTTCGCGAGGGTCCCTTGCGCGTCCAGATCTCGCCCACGCGGATGGCCGACATGAACGGCGCGTGGCCGGGGAGAACGCCGAAGTCCCCCATCGCGCCGGGGGCCACGGCCTCCTCGACCTCGTCCCGGACGACGAGGCGGGAGGGAGTCACGATCTGTATCTCGAATGTATCGGTCATGTCTTCCTGCTTCCCGTTGTGCGGCTCGGCTCCTTGAAATATGCCACAGAGGCACGAAGACACGGAGCGACAAAGAGTTTGTCCTTCAACCCTTCAACCCTTCAACCCTTCAACCCTTCAACCCTTCAACCCTTCAACCCTTCCTACCCCACCTCCGCCGCGATCCGTTCCGCTTTCTCCAGCGCCTCCTCGATCGTGCCGACCATGTAGAAGGCCTGCTCGGGGATCTCGTCGTGCTTCCCCTCCACGATCTCCCGGAAGCCGCGGATCGTGTCGGAGAGCTTCACGTACTTCCCGGGCGTCCCGGTGAACGCCTCCGCCACGTGGAACGGCTGGGACAGGAACCGCTGGATCTTGCGGGCGCGCGACACGATCAGCTTGTCTTCCTCCGACAGCTCGTCCATTCCGAGGACGGCGATGATGTCCTGGAGCTCCTTGTACCGCTGGAGGACCACCTGGACCTGCCGGGCCACCCTGTAATGCTCCTCGCCGAGGATCCGCGGATCGAGAATGCGCGACGTGGAGTCGAGCGGATCGACCGCGGGATAGATCCCGAGCTCCGCAATCTGCCGCGAGAGAACCGTCGTCGCGTCCAGGTGGGCGAACGCCGTCGCGGGCGCCGGATCGGTCAGGTCGTCGGCGGGGACGTAGATCGCCTGGATGGAAGTGATCGAGCCCTTCTTGGTCGTCGTGATCCGCTCCTGGAGCTCGCCCATCTCGGTCGACAGCGTCGGTTGGTAGCCGACGGCCGAGGGCATCCGGCCGAGCAGGGCCGAGACTTCGCTTCCCGCCTGCGTGAAGCGGAAGATGTTGTCGATGAAGTAGAGGACGTCCTGCCCTTCCTCGTCGCGGAAGTACTCGGCCGCGGTGAGGCCGGAGAGTCCGACGCGCAGGCGCGCGCCGGGCGGCTCGTTCATCTGGCCGTAGACGAGGGCCGTCTTGGCGATGACGCCCGATTCCTTCATCTCGGCCCAGAGGTCGTTCCCCTCGCGCGTCCGCTCGCCGACGCCGGAGAAGACCGACACGCCGCCGTGCTCCTTGCCGCAGTTGTTGATCAGCTCCATGATGAGGACCGTCTTCCCGACGCCGGCGCCGCCGAAGAGGCCCGTCTTCCCGCCGCGCGAATACGGCGCAAGAAGGTCGATGACCTTGAGGCCGGTCTCGAACATCGTCGTCGTGGGTTCCTGCTCCTCGAAAGTCGGGGCCTCGCGGTGGATCGGCATCCGCTTCTTCGCCCGGACCGGCCCCATTTCGTCCACCGGCTCGCCGATGACGTTCAGGATACGGCCGAGCGTCTCCGGTCCGACGGGAATGGCGATCGGTCCGCCCGTGTCGACGACGTCGAGGCTCCGGACGAGACCGTCGGTGGACGACATGGCGATCGCCCGCACCCTGTTCTCGCCCAGGTGCTGGGCGACTTCCAGCGTCAGATGGATGGCCGGCCGGCCGGCCGCCGGATCGGCCGGGGCTTCGACCGTCAAAGCGTTGTAGATGGAGGGAAGAGAGCCCTCACCGAACTCGACGTCCACGACGGGACCGATGACCTGAACGATTTTTCCTGTGCTCATTCGCTTCACTCTCCCTTAAGAAGGTGCTTTATTGAAAATTGAAAATTGAAAATTGAAAATTGGAAATTGCAACTCCGAATCGGAGCACAATTCCTCGGGCTGAAAAAGCTCAGCTCTTGATTTGCGATTTCCAATTTCCAATTTCCAATTTCCAATCGTCACTTCAACGCTTCCGCTCCCCCCACGACCTCGAGAATTTCCTTCGTGATGGCCGCCTGCCGCGCCCGGTTGTACTGGAGCGTGAGCGAGCCGATCATCTCCTTGGCGTTCTTCGTCGCGGCGTCCATCGCCGTCATCCGGGCGCCTTCCTCCGAGGCCGCCGACTCCAGGAGCGCCCGGAACACCTGGATCTCCACGTGCCGGGGAAGCAGGTCTTCGAACAGGACCTCCGGAGAAGGCTCGAAGATATAATCGCCGCCGAACCCAGATTCCGCGGAACTGTCCTCGTCCAACTGCCGGATCGGCAGGAGGGGCTCGGCGACCACTTGCTGCTGGATGACCGATTTGAACTCGTTGTAGATCATCCAGACTTCGTCCACCTCGCCTTGGGTGAACCGCTCGATGAGGTTCCCGGCGATATCGGCGGCCCGCGCATACGTGACCTTCCCGGAGAGGCCCGTCCAAACCTTGCGCGCGGGGAGGCTCCGATGCCGGAACGCGTCCCGGGCCTTTCGCCCCACGACGGAAAGATTGTAGGGCGCGCCCGCCTCCTCCCGGTCCCTGACGAACTGCTGGGTCCGGCGGATGATGTTGCTGTTGAACGCGCCGCAAAGCCCGCGGTCCGTGGAGAGAACCAGGACCTCCACGCGATGGCCGCTCGGCCTGGCGAGGAGGGGGTGAATCTCGGTCCCCGTTCCGATGGAGAGACGAGAGAGGACGCGGGCCATCTGGCGGGCGTAGGGACGCGCTTCGAGAATGCGCTGCTGGGCCCGCCTGAACTTGGCCGCGGCGACGGTCTTCATCGCCTTCGTGATCTTCTGAGTGCTCTGGACGCTGCGGATGCGCCGGCGTATGTTTCTAAGGCTTGGCAAGAATCACCCTCGGGTCTGCTCCGACATCGAACTTCGAACTCCGAACCGGACACGCCTACGCCGTGAAACCTTTCTTGAACTCTTCGATGGCCGCCTTGAGCTTTCCTCGAACGTCGTCGTCGATCTGCTTCTTCCGACGGACCTCTTCCAGGAGGGCAGTCTGCCGGTGTTTCATGAAGTCGAGGATCTCCTTCTCGAACCGCTTGACGGCGTTGACGGGAAGGTCGTCGATGTACCCGTTGGTCCCGGCGAAGATAAGCACGATCTGTTCTTCGACGGGGAGAGGCAGGTACTGGTCCTGCTTGAGAAGCTCCACCATCCGCTGGCCCCGGTTGAGCTGGCGGAGCGTTACCTTGTCCAGGTCGCTTCCGAACTGGGCGAACGCGGCGATCTCCCGGTACTGGGCCAGGTCCAGCCGGAGGGAGCCTGCGACCTGCTTCATCCCCTTCACCTGCGCCGCGCCGCCGACGCGGGAGACGGAGAGGCCGACGTTGATCGCCGGCCGGACTCCCGAATAAAAGAGGTCGGAGTCCAGGTAGATCTGGCCGTCCGTGATCGAGATGACGTTCGTCGGAATGTAGGCCGAGACGTCCCCGGCCTGGGTCTCGATGATCGGAAGCGCCGTAAGCGACCCCCCGCCGCGCGCGTCCGAGAGCTTGGCCGCCCGCTCGAGGAGGCGGGAGTGGAGATAGAAGACGTCGCCGGGATACGCTTCGCGTCCGGGGGGACGGCGAAGCAGAAGCGAGAGCTGGCGGTAGGCCACGGCCTGCTTGGACAGATCGTCGTAGATGATGAGGGCGTGACGCCCGTTGTCCCGGAAGTATTCGCCCATGGCGCATCCGGTGTACGGGGAAATGAACTGGAGGGGAGCGGGCTCCGAGGCCGTGGCGGCGACGATGATCGTGTAGTCCATCGCGCCGTACTCGGAGAGCGTCTTGATCACGCCGGCGACCGTCGAGCGCTTCTGGCCGATGGCGACGTAGATGCAGACGACGTTCTGCCCCTTCTGGTTGATGATCGTGTCGACCGCGACGGCAGTCTTGCCCGTCTGCCGGTCGCCGATGATGAGCTCCCGCTGGCCTCGGCCGATCGGGATCATGGAGTCGATCGCCTTGAGCCCCGTCTGGAGCGGTTCCCGGACCGACTGTCGATCGACGATCCCGGGGGCGATGACCTCGATCTTGCGGGTCTGCTTGGCCGCGATCGGCCCGTGCCCGTCAACCGGCTCGCCAATGGCGTTCACGACGCGGCCAACCAGTTCGTCTCCCACGGGGACTTCGGCGATCCGGCGGGTGCGCTTGACGAGGTCACCCTGTTTGATCCCGGCCGCTTCTCCCAGCAGGACGACGCCGACGTTGTCTTCCTCGAGGTTCAGGACCATTCCCATGATCCCGTGGGGGAATTCGAGGAGTTCTCCCGCCATGGCGTTCTCCAGCCCGTACACCTTGGCGATCCCGTCCCCCGCCGAGATGACCGTGCCGGTCTCGGCAACCTCCATGGCCGTCTTGAAGCCCTGAATCTGTTTCTGGATGAGTTCGCTGATTTCAGCCGTCTTGATTTGCATTGCCTACCTTTCCGTCAGATGTTTGTCCAAGCGGTCGAGCTGACCGCGGAGGCTTCCATCGTAGACGACGGAGCCGATCCGGACGACGACGCCGCCCAGAAGTCCGGGATCGACCGTCACGGTCAGGCCGATTTTCCGGCGCGTGATCCGGCCGAGCGCGGCCGCCAGAGCGTCCGTCTCGCCCGGCGAAAGGGGCCGCGCCGACGCGACGTCGGCCGTAGCCCGGTTCTCCGCTTCTTCAAGGAGGCTCCGGAATCCCGCGGCGACTTCCGAGATCTGGTTCATTCGGCCCCGCTCCAGGAGGCTCGTCAGAAAGCGCTGGCAAAGCTCACCCGCGCCGCACTGGTCCAGAACGCCGGTGAGCAGGTCCTTCTTATCCGAGATCCGAATCTTGGGATTGTTCAGGAATCGGCCGAGGACGGGATTGCCGGCGTAGACCCGCGCCGCCCCGTCCAGGTCGCGGCCGACCGCCGGGGCCTGATCGGCCTCAAGGGCCATCTGAAAGATAGCCCGGGCATAACGCCGGGCCAGCGGTCGAACTAAGCTCATTCGGGAGCCTCCGGGGGAAAAGCCCGCAAACGCTACCATGCGTCCTCAAAGCGGTCAAGGATCATTTCGCACAAGATGCTTTCATGGCCGGCGAATGAGCAGGCCGACAAATGGGCGAATAAAAAAGACAAATAGCGCAGGACCGAAACAGCCTTCGGAACAGGAGCGGGCTGGTTACTCCGTGAGGAATTCCTCGACGTCGGTGCGGGTGACGAGGGACTCGACGGTGTAACCCGCCGCGCGGAGGAGGTCCGGGCCGCCTTCCTCGCGGTCCACGATGACGATCACGTGGTCCACGCTTCCCCCGGCGGCTTCCACCTCGCGGATGGCCCGAAGGGTCGAGGTCCCTCCCGAGATCACGTCGTCGACAAAGACGGCCCGCGCGCCGGGGTCCAGGTTCCCCTCCACCTTTCGGGCGTTCGGGATCGACTCCACGTCCTTCCGGACGAAGAAGGCGTTGACGGGCCAGTTGGCCTCGTCCGAGAGGGCGGCGATGACCGAGACGATCGGGATGCCGCCGATCGACATCCCCCCCACCGTATGGCAGTCAAGCTCCTCGAGCCGCTTGAGGATGAGCTGGCCGATGCAGTAGGCGCCTCTGGGGTGGAGGCTGACGAACTTCGTGTCGATGTAGAAGTCGCTGTCCCCCGTCGACTCGCCGGGCCGGCGCCGCTCGTAGGCCCGCTGGGCGATGAGCTGGACGAGCTCACGGTGAAGGGTCTCGGCCGAGTCGATCTGGCTCAAACGGACAGCCTCCGTCTCAGTGAAGGTGGTTTCGATCCGGTCCGGGCAGGCACGGTCGGCCCTTTCCGGCGCCGGCGCCATTCTAACAGAAGGCGTTTTGGGATTAAACGGGGAGAAAAGAGAGATTTTCGGGGGGCGGCTCTCTCGGCGCCCCCTTCTGGTCAAGGGAGCGCCGGGCGGGGTTAGACCTTTAGTATCCGCCGTACCCGTCGTCGTGATAATGGTGGTGATGACGGCCGTGCCGATTCGAGTTGAACTCGCAGGTCCATCCGCCGTCCCGGTAGTGGTGATAGTGCCTATGATCCCGGACGTAGACGGGAGCCGGCGCATACACCGGTGCGTGAACGACGGCCGCGTGGGCGGGGCGGGCGTCAAGGATAGCGTCGAGCAGGACGAGGCCCCCGATGGCGATGGCGGCTCCTTCCCACCTGTGGCGGACCTTGTGATCCCCGGCCCAGGCCTGGGGGGTGACGGCGGCAAGAACGAAGATTACCGTGACGGTTGCGAGCGCGATCTTCTTCATGGCTGACCTCCTTTCGGTTCGGGGTTCTCCCCGTTTTGCCCTTAAGACGGACGGGCGGGAGGTTTATTCAGCGGGGCAACCCCACGGCGGCAATGACCGCTTGCGACCTCCTATTCGTGTGACTCCGGTTTTCAGGGAAGGTTGAATAAGGGCCGGTCAGCAGGACAGCCCGAGGGAGGCGAACATTCGCCGGTCGGCGGCGGGATCGCCTCCGGCCGTGGTGAGGTATCCGCCGACGATCGCGCCGCGGGCGCCGGCCCGGACGGCCTCGCTCTGGAGGGAGCCCAGGTTCGCCTCGCGGCCGCCGGCCAATTTGAAGACCGGCTTGGGGAGAACCAGGCGGAAGACGGCGATCGTTCGGACCATCTCCCAAGGGTCGGCCGCGGGAACGTCTTCCAGGGGCGTTCCGGGGCGGGGGTTCAGAATGTTGATCGGGACAATTTCGGGATCTATCTCCCGGAGCGCGAACGCGAACTCGATCCGCTGGCGGGGCGTCTCGCCCAGGTTCAGGATCCCGCCGCAACAGGCGTCGATCCCGGCCCCCTTCAGGATTCGAACGGTTCGGACGCGGTCCTCGAACGTGTGCGTTCGCACGATCGCAGGAAAAAACGAGGGCGCCGTCTCGATGTTGTGATTGTAAGTGGAAACGCCGGCTGACTTGAGCGCCGCGGCTTGCTCTTCCGTCAGGGCCCCCAAGGCGCAATCGACCGAGAGGCCGGTCTCATTCCTGATTCTTCGGACGAGGGAGAGGATCCGCGGGAAGTCCCGTTCGGACGGCGAGCGTCCCTGCGAGACGATGCAGAATCTCCGGGCGCCGATCTCCCGGGCGCGCCGAGCGGCGTCCATGATCGCTTCATCCGAAAGGAGCGGGTGGCTGGGAGCATCGGCGGAGTGGTGCATCGACTGAGAACAGAACGAGCAGTCCTCGACACAGCTCCCCGTCTTCGCGCTGACGATGGCGCAGATGTCGGCCTTGCTCTCATGGAAGGCGGCAGTGACGCGGGCGCCGGCTTCGACGAGGTCGGGCGTGGAAATCCGCGCGTCGGTGAGGAGCGTCAGGGCCTCGTCGAAAGAGATCTCCCGGCCGGACAGAACCTTCTCGACGGCTTCCTCAACGAGGGGGTGAAGGCTGGTCTTGACGCTCATGTTGCCCGCGTGGGTACGAGGCTGGTCTCGGAAGGGCCGGCGGGAAGGAGAGTGGCGGTTGGCTTCTCTTTCGATTCACCCATTCACCCATTCACCCATTGACCGTTACTCAACGATATCCCCCGGCAGGTCCTCGACCTTGACGCCGCGCTCGACGAGGTAGGCGACGCCCTTGTCGAGGGATTGCTCCTCGCCCACGAGTTCCAGGACGACCTCGCCGACGGTCTCGGTCACTTTGGCGCGGCGGATGTTCGGCATGATGTCGAACCGCTTCGCCATCGTGTAGATGACCGGTTCGGTGATGAGTTCCTGCGGGAACGTGAGACGGACTCTTCGGCTCGGCACGGTCAGCTCCTCAGGCTGCAGAATTCTTCGTAGTCGATCAATTCCGTGATCGTCGGATGCGGTCCGCAAACCGGACACTGCGGGTTCTTCGGCACCTTGACCGTCCGGAACTTCATCTCGAGCGCGTTGTACACGAGAAGACGCCCGATGAGCGGGTCGCCGATTCCGATCAGGAGTTTGAGGACCTCCGTCGCCTGGGCCACGCCGATCGTCCCCGCCACGACCCCGAGGATCCCCGCCTCCTGGCAGGAGGGGACCAGTCCCGGCGGCGGGGGCTCCGGAAAGAGGCACCGGTAGCACGGGCCCTTGCCGGGGACGATCGTGGTGACCTGACCGTCGAACCGGAAGATCCCGCCGTGGGAGAGGGGCTTGCCCGAGAGGACGCAGGCGTCGTTGACCAGGTAGCGCGTGGGAAAGTTGTCGCTCCCGTCGACGACAACGTCATAGTCGGCGATGATCGACAGGATGTTCTCCGAGGAGACGCGCGTCTTGTGGACCGCGACCTTGATGTCCGGGTTGAGCGCCTCCATCTTCTCCCTGGCCGAGTCGGTCTTGTGCTTGCCGATGTCATGGGTAAAGTGGATGATCTGCCGCTGGAGGTTGCTCACCTCCACCGTGTCGCCGTCCACGAGGCCGATGGTCCCGACCCCGGCCGCGGCCAGGTAGAAGGAGACGGGCGCGCCGAGCCCGCCCGTCCCGATGACGAGGACGCGCCCCTCGAGGAGCTTCCGTTGTCCCTTCCCGCCGACCTCCGGAAGGAGGATGTGGCGGGAGTACCGCTTGACCTGATCGTCGTTCAGTTCGAGTTTCTTCATTCCAGGTTTCTCTTTGTGAGCGGAGCGCGCTTCGCCTTCCGGCCACGCGACAGACGTATTATTATATACGCTTGATCGGGGAAGATGAATCCGAAAGAACGTCTGCCGGTCTACGCCCCGCCGGCGATGGCCGGGATGATCGAGATCTCGTCCCCGTCCTTGAGGGGGGTCGTCTCGCCCTGAAGGAAGCGGATGTCTTCCTCGTTGACGTAGATGTTCACGAACCGGCGGACCTTCCCGGCCTCGTCGCAGATCCGCTCCTTGAGCCCGCCGTACTGGGCTTCGAGGCTGTCGATCACCTCCTGGACCGTCCCCCCCGCCGCGACCACCTCGGCGTTGTTCCCCGTGAGAGCCTGAAGGGGAGTTGGAATCCTGACCTTGACACCCATCGTTCCGATCCTCCTCTTACAGGATGCTGAAAAAGCCCATCCATGGCTTTTTCAGCCACGACTTGCGCGAAGTCAATTCGCGCAAGTCTTTCAAATCGCTCGACACCAAATCTTCGCGCCATCTTCGAGATTGGGCGGTGCATCCCTGCACCGCGCGCAGGCATCTGTTTTTCAGCAGCCTGCTAATTCTTTTCCCGCTTGCGGATGTAGATCTCCCAGGCGCGCTCCTCGATCTGCTTGATGCCGAGAACCTCGTTCCCCTCGTTGATCGCGCTCTGGGGGACGTTCTTGATCGCCGGGGGATAGTCCACGATCACCCTGAGGACCTGCCCGTCATCCATGTCTTCGAGCTTCAGCTTGGACCGGAC
>JACPZO010000186.1 GCA_016195465.1 Nitrospirota bacterium
GCCCGGAACCTTCTCTCCTTCCTAAAAGACTATCCGCAAACCGTCAGGGGGGTGGTCCTTCATTCCGGGGATACGATCCGGTGGCTTCACTCGAAGATCCTTTCCGTGCCGTGGTGGCGAGTCTGGGAATGAGGGGCTTGGGACCAGGTGAAAAGAATTCCGGCACCTGCTTTTCAGCGCTCCCGCGGGCCGTGCGCAAGACGTCCGTTGCCCGGACCAGGATGTCCGCCTGCCGCAAGACAAGCTCTTTTCTGGGGACGGCCGGGGTATTCAGCGACCCGCTTGACACGGCCTTTCCGACCGAGTAATGTCGTATTACGTAATACCGAATGGAGATCCCCATGCAGACACAAGCCGTCGCCAAGCTCACATCCAAGTGCCAGGCGACCGTTCCAGAGCCCATCCGCAAGGTCCTCGGCCGGCGCGGGAAGAACGGAGAGAAGAAGTCCAACAACACCGACGATCAGCAGGAGAGGGAAAAGCCTGGCCGCAAAACGCTTCGACCTCATGGCGCTACTCCCCTATCGCTCCACAGAAAAGGGCACGAAGGGAACCGATCTATGTGAGTGAGTGAGTGAGTGAGTGAGTGAGTGAGTGAAACGTCGCGGAGGAGGGGACTTTGGGCATGACACAAACCTCCATGTTCGCCGCCACCCCTCCCCGCATCCCGAAAAAAAGGAGGATGGCTGCACTGCCGGCAGCCGGTCAGACGACGTATGAAACGAGGGGAGTCGAAAGCATCCGTGCTTGCCGGGCGCTTATATCCAAAAGAAACGGCGTTTGTCAAGGGAATTGTAATTTCGGAGGGATGAGCGGAGAGGGTGACGCACCTGCCCGGCAGTGCATTGATGCCAAATCCTGAAGCCTGAAGCCTGTGCCTCAGGCCCCAAACCGGGGGCCGGTACCCATCCGACCCTTGCGCCTCGCCGACGTCTGGGTTATCGTTGTCCCCACGCGACAGGAGGCCGACTTGGCAGTCTTGCTCCAGATGAGGGAAAGCGCTCCACCCGTTCGATATCCGCTCGACCTCACCCACACGCGAATCGGCCGCCTCTCGTCCAACGAGATCCCCATCCCCGACACGCGGGTCTCCCGCCAGCACGCCGTCGTCATCCGGTCGGACGACGGCTATCTGATCCGCGACCTCGGAAGCATGAACGGAACGTACGTCAACAACGAGAAGGTCGGCGAAGCCCGCTTGAAGCCGGGCGACCGGATCACGATCGGCATCGCCAGCCTCGTCTACGCGGAAGAACCTTCCGTGCCGGCGCAGTTCTCCCCCGACACGGGCGCGCCGGTCGCGCCGGCCCTTGTCAAGGAACCCGAGGCAAGCCGGTTCATCCGGCTCGAAGAGATCGCGGCCCCCGAGGCCCCCCTTCGGGACCAGCGGGCGCTGGTCCAACTGATGCAGATCGGGACGGCCCTCCTGACGAGCCAGGGGCTCGAAGGCGTGCTGAACACGATCGTGGACTGCATTTTCCGCGTCATCCCGGCCGAGAGGGCCTTCGTCCTCCTCAGGGAGGGGGACCGGATCATCCCCCGCGTCGCCCGCCACCGGGACGGAAGAACGCTCGACACCGAATCCCTCCCCATCAGCCGGAGCATCGTGAACCGGGCGGTGGAGGAGCGGCTCTCGATCCTCACCGCCGACGCCGGGACGGACGAGCGGTTCAAGGAGGGGGAGAGCGTCGTCCGGCTCGGCATCCGATCGGCCATGTGCGTCCCGCTCTGGACGGACCAGGGCGTCCTCGGGAGCCTTTACGTGGACTGCCTCGCCGCGCGCGGCTCGTTCGACGAGGAGTCGCTCGACCTCCTCACGGCGATGGCCAACCAGGCCGCGCTCGGAATCCGGCAGGCCCGGACGAGCGAGCGCCTCCGCCACGACGCCGTCATCCGGAACCGCCTCTTCCGCTACCACTCCCCCAACGTCGTGGAGTTCCTCATGCGGGAGGCGGACGAGGGCGAGACCCTCGTCCCCAAGGAGCAGGAGATCACCGTCCTCTTCAACGACATCGTGGGGTTCACGACCCTCTCGGAGACCCTGAAGCCGAAGGAGGTCTCGGAGCTCCTCAGCCAGTACTTCAGCCTCATGACGGAGATCATCTTCCAGCACGGCGGCACGCTCGACAAGTTCATCGGGGACGCGATCATGGCGATCTTCGGCGCGCCCCTCGCCCAGCCCGAGCACCCGCGGCAGGCCGTCCGGGCCGCGCTGGAGATGCGCCAGGAGCTGAACACGTTTCTCGAGGTCGTCGAGCCGGACCGGCGCTTCACGGTCCGGACGGGGATCAACACGGGCATGGCCATGGTCGGGAACCTGGGGAGCGCCCGGCGCATGGAATTCACGGCGATCGGCGACACGGTCAACACGGCCTCCCGCATCCAGACGCTCGCCGATCCCAATCAGATTCTTCTGAGCGAGGCCACACACCAGCGCGTCGCGCGGACCTTCTCGACGCGCGAAGTCGGCGAGTTCCCCGTAAAAGGGAAGAAGCAGAAAGTGCGCGTCTTCGAAGCGCTGGATCTCCCCCCGGCCTCGCGCGACCGCACGAGCGGATCGTAACGGAGAAACGAAACAAAAACGGCCCGCGGGGGATACCCCCCCCCCGCGGGCCGTTGGTTTTCCAAGAACTTCGAACGAGCCTAGTGCCCCTTATACCCGTCCAGGATCTTCTCCCAGTCGGGAGTGTCGGTCCCCTTGTACTTCGTCTTGAGCGCATCCACCTTCTCGGCGAACACCGGTTTCTGCGTCTGGTAGAGGAGTCCGATCGGCACCTTCCCCTCCGGGTTCTTCTGGTGGTCGAGGGCGTGCTCGGCGATCCCGATCGCCTTGAGGAGATCGCCGGTGTCGTGGTCCGCGGGGATGTCCTGGACCCTCGGCCTGTAATATTCGAACGTATCCACCTTGTTGAACGTCGGGCAGGGGGAGAGGACATTCACGTACGAGAACCCCTTGTGGGTCATCGCCCGGCCAATGATCTCCCCCGTCTGCTTGGGGTTCCCGGCGAAGGCCTGGGCCACGAACGTCGCCCCGTAGGTCAAAAGGAAGGCGAGGACATTAATCGGCGCGTCGATGTTCCCGAACGGCATGAGCGAGCCGGGGAGCCCCTCCCGCGACGTGGGGGAGTTCTGATTCTTCGTGAGGCCGTAGACGCCGTTGTCCATGACGATGAGCGTCATGTCGATGTTTCGGCGCGCCGCGTTGGGGATGTGGTTCCCGCCGATGGCGAAGGCGTCGCCGTCGCCGATCGTGACCGCGATCGTGAGCTCGGGCCGCGAGACCTTCATCCCCACGGCGACGGGGATCGCCCGCCCGTGGGCGGAGTGGAACCCGAACGTCCGCATCCAGAGGGGAAGGCGGCTGGAGCATCCGATCCCGGACACGATGACGGCGTTGTCGGGGTCGACGCCGTTGGCCGAGAGGGCGTTGCAGATCGCCGCGGTCACGGCATAGTCGCCGCAACCCGGACACCAGGTCGGCTCGATGGCGCTTCGGTACTCTTTCGGCTTCAGCTTCACCGCCCCCGCGGCGGTCGTCACGGCTGTCGTCATTTCCCTGTCCTCCTGCGGCTCCCGCCTACGCGGGCACCGCGGCGTTCGCGTTGATGAGTTCTTCGACCTTCGCCTCGATCTCCTTCGGCAGGAACGGCTCGCCGCGGTAGAGCGTCTGCTTGACCGGAACGACCGATGTCTTGGACCGGATCAGCTCGGCGAACTGGCCCTGGACATTGGCCTCCGGGACAAGGACCGTCTTGACCGACGCGGCGAACGCCTCGATCTGCCTAACCGGCACGGGCCAGAGGACCTTCGGGTAGAGGGCCGCGACCTTGTGCCCTTTCTTCCGCAGCCGGACCACCGCCTCGCGGACCATCGTCTGCGTGAGCCCCCAGGAGATGATCCCGACGTCGGCGTCGGCGTCCCCTTCGCGCTCGATCGGAGACGTCTCTTCCTCGATCCGATCGAGCTTCCGCCACCGTTTCTCGGTCATGTTCGTTTTCGTTTCGGCGCTCGTCCGGGGACCGCAATCCTCGGAGTGTTCGAGGCCCGTTGCGGCGTAGGCCGATCCCGGCACGCCGGGCACGCCCATCGTCGAGATGCCGCTGGGCGTGTTCTTGTACCGCATGAACTCCTTGGGATCGACGGCCGACCGGGCGGCGTCGCGGTTCACGATGCGGATGGACTTGATATCCGGGCGCTTGATCGCCTCCACGCGGAGGGAGAGGGATGCGTCGGAGAGGAGGAAGACCGGGATCTGGTACTTCTCGGCCAGGTTGAACGCCTCGATCGTGAGATAGAAGCACTCCTCCACGTCCGCGGCCGCCAGGACGATCTTGGGAACGTCGCCGTGCCCGCCGTGGGCGGTGATGAAGAGGTCGGACTGTTCGTGCTTCGTCGGCATGCCCGTGGACGGGCCGCCGCGCTGGACGTCGACGATGACGAGGGGGATCTCGGCCATGGCCGCGAGGCCCAGGAGCTCCGTCATCAGGGAGACGCCCGGCCCGGACGTGGCCGTGAACGACTTGATCCCCACGTAAGAGGCCCCGATCGCCGCCGCGATCGCCGCGATCTCGTCCTCGGTCTGATAGACGAACCCGTTGACCTTGAGAATCAGCTCGGAGAGGTAGTTGCCGACGCTCGTCGCCGGCGTGATCGGGTAGACCGGGTAGAAGCGGCATCCCGCGACGACGGCGCCCAAGGCGATGGCCTGGTTCCCCTCCAGCGTGATGACGTCCTTCGCGGGCCGCGCCGGAGGAAACGTGAACGGGTCCGTCTTCTTGTGGTTCTGCTTGACGTAGTCGTACCCGGCCTGAAGCGCCGCGTAGTTGAAGTCGATGACCTCCTGCCCTTTCCGCTTGAACTTCGCGGCGACGGACGCCTTGAGGCTGTCCATCGGGACGCCGAAGAGGCCCGCCACCGAACCCATCGCCACCATGTTCTTCGCGATCGGGTTCTTCAGTTCCTGCTTCGAGATATGGGTCATCGGAACGTTGTACATCGTGACGCCCGGAATCGCTTCCGGCTCGAAGTCGCCGTGCGGGCCGTCCCAGACGAGGACCGTTCCCGGCGTCAACAGCGGCTTGTTGATCGAGTACGCCTCGCCGTTGAAGGCGACGAGGATGTTGAAGCCGTCCCCCTGGGAGAGGATCTTCTCGTCCGAGATCCGGAGCTGGGAGAGGGCGTACCCGCCCTTGATCTCGGAGGGGAAGGACTTGAAGGTCACGACCTCCATCCCGGCGCGCGTGGCCGCCTGCATGAGGAAGTCGCCCGAGGAGATGACCCCCTCGCCTCCCTCGCCCGCGATCGTGATTGTCAGATCAATCGCCACCGACTGGTCCTCCTTCGATATCTGGATGATGCCCCTCGTGAACGACGGGGCACGACCCCGCCGCCAGGAAGCCGAAACCGGGGGGAAATGGCCGCTCGGCTTCCAAAGCTTGGGAAAGGGGGAAATATACTGAATATTCTGGGGCGTGTCATGCAATAATTTCTTTTGGCCCCATAAGCCCGCGATTCCTGAACGGAACAAGTCGATCTTGACGCCCAAGCGCGGGCGGCGTATAAACAACCCGCCCATTCCGCCGCGTAACGAGGAGAAAGCGTTGCTTTTCAAGCCTGAGCTTCTGACGAGCCCGACGCCGATCTTCCTGGCGACCCTGGCCGTCTCCCTCTGGCTTGCCGGCACCCTGCTCGTTCCCGTTCTCTCCCGCCGTCCCGCCTGGCTCGTCCGCTCCGCGTTTCTTGTTGCAACGCTGGGTTCGGCGCTCGCGGCCGTCGGCGGGGCCTGGGCCGTGGCCGCGGCCGGCGCGGAAACAGTCGTCCTCCCCGTCGGGATTCCCGAGCTCCCGTTCCACCTCCGCCTCGATCCGCTCTCCGGCTTCTTCCTCGTCGTCATCGGGGTTCTGGGGTTCTTTATCTCGATCTATTCCCTGGGGTACGTGCGCGGAATCGCGGAACGGAGACCCGTCGGAGGGCTCGTCTTCTTCTTCCTCCTCTTCCTCGCGGGAATGGGGCTCGTCGTTCTGGCGGACGACGCCTTCCTCTTCCTCGTAGCCTGGGAGGGAATGACGGTCTCCTCCTACTTCCTCGTCGTGTTCGAGCACGAGCAGACGGCCAACCAGAAGGCCGGCTTCCTCTACCTCCTCATGGCCCACGTCGGCGCCATCACGATTCTTCTCGCCTTCGGTGTCATGGCCGCCTTCGCGACCGGCCTCACGAGCTTCGAGGGGTACGCGTTCGACGCCATGCGGCGCGCGGACATCGATCCCGGATGGGCGACGGCAGCCTTCCTCCTGGCCCTCTTCGGATTCGGCCTCAAGGCCGGCATCGTCCCGCTCCACGTGTGGCTCCCCGAGGCCCACCCCGTCGCGCCGTCGAACGTCTCGGCCCTGATGAGCGGCGTCATGATCAAGACGGCGATCTATGGAATCATCCGCGTCACGTTCGACCTCCTGGTCGCGATCCCCTGGTGGTGGGGCGCCCTCGTCCTGGCGCTCGGGCTCGTCTCCGCCCTGATGGGCGTCCTCTACGCCCTCATGCAGCACGATCTCAAGCGGCTCCTCGCGTACCATTCCGTCGAGAACATCGGGATCATCCTGATCGGGATCGGGCTGGGCATGATCTTCCATTCCTTCGGGTTCCCGGAACTCGCGGCCCTGGGTCTCGTGGCGGGTCTCTACCACACCCTGAACCATGCGCTCTTCAAGGGCCTGCTCTTCCTCGGCGCGGGGGCCGTCCAACACGCGACTCGCACGAGGGAGATGGAAGCCCTCGGCGGCCTCATCCAC
>JACPZO010000187.1 GCA_016195465.1 Nitrospirota bacterium
ACAAAGGCACAAAGGGACAAAGGGACAGAGTTTAAGGTCGAAGAGTCGAAGGCGGAGCGATCATGCGAGAAATCATTCTGTTGGCTTGTACGGACTGCAAGAGGCGGAACTACTCAACGCGGAAGAACCGCAAGAACACGCCGGACAAGGTCGAACTCAAGAAATTCTGTCCGTCCTGCCGCCATCATACGGCGCACAAGGAGACGAAGGCGTAGGAGAAGCGGTCGAAGGTTGAAGGCCGAAGAGTCGAGAGTCGGGGCCCAAGCCGCGGCCCAAGCCGTGGATAGAAGACGCCGGGGGTGGATTGGCGAGCCAGGTTCGATTCGGGGATTCGGGTTTTTCATTCCAGACCTTCAACATTCGACCTTTAGCCTTGGGCGGTATTCCACAGGCCAGTAGCTCTAACGGCTAGAGCGCCGGTCTCCAAAACCGGACGTTGGGGGTTCGAATCCCTCCTGGCCTGCCAAAGGAGAAGAAGTTGTGATTGAGCGGATCAAGGTTTTTCTCGCCGAGGTTCGGACGGAGATTCGGAAGGTTGTCTTTCCCAGTCGTTCGGAAGTCCAGGGCGCGACGTGGGTGGTGATCGTCGTCGTTCTGATCGTCTCGGCCTACCTCTGGGTGGTTGACATCGGCCTTGTCTGGTCCGTCGGCCGGCTGTTCCGATAGGGCCGGCGCAGAGCGGATCGATCGAAGGGATCTCATGGCATTCAAATGGTATGTCGTTCATACGTACTCGGGTTTTGAAGGGAAGGTCAAGGCGTCCATCGAGGAACAGGTCCGGGTCCGCGCGCTCGATCAGAAGATCTCGAAGATCCTCGTTCCCACCGTCGACATCGTCGAGCTTCGGCACGGAAAGAAGCGGGAGTCGAAGCGGAAGTTCTTCCCCGGATACATCCTCGTGGAGATGCACCTCGATGACGAGGTGTGGCACCTGATCAAAGAGACGCCGAAGGTCACGGGCTTCGTCGGCGGGGGCGGGAACGAGCCGCCGCCGCTCACGGACGAGGAGGTGCGGACGATCCTCAAACAGATGGACACGGGCGCGGCCATCACCGAGGCCCGGGGGCAGTTCCATCGCGGCGACCAGGTGAGGATCGCCGACGGGCCGTTTACGAGCTTTGTGGGCTCCGTCGAAGAGGTCCATCCGGACAGCAAGAAGCTCAAAGTGATGGTCAGCATCTTCGGCCGGCCGACGCCCGTGGAGCTGGAGTTCCTTCAGGTTGAGAAGGTCTAGAAGCGGAGCGGAGGAGACATGGCAAAGGAAGTCAAGGCAAACGTCAAGTTGCAGATTCCGGCGGGCAAGGCCAATCCGGCTCCGCCGGTCGGTCCCGCCCTGGGACAGCACGGCGTGAACATCATGGAGTTCTGCAAGCAGTTCAACGCCCAGAGCCAGAACATGGGGGAGATGATCATCCCGGTGGTCATCACGATCTACGCGGATCGCTCCTTCACTTTCGTGACCAAGACGCCGCCGGCCGCGGACCTCCTAAAGAAGGCCGCGGGAATCGTCAAGGGCTCGGGGACGCCGAACCGGGACAAGGTCGGCAAGGTCACGGCTGCCCAGGTCCGTGAGATCGCGACGCTCAAGATGCCCGATCTGACGGCGGCCTCGGTCGATGCGGCCGTCCGGACAATCGAGGGGACGGCCCGAAACATGGGGATCGAGGTCGTCGGATAGGCGTTGGAACCTGAAGTCCAAGGTCCAAGGTCCGAGGTTGAAGGTCGAAAGTCGAAGGTTGAAGGAGAGGAAGGGACGAAATGGCGCGAAGCAGAGGGAAGAAGTACAAGGCCGCGGCCGGAAAGGTCGAGCGCCTCCGCAACTACTCGATCGGCGAGGCGGTGGAGCTCATCCGCGAGACGTCGACGGCCAAGTTCGACGCCGGCGTCGATCTGGCCGTCCGCCTGGGCGTGGACCCGAAGCACGCCGACCAGATGGTCCGCGGGTCGGTTGTGCTCCCGAACGGACGGGGCAGGACGGTGAAGGTCCTCGTGTTCGCCAAGGGCGAAAAGGAGCGCGAGGCGCGCGACGCGGGCGCCGACTCCGTGGGCGCGGAGGACATGATCGAGAAGATACAGAAGGGCTGGCTCGACTTCGACCGCGTCGTGGCGACGCCCGACATCATGGGGCTCGTGAGCAAGCTCGGGAAGATCCTGGGGCCGCGCGGCCTCATGCCGAACCCGAAGGTCGGGTCCGTGACGTTCGACGTCGGCCGCGCCGTGCGGGAGATCAAGACCGGAAAGGTCGAGTACCGCGTCGACAAGGCCGGGAACGTCCACGTTCCGGTCGGCCGGGCCTCTTTCCCGTTGGAAAAGCTGCTCGAGAACGTGAAGACGGTCCTGGAGTCGATCGTCAAAGCGAAGCCGTCGACGAGCAAGGGGAAGTACATACGAAACGTGGCGATCTCAGCCACGATGGGGCCTGGGATCCGCATCGACCCCGTCGAGGTGGGGAACCTGGTGGGAGCGGCATAGAAAAACGGTGAATCGGTGAATGGGTGAATCGGAAGCACTGGCCTGAGACGCCCCGTTGCCGATTCACCGGGAGTTTTGCGGTCTAAGACCGTCGGTCTTCGATTTGGAGCCAAGGGGGGAACGAGGCCCCGCCGACCGAGACCCGCCCATGAGACAGACCCGTCTCCAATGGCGTGGGGAGACCGTTTGAACCGCCATTCCATTGGAGAAGGGGGGGAGAAAAGAAGTGGACCGAACCGAAAAGCAGGCCGTGATTGACCAGCTCCACGAGCGTTTCAACCGCTCGCGGGCGGCCGTTCTGGCCGACTACCGGGGACTGACCGTCGAGGAAGTGACCGGTCTCAGGAAGAAACTTCGCGCCTCGGGCGTCGATCTCAAGGTCGTGAAGAACACTCTGGCCCGACGCGCGGCGCAGGGCACGCCGGCCGAAGGGCTGACCGCGCACCTGCGCGGCCCCATGGCCATCGCCCTGTCGTACGACGACCCCGTCGCTCCGGCCCGGCTCCTCGCGGAGTTCGCGAAGGAACAGGAGAAGGTCAAGATCATGGGCGGCGTGGTCGAGGGAGCGTTCCTCGACGCGGCGGGGATCCGGCGCGTGGCTCAGCTTCCGGGTCTGAACGCGCTTCGCGCGAAGATCGTCGGTCTCCTGTCGGCTCCGGCCGGAAGGCTGGTCGGGGTCCTTGCGGCTCCCGGGGGACAGATTGCCCGGGTGCTCAAGGCCCGGTCGGAAACGGGGTCGTAGGAACATTGAAAATTGGAAATTGAAAATTGAAAATTTGAGATTGGAAATTGGAAAGCTAAGAATCGAAGGTCGGAGGTCGAAGGCAACCGATAATCATCATTCCCGGCTGGAGGCGTTGCCCGATGCCGGGCCAAGAGGAGAAGGAAAATGGCGGATCTACAGGGTTTGGTCGAACAGTTGAGCGGCCTCACGGTCCTTGAGGCGGCGGATCTCAGCAAGATGCTCGAAGAGAAGTGGGGGGTGTCGGCGGCGGCTCCCGTCGCGGTGGCGGCGGCGGCCGGCGGCGCGGCGGCTCCCGCGGCGGCCGAGGAGAAGACCGCGTTCGACGTCATCCTCGGGAGCGTCGGGGACAAGAAGATCCAGGTCATCAAGGTTGTCCGCGAGGTCACGGGGCTGGGGCTCAAGGAGGCGAAGGACCTGGTCGAGGGGGCGCCGAAGCCCGTCAAGACCGGCGTCTCCAAGGACGAAGCCGCTTCCATCAAGGCCAAGCTCGAGGAGAACGGCGCGACGGCCGAGATCAAGTAGGGCTGGCGGCCGAGAAGAAACACGGCCGGGCATGGTCGGGACCCGGCGGAGAGACCCCGGGGGTCCCGGCCTCCGGGAGCCCCGATCGTTTTGGGCTGTAGCAGACTTTTACCATAGAGAATGACCGTGAAGGAGTCCATATGAGCGTGTCAACGCGTCGTCCCATGCGGGTACGGCGGGATTTCTCGCCCGCTCCACCCGTCATCGATATTCCGGATCTCATCGAGATCCAGAAGCGTTCCTGGGACCGGTTTCTCCAGGCCGAGGTGCCGGCGGAGGAGCGGAAGGACCACGGTCTGCAGTCCGTCTTCAGCTCCGTCTTTCCGATCAGCGACTACAACGACATGGTCCAGATCGAGTTCGTGGGGTACGCGCTCGGAGACGCGAAGTATGACGTGCGGGAGTGCCTCCACCGCGGGATGACCTACGCGGCCCCTCTCCGGATCCGGGTACGCATGGTCGTCTGGGAGAAGAATCCCGACACGGGGGCCAAGACGATCCGCGACGTCAAGGAACAGGAGGTCTACCTGGGCGACCTTCCCCTGATGACGGAAAACGGGACCTTCATCATCAACGGGACGGAGCGGGTGATCGTGAGCCAGCTTCACCGGTCGCCGGGCGTTTTCTTCAACCACGACAAGGGGAAGACGCATGCCTCGGGGAAGATCATCTTCTCGGCGCGCGTCATTCCCTACCGCGGGTCGTGGCTCGATTTCGAGTTCGACGCAAAGGACATTCTCTTCGTCCGGATCGACCGCCGCCGCAAGTTTCCCGCGACCGTCCTCCTCCGGGCCCTGGGACACAAGGCCGAAGCCCTGCTCCGCGAGTTCTATCCGGTGGAGACGGTCAAGTTCCACGGGAAAGGGGCGACGCGCGTCATCAATCACGAGATCCTGGCGGGACTCAAGGCGGCGGCGAGCCTCAAGGACAAGAAGACGGGGGAGGTGCTCGTCAAGGAGGGCGCCAAGATCACGCGGGGCGCCCTCAAGCGGCTGGAGGCGTCGGGGACGCACGAGATTCCGATCCTTCCGGAGGAGATCGCCGGCCGGATCGTGCTCAAGGACATCGTGGACAAGGAGACGGGAGAAGTCCTGGTCCCCGCCAATGAGCGGATCGGCGAGCCGGTCCTCGACCGGCTTATGAAGGGGGCGGGAGAATCGATCGAGCTGTTGTTCATCGACGGCGTCCGGTTCCTCCCCGCGCTCCGGGACACGCTTCTGCAGGACCGGATCACGAGTCCCGAGGACGCGATGCTGGACATCTACCGGAAGCTGCGCCCCGGCGAGCCGCCGACCCTGGATACGGCCCGCTCCCTGTTCGAGAACCTTTTCTTTAACGAAAAACGGTACGACCTGTCATCCGTTGGGCGCCTGAAGATCAACAAGAAGGTGGGGATCGACATTCCTCTCGAGACCCGCGTGCTGACCAAAGCCGATATCGTCGAGATCGTCCGGTACCTCCTCAATCTGCGGGCGGGACGGGGGGAGATCGACGATATCGATCACCTGGGCAACCGCCGGGTCCGGTCGGTCGGGGAGCTTCTCGAGAACCAGTTCCGGATCGGCCTCGTCCGAATGGAGCGCATGATCCGGGAGCGGATGGGGATCCAGGATCTCGACCAAGTCCTTCCCCACGACCTGATCAACGCCAAGCCGGTCACGGCCGCGATCAAGGAATTCTTCGGGTCCTCGCAACTGTCCCAGTTCATGGACCAGACCAATCCGCTGGCCGAGATTACGCACAAGCGGCGTCTCTCGGCCCTGGGCCCCGGGGGGCTCACGCGGGAGCGGGCCGGGTTCGAGGTCCGGGACGTTCACCCGACCCACTACGGCCGGATCTGCCCGATCGAGACGCCGGAAGGGCCGAATATCGGGCTGATCACGTCGCTCGCGACCTACGCGCGGGTGAACGATTTCGGGTTCATCGAGACGCCGTACCGCAAGGTGGAGAACGGCCGCGTGACCGACGAGATCGATTTTCTGTCGGCCATCGACGGGGAACAGTACGTGATTGCGCCGGCCAATACGCCGATCGACGGGCGCGGACGGATCACCGTCAAGGCGATCTCGGCCCGCGTGACGGGCGACTTCCGCGTCGTGACGCCGGAGCAGATCCAGTACATGGACGTCTCGCCCAAACAGATCGTGTCGGTGGCCGCGGCGCTCATTCCCTTTCTCGAGAACGATGACGCGAATCGCGCCCTCATGGGTTCCAACATGCAGCGCCAGGCGGTCCCCCTGCTTCGCGCGGAGGCCCCGCTGGTTGGAACGGGGATGGAGCGCGTCGCGGCCCGGGACTCCGGGGCGGTGGCCGTGGCCCGGCGGCCGGGCGTCGTGGAGTCGGTGGACGCCACGCGGATCGTGGTGCGCGCGGAAGTCCCGGCGAAGAAGCGGGGGGGGAAGGAAAAGGAGACCGTTCTCGACGTCTACAACCTCATCAAGTTCTACCGGTCCAACCAGAACACCTGCGTCAACCAGAAGCCGATCATCCGCGTCGGAGAGAAGATCAAGAAAGGGACCGTGCTCGCCGACGGACCGTCGACGGACCTGGGAGAGCTGGCCCTGGGGCGGAACGTCATGGTGGCCTTCATGCCTTGGAACGGCAACAATTTCGAGGACGCCATCCTGATCTCCGAGCGGCTTGTCAAGGACGACCGGTTCACCTCCGTCCACATCGAGGAGTTCGAGGTCGAGGCGCGGGACACCAAGCTCGGCAAGGAAGAGATCACGCGCGACATCCCGAACGTCGGCGAGGAGGCCCTGCGGAACCTCGACGAGAGCGGGATCATCCGGATCGGCGCGGAGGTCCGCCCGGGCGACATTCTCGTCGGCAAGGTGACGCCGAAGGGAGAAACGCAGCTCACGCCCGAGGAAAAGCTCCTGCGCGCGATCTTCGGCGAGAAGGCGGCCGACGTCCGCGACGCCTCCCTGATCGTGCCGCCCGGGATCGAGGGGGTCGTCGTCGACGTGAAGGTTTTTTCCCGCACCGGGATCGAGAAGGACGAGCGGGCGAAGAGCATCGAGAGCGACGACATCGAGAGACTCCGCCGGGATTACCAGGACGAGGTCCGGATCGTCGAGGAAGAGAAGTACCGGAAGTTCCGCAAGATCCTGGCCGGGAAGACCGCGCGCGAAGCGGTCATCGACCCCCGGACGGGAGAGACGATCGTGGCCAAGGGGCGCCGGATCGAGGAGGAGCACCTGGTCCGGATCGCCGACAAGGACCTCCAGTCCGTCTCCACCGAAGAGCCCCATGCGGCGGGAGAGGACGAGGAGCGGATCGAGGACATCGAGGAGAACGCCGAGGACCAGCTCCAGATCCTGGAGACGATCTTCGACGAGAAGATGGGAAGGCTCAAGCGGGGCGACGAGCTTCCGCCGGGCGTGCTCAAGCTGGTCCGCGTCTACGTGGCGATGAAGCGGAAAGTCCAGGTGGGCGACAAGATGGCGGGGCGCCACGGCAACAAGGGCGTCATCGCGCGGGTCCTGCCGGAGGAGGACATGCCGTTCCTCCCCGACGGGAGACCCGTGGAACTCGTCCTCAATCCGCTGGGTGTTCCGTCCCGGATGAACGTGGGGCAAATTCTGGAAGCCCACCTCGGTTGGGCCGCCCACGCCCTCGGGCTCTGGGTCTCGACGCCGGTGTTCGAGGGGGCGCGGGAGCAGGACATCAAGGGGCTGCTCAAGGAGGCGGACCTGCCCGGGTCCGGGCAGTCGATCCTTCGCGATGGCCTCACCGGAGATCTGTTCGACCGGCCGGTGACGGTGGGTTACATGTACGCGATGAAGCTCCACCACCTCGTTGACGACAAGATTCACGCCCGGTCGATCGGTCCATATTCGCTGGTGACGCAGCAACCGCTCGGCGGCAAGGCCCAGTTCGGCGGCCAACGGCTGGGCGAGATGGAAGTCTGGGCGTTGCAAGCCTACGGGGCGGCCTACACCCTGCAGGAATTCTTGACGGTCAAGTCGGACGACACCATAGGCCGGACGAAGATTTACGAAGCGATCGTCAAGGGGAAGAACACGCTCGAAGCAGGACTTCCCGAATCGTTCAACGTGCTGATCAAGGAGTTGCAGAGTCTCGGCCTCGACGTCGAGCTGATCAGCGCCCGGAACCGGGAAGATGCCGAGACCCCCGCCGCCGAGCGCGGCGTGGCGGCCTCGATCTAGCCGCAGGAGGGAATTTCCTTGGAAGAAATCCATTCTCTGTTCGAACGGTCGAGAGACCCCCTTTCCTTCAACGCGATCCGCGTGCGGATCGCGTCCCCGGAGAAAATCCGTTCATGGTCGTACGGCGAGGTCAAGAAGCCGGAAACGATCAACTACCGCTCGTTCAAACCGGAGCGGGACGGGCTTTTCTGCGCCAAGATCTTCGGGCCGACGAAGGACTGGGAGTGCAACTGCGGCAAGTACAAGCGGATGAAGCACCGCGGCGTGATCTGCGACAAGTGCGGCGTCGAGGTGATCCAGTCCAAGGTCCGCCGGGAGCGGCTGGGGCACATCGATCTGGCCTCGCCGGTGGCCCACATCTGGTTTCTCAAGAGCCTGCCGTCCCGGATCGGAACGATCCTCGACATGTCGCTCAAGGCCCTGGAGAAGGTCTTGTACTTCGAGTCGTACGTCGTGATCGATCCGGGGACCGAGGCGGGGCTCAAGGAGCAGGAGCTGCTCACGGAAGAACGGTATCGGAAGCTCCTTCAGGAGCACGGTCGGGACGGTTTCAACGCGGGCATGGGGGCCGAGGCGATCCGGGAGCTCCTCAGGCGGGTCGATCTCGAAACGATGGCCGCCGAACTCCGGCGGAAGCTCGGGGAGGCGACCTCCCTGGCGATGAAGGCGAAACTCACGAGGCGCCTCAAGGTCATGGACTCCTTCATCAGGTCCGGGAACAGGCCGGATTGGATGATCATGGACGTCATTCCCGTGATTCCGCCCGAACTCCGGCCGCTGGTGCCCCTGGAAGGCGGCCGCTTCGCGACGAGCGACCTGAACGATCTCTACCGGCGCGTCATCAACCGGAACAACCGTCTCAAGAGGCTGATGGAGCTCAAGGCCCCGGGGATCATCATCCGCAACGAGAAGCGGATGCTCCAGGAGGCGGTGGACGCCCTCTTCGACAACGGGCGGCGCGGGCGGATCCTGCGCGGCCCCAACAAGCGTCCCCTCAAGTCTCTCTCCGATATGCTGAAAGGAAAGCAAGGGCGATTCCGCCAGAACCTCCTGGGGAAGCGCGTCGACTACTCCGGGCGGTCGGTCGTTGTAGTCGGTCCTGAACTCAGGCTTCACCAGTGCGGTTTGCCCAAGAAGATGGCGCTCGAGCTCTTCAAGCCGTTCATTTTCCACAAGCTGGAAGAGCGGGGGCTGGTGACGACGATCAAGAGCGCGAAGAAGTATGTCGAGAAAGAGCGGCCCGAGGTTTGGGACGTCCTGGACGAAGTGATCGCGGAGCACCCCGTCCTCTTGAACCGGGCCCCGACGCTCCACCGCCTGGGGATCCAGGCGTTCGATCCCGTACTCGTGGAGGGGAAGGCGATCCGGCTGCACCCGCTCGTCTGCACGGCGTTCAACGCCGACTTCGACGGGGACCAGATGGCCGTCCACGTGCCCCTCTCGGTCGAGGCGCAGGTGGAGGCGCGCGTCCTCATGATGAGCGTCAACAACATCCTCTCTCCGGCGAACGGCAAACCGATCATGCTGCCGACCCAGGATATGGTCCTTGGGCTCTACTACATGACCAAGGCCAAGAAGGGGGCGCGCGGCGAAGGGCGGATCTTCGCGAACCCGGGCGAGGTTCGCGTGGCCTACGACGCGCACGTGGTCGACCTTCACGCTCGGATCAAGGCCCGCATCGACCGGGCGGTGACCGAGACGACCGTGGGGCGCGTGCTCCTCTTCGAGGTCCTGCCTCCCCAGGTCCCGTTCTCGGCGGTGAACCAAGTCATGACGAAGAAGGAGATCGGAAAGCTCGTGGACCGCTGCTACCGCGACGCGGGCCCCCGGGCCACCGTCGTCCTGCTGGACGTCCTGAAGGAGGTCGGCTTCCGGTTTGCCACGACTTCGGGGATCTCGATCTGCATCAACGACATGAGCATTCCCTCCAAGAAGGACGCGCTGATCAACCAGGCCCACAAGGAGGTCATGGAGGTCCATCAACAGTACGGCGACGGGCTCATCACCAACGGGGAGCGGTACAACAAGGTCATCGACATCTGGGCCAAGGTGACGGAGCGCGTGGCCCACGAAATGATGGGCGAGCTGGGGGCGGAGAGCGACGAGAAGATCGAGCAGGAGGAGAAGAGATCGTTCAACTCGATCTTCATGATGGCCGACTCGGGCGCCCGCGGGAGCGCACAGCAGATCCAGCAGCTTGGCGGGATGCGGGGGCTGATGGCCAAACCTTCCGGGGAGATCATCGAGACCCCGATCACGGCTAACTTCCGCGAGGGCCTCACGGTCCTCCAGTACTTCATCTCGACGCACGGGGCGCGGAAGGGTCTCGCCGACACGGCGCTCAAGACGGCCAACTCCGGGTACCTGACCCGCCGGCTGGTGGACGTCTCCCAGGACGTCATCGTGGGGGAGGTGGATTGCGGGACGACCGACGGGATCGTCGTGACCGCGTTGGTGGAAGGCGGCGAGATCATCGAGCCGCTTGGGGAGCGGCTCCTGGGCCGCACGGTCTCCGAGGATGTCCGCGACCCGGTCAACCGCGAGATCATCGTCCCGGCCGGGGCGGAGGTCGACGAGGACGTGACGCACCGGATCGACGATCTCGGACTGGACCAGGTGAAGATCCGCTCTGTCCTCACCTGCCATGCGCGCCGCGGCGTGTGCGCCCGTTGCTACGGCCGGGATCTGGGGCGCGGCCGCCGCGTCGAGATCGGCGAAGCCGTGGGCGTTATGGCCGCGCAGTCGATCGGAGAGCCCGGAACCCAGCTCACCATGCGGACGTTCCACATCGGCGGAACGGCGTCGAAGGTGGCGGTCCAGACGGGTCAGGACTCCCGCCACGACGGACGGGTCCGGTACGTGAACCTCGCCACGGTCCGGAACAAGGAAGGCGACATGATCGTCATGAACCGGAACGCCCAGCTCGTCGTCCAGGACGAAACCGGCCGGGAGCGCGAGAAATATTCGGTCGTCTACGGCGCCAAGCTCAAGGTGGAGGATGGCGTCCGCGTCAAGCCCGGACAGCGCCTCGTGGAGTGGGACCCGTATTCCCTGCCATTCCTGGCCGAGGTCGGCGGCCGAATCGCCTTCGGTGACATCGAGGAAGGCGTCACCGTTCGCGAAGAGGTGGACGAGGTGACGGGATTGTCCCACAAGGTGATCATCGATTACCCGGCGGACCGGCGGCCCCGCATCTCGATCAAGGACGACCACAACCGGACGGCGAAGATCCCCGGGGCGAACCAGGTGGCCCGGTACCTGATGCCCGCGGGCGCCCACATTCTCGTGGAGAAGAACCAGGGGGTTGCGCCGGGCGACATCTTGGCCAAGATTCCGCGGGAGACGACGAAGACAAAGGACATCACGGGAGGTCTTCCGCGCGTGGCCGAACTGTTCGAGGCCAGGAAGCCCAAGGAACAGGCGGTCATCAGCGAGATCGACGGGACCGTTGAGTTCGGCGGGTTCGTCAAGGGGATGCGGCGGGTCATCGTGAAGGGACCCGTGGGAGACGAGAAGGAATACTTCATCCCCAAGGGGAAGCACGTCAACGTGCGGGAGGGAGACTTCGTCCGGGCTGGCGAGCCCCTCATGGACGGCTCCGTGAACCCCCACGACATCCTCGACGTCCTCGGTCCCAAGGAGCTGCAGAAGTACCTGGTCGACGAGGTCCAGAAGGTTTACCGCCTGCAGGGCGTCTCGATCAACGACAAGCATATCGAGATCATCGTCCGCCAGATGCTGAAGAAGGTCCGGATCGAGGATTCCGGAGACACGGACTTCCTCGTCGGGGATCAGGTCGACCGGTTCACGTTCCAGGCCCAGAACGAAGCCATGATGGCGGCGGAGAAGGTCCCGGCGACCGGACGGCCGGTCCTGCTCGGCATCACGAAGGCGTCGCTCACGACGGATAGCTTCGTCTCGGCGGCGTCGTTCCAGGAGACGACGCGGGTTCTGACGGAGGCCGCGATCACCGGCTCGGTGGACGAGCTCCTCGGGCTCAAGGAGAACGTCATCATGGGACGCCTGATCCCGGCGGGAACGGGGCTTCTGCGTTACCGCGACACATTCCCCCAGCCGAAAGAGCGGCTGGTCGAAGAGGCCGTGTCCGCTCCCGAGGGCGCGTGACGGGCGGATGGGATGATCTGGTTCCAATCCGCCGGGCTGCCGGGATTGGGAATTTCAAATTTTTCAATTTGCAATTCCAGGTTTCCGATCCTCCGAGCCGCCCGGTGACCTCTTTTTTCTCGCGATTCGCGAGAGAAAGGGGTTGACACTCTTGGGGGTCGCTGGTATAGTCCGCAAGTTTTGTCGCTTCTTCCCGATCGGGCCGATCGGGCCCGATCGAGTGTCCTCGATTGTGGTTTTTGCCCGCTTTGCCGCATGAAGCGTTGACTCATTAAGAAGTGTTCGAACCGAGCGTTCTAAACCGAGCGTTCTAAACCGAGCGTTCTAAACCGAGCGTTCTAAACCGAGGAAGAGCCGTTGCCCACGATCAGCCAGTTGGTACGCCAAGGCCGACTTGCCGTCAAAGCCAAGACCAAGAGTCCGGCCCTGGCGGGTGCGCCGCAAAAGCGGGGGGTCTGCGTCAGGGTCTATACGACGACGCCCAAGAAGCCGAACTCGGCTTTGCGGAAAGTCGCTCGCGTGCGGCTGACGAACGGGATGGAGGTCACGACGTACATCCCCGGCGTGGGGCACAATCTTCAGGAGCACTCGATCGTCCTCATCCGGGGAGGCCGCGTCAAGGACCTTCCGGGTGTCCGTTATCACGTGGTTCGAGGGACGCTGGACGCCACGGGGGTGGCCAACAGGAAGCGGGGCCGCTCCAAGTACGGGGCCAAGCGTCCGAAATAACCGTTGAAAGGGGTTGTGAATGCCGCGTCGTCGCGGAGTGATCAGGCGCGAAGCGCCTGTCGATCCAAAATACAATAACCGGCTGGTCGGGAAGCTGATCAACGTTGTCATGCGGGCGGGCAAGAAGAGCGTCTCCGAGGGGATCTGTTACGGGGCGTTCGACCGGATCCGCGACAAGACGGGCCAGGATCCGATCAAGATCTTCAAGCAGGCGCTGGATAACGTGAAGCCCGCGCTCGAGGTCAAGTCCCGGCGCGTGGGGGGGGCCTCTTATCAGGTGCCCGTGGATGTGCGGCCGGCGCGCCGGACGGCGCTCGGGTTGCGCTGGATCGTTTCGTACGCGCACGCCCGCGCCGAGAAGTCGATGAGGGAAAAGCTCGCCGCCGAACTGATGGACGCCTCGAACAACACGGGGGCCGCCGTCAAGAAGCGCGAAGACACCCACCGGATGGCGGAAGCCAACAAGGCCTTTTCACACTATCGATGGTAAGCAACAGAGTGTTCACGGCGCGGGCCTGATCGGGTCCGCCGGGGAGTATTGTCTGTGCCGCGAGAGTATTCGCTAGAGAAGACCCGGAACATCGGGATCATGGCTCACATCGACGCCGGAAAAACGACGACGACCGAGCGGATCCTCTATTACACCGGCGTCTCGTACAAGATCGGCGAGGTCCACGACGGGACGGCCGTCATGGACTGGATGGTCCAGGAACAGGAACGGGGGATTACAATCACGTCCGCGGCTACGACTTGCTACTGGCGGAACCACCGGGTCAACATCATCGATACGCCGGGGCACGTCGATTTTACGATCGAGGTCGAGCGATCCCTCCGGGTCCTGGACGGGGCCGTTGCGGCCTTCGACGCGGTGAGCGGCGTGGAGCCCCAGTCCGAGACGGTATGGCGCCAAGCCGACAAGTACCACGTTCCCCGGATCGCTTTCATGAACAAGATGGACCGTGTGGGAGCGGATTTTTTCATGAGCGTTCAGACCATGATCGACCGCCTGGGCGCGCGCCCCGTGCCCATCCAGATCCCGATCGGACGCGAGGGCGGTTTCCGCGGGTCCGTCGACCTGGTCCAGATGCAGGCGGTTGTCTTCGACGACGAGACGCTCGGCGCGAAGTACGAAGTGATCGACATTCCCGCCGACCTTCTTCCCGAGGCGAACGCCTGGCGCGAGAAAATGATCGAGGCGGCGGCGGACTGCGACGAAACGGTTATGGCGAAGTACCTGGACGGGGCCGAGATCGCCGCGGACGAGCTCATGTCGGCGCTTCGGAAGGGAACGATCAGCATGAAGATCACGCCGGTCCTGTGCGGCTCGGCGTTCAAGAACAAGGGCGTTCAGCTTCTTCTGGACGCCGTCGTGGACTACCTTCCCGCCCCCATCGACATTCCGCCGGTCGTGGGCAAGCCGGTGGACGGCGAGGGGGAGGCCGTGCGAACCGCCTCCGACGAGGAGCCGTTCGCCGCCCTGGCGTTTAAGATCATGACCGACCCCTTTGTGGGCCAGCTCACCTATTTCAGGGTCTACTCCGGGGTCCTCAATGCCGGTTCGTACATCTACAACTCCACGAAAGGGTCGCGGGAGCGAATCGGCCGCCTGCTCAAGATGCACGCGAATAAGCGCGAGGACATCAAGGACGTCTACGCGGGTGACATCGCCGCCGCCGTCGGGCTCAAGGGGACCACGACGGGCGACACACTCTGCGACGAGAACAAGCCGCTGATCCTTGAGGCGATGGAGTTCCCCGAACCGGTCATCTCCGTCGCGATCGAGCCCAAGACCAAGGCCGACCAGGAGAGGCTGGGTCTCTCCCTTCAGAAGCTCGCCCATGAGGACCCCTCCTTCCGCGTTCATACGGACGAGGAGACCGGACAGACGATCATCTCCGGGATGGGGGAACTTCAGCTCGAGATCATGGTGGACCGCCTCCTCCGGGAGTTCAAGGTCGACGCAAACGTCGGGAAACCGCAGGTCGCCTATCGGGAAACGATCCGGGCCAAGGTCCAGGCCGAAGGGAAGTTTATCCGCCAGACGGGCGGACGCGGCCAGTACGGGCACGTCTGGCTCGAGGTCGAGCCGCTCGATCCCGGAAAGGGATTCGAGTTCGTCAACAAGGTCGTCGGAGGTTCCGTTCCCAGAGAATACGTCCCCGCCGTGGAGAAGGGCGTGCGGGAAGCCCTCGAGGGGGGCGTGCTGGCCGGGTATCCGATGGTCGATCTCCGGGCCACGATCTTCGACGGGTCGTACCATGACGTCGATTCGTCCGAGATGGCGTTCAAGATCGCGGGATCGATGGCCGTCAAGGACGGGGCCAGGAAGGCCAAGCCGGTTCTGCTGGAGCCGGTCATGGCCGTGGAGGTGACGGTCCCCGCCGACTATCTCGGCAACGTCATGGGGGACCTCAATTCCCGCCGCGGCCGTATTCAGAACCAGGAGCTTCGGGGGAACGCCCAGGTCATCGAGGCGCACGTGCCGCTCTCGGAGATGTTCGGATACGCGACGGACCTCCGTTCGGCCACGCAGGGCCGCGCGACCTATCACATGCAGTTCCTGCGTTACGAAGAGGTCCCGCGTTCGATCGGCGAGGAGATCATCGCCAAGGTCAAGGGAGAGGTCATCGCCCGGTAGGTTGCCGGGGCGCCCCGCGTCTGGGGGTTGATGATGGAGGAGGTTGAATATGGCCAAGCAGAAGTTTGAGCGGACGAAGCCGCACGTCAACGTAGGGACGATCGGTCACGTCGATCACGGGAAGACGACGCTCACGGCGGCGATCACGAAGATATTGGCCGCGCGGGGCTTGGCGGAGTTTCGGGCGTAC
>JACPZO010000188.1 GCA_016195465.1 Nitrospirota bacterium
GGGCGCGACGGGAACGACCACGGAGAGATTCGGAACATCGGCCCCCAGGCGACGCGCCGCTTCTAGCTGTACCGGGAAGAGGAGCTCCACCTCCCGCCGTCGGCTCCCCGGAAGAAGCGCCAGGACGGGCGCGTCCTCGGACAACCCGATCGACCGCCGCGCGTCGTTCCGCCCGGGACGCCCCGACACGGCATCGACGAGGGGATGCCCGACGAACGTCACCGGAATCCCCTGCCGGCGGTAAATCTCCTCCTCGAACGGGAAGATCGTGAGCACGCGATCGACCCGCCGCCCGATCTTCCGGAGCCGGCCCTTCCGCCAGGCCCAGACCTGGGGAGGAATGTAGTAGACGACGGGAATGCCCAGCGACTTGGCTCGGCGCGCGGCCATGAGATTGAAATCCGGGAAATCGATCAGCACGAGCGCGTCCGGCCGTTCTTTCGCCAAATCGTCGCTGACGACCTTGAGGGCCCTCCTGAGGTCCCGCGCGTGCGAGATCACCTCGCTGATCCCCACGACGGCGAGGTCCCTGTTGTCGAGACGCACGTCCATCCCGGCCTCCGCCAGCAGAGAGCCCCCGATCCCCGCGACCATGGTCCCGGGCTCGCGCTCCTTGAGCGCCCGGACGAGCGCCGCGCCGTGAAGGTCTCCCGACGCCTCACCGGCGATCAGATAAATACGCATATGAATACCGGTGAATCGGTGAATCGGTGAATCGGCGAGTCGGAAAAGAACACAGAAAGAGTCGATCTTGTGGTTTGATTGCGATTTACCCATTCACCCATTTACCGATTCACCTGTTTTCCCATTCACCCATTCACCGATTCACCCATTCACCGCCTTCTTGACTGCCCCGCACACCTCGTCCACCTGCCCGTCCGTCATCTCCGGGAAGATGGGGAGCGAAATCACATCCCGGGCGAGCCGCTCGGCTGCCGGCAGGGATCCCTCCCGGTAGCCAAGACCCTTGTACACCGTCTGCAGATGCAGGGGAACCGGGTAATAAACGGCACAGCCGATGCCGGCCGCCGCCAGGGCCCGGGCCACGTCGTCCCGCAAGGGCGTGCGGATCGTATACTGGTGGTAGACGTGCCGCCCGTCCGGATCGTCCGCTGGGACCCGGACGACGCCGGCCAACTCTCTCGAATAGCGCGCCGCCACTCGCCGCCTTCCGTCGTTGTACGACTCGATCCGTTTGAGTTTCACGCGAAGGATCGCCGCCTGAATCTCGTCCAGGCGGCTGTTGTAGCCGAGGACCTCGTGAATGTACCGGTCCCGGCTCCCATGGTCCCGCAGGACCCGGAGCCTCCCGGCGAAAGCCTCGTCGTCCGTCGTCACCATTCCGCCGTCGCCATAGGCGCCAAGGTTCTTGGACGGATAGAAGGAGAACGCCCCCGCCAGGCCGAACGTCCCCGCCTTCTTCCCCTTCCGGGAAGCGCCGAAGGCCTGGGCGCAGTCCTCGATCAGAACGACTTCGCGCTCCCGGGCCATCTTGGAAAACGACTCCATCGCCGCGGCCCGGCCGAAGATGTGCACGGGGACGATCGCCTTCGTCCTGGGCGTGATCCTCGCCGAGACTTGAACGGGATCGAGATTCATCGTCTCCTCTTCCACGTCGGCGAAGACCGGCGTCGCCCCGAGAAGAGAAACGACCTCCGCCGTCGCGAAGAACGTGAACGGCGTCGTAATGACCTCGTCCCCCGGACCCACACCCGCGGCCTTGAGCGACAAGAGCAGGGCGTCCGTTCCCGACGCGACGCCGACGGCGTGCCGAACCCCGTGGTACGCCGCGACCTCCTCCTCCAGAGCCTTCACGTTGGGACCGAGGACGAAGCGCGTCGACGAAAGAACGTCCCGGATCGCCGGAAGAAGCTCCGCCTCAAGGTCCCGGACCTGGGCTTTGAGATCAACCATCGGAATCGGCACTAGTTCCTCCGGAACAGATATTGGTCATTGGTCAATGGTTATTGGTCAATGGTGACGGAACAACGCGCTTGACCGTTGCCTGGTTCACCAATAACGATTGACGATTAACCAATAACGATTGAC
>JACPZO010000189.1 GCA_016195465.1 Nitrospirota bacterium
GTGGGATTCGATTTTTCGGCATGGGAAACGGGAAATGCCTTGAAGGGAATCCGTTGGGTCCGTATAGTACGGTCGATGCCCACGCCTGTCAAGCGGCCGTCCCAGCTCCGCGCTCCCTCCGACGAGTCGTGCTTCGTCTGCGGTCCGGCCAACCCGCGCTCGCTCCCCGTTTCCTTCCGCGTCGAGCCCAAGGCGTCGGCGGTCGAGGCTTCCTTCGAGCCCGGGCGAGAGACGCAAGGGTATGACGGAGTCGTCCACGGCGGGATCATCGCCGCCCTGCTCGACGAGGCGATGGTCAAGGCGGCCAACGCCTCCGGCCGGGCCTTCGCGACGGCCTCCCTCTCCGTCCGGTTCCGCTCGCCGGGCCGCGTGGGAGAGTCCCTCGTCATCCGCGGCCGCGTCGTCGAGCGGCGGGGACGCCTGGCTCGGGCCGCGGCGACGATCCATGCTGTCGGCGGCCGCCTTGTGGCCCAGGCCGAAGGGTCCCTTGTCCGCCATGGTTGACCGGCGCCGGAAATCCCGCAAGGGCGCCCCATCCCAGCCCCCATCCGTCCCGGGGAAGGACCAAATCCTGGAAATCCTCTCACGCCGGGAGGACCGCCCCCTCAGGTTCGACGAGATCAAGCGTTCCCTCCGCGTCGCCGCGACGGCCGAGCGCACGCTTCGTCGTCTTCTGGAAGAGCTCCAGCGGGAGGGGCGGATCGTCAAGACTCGGGAGGGGCGCTTCGGCCTCGCGGCGAAGATGTCGCTTGCGACCGGCCGCCTCATGGCCCACCGGGACGGGTACGGATTCGTCGTCCTGGAGGAAGCGGAGAAGAAGCCGGACGTCTACGTGAACGCCAAGGCGATGGGTGGGGCGATGCACGGCGACAAGGTGGTCGTCCGGGTCGAGTCGGCCAGGGGCGAACGGGGACCGGAAGGAAGGATCGTGCGCGTTCTCGAACGGGCGCGCACCCGGATCGTCGGCCGGTTCGAGCAGGCCGGGCAACACGGGTTCGTCGTGCCGCGGAACCGGCGGCTCGGGCAGGACCTCTTCGTGGAGAAGGGAGAGGCGGGCCGCGCCCGGACGGGCGATCTCGTCGTGGCCGAGATTACGGCCTATCCCCAGGCCCAGCGGAACCCCGAGGGAAAGATCGCCCGCGTCCTGGGCAAGGCGGGGGATCCCGCGCTCGACACGGACGCGATCATCGCCGAGTACGATCTTCCCTCGGAGTTTCCCGAGCCGGCCGTTCGCCAGGCGCGGGGCGTCCCGAAGGAAGTCCGGCCCTCGGACATCGCCGGGCGCAAGGACCTTCGCGGCCTTCCCACCGTGACGATCGACGGCGAAAACGCGCGGGACTTCGACGACGCCGTCTCGATCCGGCGCGAAGGGGACGGGTGGCGTCTCTGGGTCCACGTGGCCGACGTGGGCCACTACGTCCCATGGGGATGCCCTCTCGACCGCGAGGCGTTCGAACGGGCGACGTCCGTCTACTTCCCCGACCGCGTGGTCCCGATGCTCCCCGAGGACCTCTCCAACGGGATCTGCTCTCTCAATCCCCGGGTGGACCGGCTCGCGTTCACGGCGGAGATGCTGTTCGACGGGAAGGGGCGCCGCCGCGGCGCGTCGGTCTACAAGAGCGCGATCCGGAGCGACCACCGGATGACGTACAAGGCCGTCCGGCAGATCCTCGTCGACGGCGACCCGGAGATGACCCGGAAGTACGCCGACTTCGTCCCCGCGCTCAAGGAGATGGAGCTCCTGGCCCGGTCTCTCCTGGCTCTCCGGATCGCACGGGGATCGCTCGACTTCGACCTCCCCGAGCCGGAGATCCTCCTCGATCTTCGGGGCGAGACGACGGCCATCGTCGCCGCCGAGCGTTCTGTTGCCCACCGGATCATCGAGGAGTTCATGCTGGCGGCGAACGAGACGGTCGCCCGCCACCTCACGGAGCGGCGGATCCCGATGCTCTACCGGATTCACGAGCCTCCCGCCCCCGAGAAGATCGAGGCCTTAGCCGAGCTGGTCCGGCCCTTTGGATACAAATTGCCGATTATCGGGACGCTCAAGCCCAAAGCCCTGCAAAGGCTGTTGTCGGCGTCCGAGGGGAAGCCGGAAGAACGGCTCATCCACCAGGCCGCCCTCCGCTCGCTCAAGCAGGCCCGGTATGCCGAGGAGCATCTCGACCACTTCGGCCTGGCGTCCACGACGTACACGCACTTCACGTCTCCCATCCGGCGATACCCCGATCTCGTCGTCCACCGGATCCTCGCGGACACGCTCGCCCTGGGAAACAGGGCCGCCGCCCAGCTCGCGCCCTTGGCGGATCGTTTGCCGGGCATCGCGGATCATTCGTCCCGGCGGGAGAGGATCGCCATGGAGGCGGAGCGGGACGTCGTGGATGCGAAGAAGGCCGCCTTCATGCGCGACAAGGTGGGGCGGGAGTTCGGGGGCGTCATCACGGGGGTCACGGCCTTCGGCGTCTTCGTCCAGCTCGACGGGATCTTCGTGGAAGGGCTCGTCCACGTCTCGTAGATCGAGGACGACTACTACCGCTACGACGAGGCCGCGCACGCCCTCGTCGGCGCCCGGCGGGGCCGGGTCCTCCGCCTGGGCGACCCCGTCCGCGTCGCCGTCTCCCGCGTGAACGTCGAAGACCGCCGCGTGGACCTCAAGCTGGCGTGATACGGGGGAGAGAGGGGCGTTCGACGAGACCTTCACGGAAATTCTCGCCCAGATGGTCCGCCTCTCTTTACGCGCCAACCCCCTTGTCATCCTTCGTGAATCGAACGCCGTGTTTCGTGAGGATTGCCTGGTGAAAACTTCCGAAGACCAAGAACCCCCGAAGGTGGGCGTCGAAATCCTGGGGCGGACGTTCCAGGTGCCGGCCGGGATCACGGCCGTTGACGCCCTGTGGCTCACGGGGCACGCGCTCGAAAGGGGCGTGGGGTGCCTGGGAGGCGTCTGCGGCGCGTGCACGATGCTTTACACGACGCCCGGCTCGCCGAATTTCAACGTGGGCCTGGGCTGCCGGACGGTCATCGCGGAAGGGATGTCGTTCTTCCCTTTCCCCCAGCGGGGCAGGTCCCGCTGCCGCTACGAGCTCTCGGACGTCAAGGACCCCGCCGGCGAATTGCTCGACCACTTCGACCGGGCCGACAAGTGCCGCCACTGCCACGGGTGCACGAACGTCTGCCCGCAGAAGATCCAGGTCGAGGAGGCGATCGAACTCACCGGCAAGGGGGAATTCGCGAAAGCCGGCGAGATGTTCCTGCCGTGCGTCATGTGCGGGGCCTGCATGGCCGAGTGCCCGGAGGAGATGGAGCCGAACCACATCCTCCTCTACGCGCGGCGCGGATTCGCGGCCCGGCTGGCGCCTCCGCCCCACGAGCTCGAGCGGATGGCCCGGGAAATCCGCGAAGGAAGATTCGCCGCGGAGATGGAGGCGTTGATCGCGCTCTCGGATGAGAGCTTGGCGGCGCGTTGCGAGGAAGGGCGCGGGTGACGACCCTCCGGCACATCTTCGACGTCAACGCGGCCCGGATCGTTCCCACGCGGGAGAGCCGGAAAAACGTCCGGTTTTCGGCCCTATCGCCGGCGGAAAGGGAGAATCTCCTCTCATCTTATCATCCCGACTACAAGGCGGGGGCCTACCGGGAGATACGCGCGGGGGCGAACAAAGGGGGGCGGACGGTCAGCGAGCTGGCCGATCTCCTGGAGAGCGATTCGCCTCTGGATCCGGGAATGAGTCTCGTTCCGGACCACACGACCGACCTCCTCGTCATCGGCGGGGGCGGAGCGGGATGCACGGCCGCCCTGATCGCCCACCGGCTCGGGATCCGGGCGATGATCGCGACGAAACTCCGTCTGGGCGACTCGAACACGGTGATGGCGGAGGGGGGCGTCCAGGCGGCGGTGGGGGAAGACGACTCGCCCGTCGAACACTTCAAGGACGCCGTCCGGGGGGGCCACTACAAGAACGACCGGAACCTCCTCCGCGTCCTCGTCGAGGACGGACCGGAGGCGATGCTTTGGCTTTGCGAGCAGGGAGTCCTCTTCGACCGGGAGCCCGACGGCCGTCTGCGCGTGAAGCCCGGCGGCGGGACTTCCCGGGCGCGCCTTCTCGCGTGCGAGGACTACACGGGCCTCGACATCATGCGGGCGCTCAAGGAGAGCGTGGTCCATTCCGGGATCCCCGTGATCGAGTACGCGCCGGCCGTCGAGCTTCTCTCGGATGGCGAGGGGCGTTGCACCGGAGCTGTGCTTGCCCCGTTCGGAGCGGGAGAGAACGGGCGGCGGATCGTCGTGGGGGCGAAGACCGTCCTTCTCGCGGCCGGCGGGATCGGCCGGCTCCACTTCCAGGGGTTCCCGACGAGCAACCATTTTGGGGCCACGGGCGACGCCCTTGTCATGGCCTACCGGCTCGGAGTAGGTCTTGTCGATATCGACACTTTCCAGTACCATCCCACGGGCGTCATCTACCCCGGCTTCCTGGCGGGGGCCCTCGTGACGGAGGGGATGCGGTCGATGGGGGCCCAGCTCCTCAACTCGCGCGGCGAGCGGTTTATCGACGAGATGGAGACGCGCGACGTCGTATCGGCGGCCATCATCCGGGAATGCCATCACGGGAGAGGGATCTCGACCCCGTCGGGGAAGTGCGGCGTCTGGCTCGACACGCCGATGATCGACGTGACGAACGGGCCCGGGACCCTGCAAGCGCGTTTCCCGAACATGGTCCGCCAGTTCACGCGCGTAGACTTGGACATCTCGAAACAGGCGATCCTGGTCTATCCCACGCTTCACTACCAGAACGGGGGGATCAGGATTGACGAGACTGGAGAGACCTCCGTGCCGAACCTTTTCGCGGCGGGCGAGGCGGCGGGCGGGATCCACGGCCGGAACCGGCTGATGGGGAACTCGCTTCTGGACGTCGTTGTTTTCGGCCGGAGGGCCGGCGCGGCCGCGGCGAGGCGGTCGAGGGAGACCGAACACGGCCGTCTGACGCTCGATCACGTCGTGCGGCACCGGGCGGCGCTCAAGGAGGCGGGGATCGAGGAGCCGATCGTTGGGCCGATCCTCGTGCCGACGTACGCGAGGCAGAGAGCGGGCTAGGTTGGGGGGAAGGCCAGAATGAAAGACGGTTCTCGATTGTTCCCTCTCCCTCTGGGAGAGGGTAAGGGTGAGGGACCATGCGCTGTGGCTGGGCGGAAGGTTGCATTGGGCGTCGAGTTCCTTCGGTTCGTCCGAGGACTGAGGAGGGAGCAAACTGACGCGGAGGCGTTGCTCTGGTCTGTTTTGCGGGACCGCCGGCTGCTTGGTCTGAAGTTTAGACGCCAGCAACCAATACTCGGGTACATCGTCGACTTCTATTGTCATGAGAAAAAGCTGTGCATTGAATTGGACGGCGGGCAGCACTATACGGCGGAAGGAACAGAGAAAGACAGGACAAGAGCCGTTCTGCTTGGCAAACAAGGATACGGATTGCTGAGATTCAGCAACCTTGACGTCCTGCAGAATCTTGAAGGGGTGTTCTTGAGAATCGCCGAGGCGGCTGAGATCCCTCACCCCAGCCCTCTCCCGGGGGGAGAGGGGGTGTTCCATGGGGAGCTTTCAACTCCAGAGACAGGAGGCGGACGCAGTGAACGTCCATGAGTTCCAGGCCAAGCAGTTGTTCGGGAAGTTCGGCGTGCCGGTTCCGCGGGGGCGGGATGTCTGGACGCCGGCAGAGGCGGAAGATGCGGCGAAGGAGCTTTCTTCGCCCGTGACCGTCGTCAAGGCGCAGATCCACGCCGGAGGCCGCGGCAAGGCGGGCGGCGTCAAGATCGCCAGAGACAAGTCGCAGGTCTCGACCCTGGCCGGCGAGATCCTCGGCAAGCGCCTCGTGACGCCCCAGACCGGCGCGGCGGGGAAGGAAGTGAAGAGGCTCCTGATCGAGGAGGGCGTGAACATCGCCCACGAGTTCTACCTCTCCCTCCTTGTGGACCGCGGGACGGCCTCGATCGCCGTCGTCGCGAGCCGCGAGGGCGGGATGGAGATCGAAGAGGTCGCCGCCAAGCATCCGGAGAAGATCATCAAAGTGCTGATCGATCCCGTGACCGGATACCAGCCGTTCCACGGGCGGAAGCTCGCCTTCGGTCTGGGTCTCTCGAAGGAGACGATCGGGCCGTTCGCGAAGCTGATCGGGAACCTCTACCGCCTCCTGATGGAGAAAGACGCCTCGCTCGTCGAGATCAACCCGCTCGTTCTCACGGCCGAGGGGGGCTTTATCGCCCTCGACGGGAAGATGTCGTTCGACGACAACGGTCTCTTCCGCCACGAGGACGTCCGGGGATTCCGCGACCTCGACGAGGAGGACCCTCTCGAAGTCCGGGCGTCGGAGCACAATCTCAACTACGTGAAGCTCGACGGCACGATCGGCTGCATGGTCAACGGCGCGGGTCTCGCCATGGCGACGATGGACGTGATCAAGCTGGCCGGGGGGGAGCCGGCGAACTTCCTCGACGTGGGCGGCGGAGCCTCCAAGGAAACGGTCAAGGAGGCGTTTCAGATCCTTCTCGCCGACCCGAACGTGAAGGGGGTCTTCGTCAACATCTTCGGCGGGATCGTCCGGTGCGACCGGATCGCCGGAGGGATCATCGAGGCGGCGAAGGAAGTGAACGTGAGCGTTCCGCTCGTCGTCCGGCTCGACGGGACGAACGCGGAGGAAGGGAAGAAGATGCTGGCCGAATCGAGCCTCAACCTGGAGGTGGCGGACACGATGTGGGAAGGGGCGAAGAAGGTGGTGGGTCTCGCCGGGAGGGCCGGACGATGAGCGTTCTCGTCGGGAGGAATTCGAGAGTCGTCGTCCAGGGTCTCACGGGGAAGGAGGGTTCCTTCCACGCCGACCAGTGCCTCGCCTACGGGACGAACGTCGTGGGAGGCGTGACGCCCGGCAAGGGCGGGACGACCTGGAAGGGCGAGGCGAGCGGGAAGGAAGTCCCCGTGTTCGATACGGTCGCCCAGGCCGTGGCGGCGACGGGAGCCAACGTCTCGCTCATATTCGTCCCGCCGGCATTCGCGGCCGACGCGGTCCTCGAGGCGGCCGACGCGAAGGTCCCTCTCATCGTCGCGATCACGGAGGGGATCCCCGTCCTCGACATGATGCGCGTGAAGAAGGGGCTCGCGGGGAGCGAGAGCCGTCTGATCGGGCCCAACTGCCCGGGCATCATCACGCCGGGCGAGGCCAAGATCGGGATCATGCCGGGGTTCATCCACAAGAAGGGGCGCGTGGGGATCGTCTCCCGATCCGGGACGCTCACGTACGAGGCGGTCTGGCAGGTGACGAAGCAGGGGCTGGGGCAGTCGACGTGCATCGGGATCGGCGGAGACCCGCTCAACGGGACGAACTTCATCGACGTCCTGGACCTCTTCCAGAAAGACCCGGGGACGGACGCGATCGTGATGATCGGCGAGATTGGCGGCGACGCCGAGGAGCGCGCGGCCGACTTCATCCGGGAAAATGTGACGAAGCCGGTCGTGGCGTTCATCGCCGGCGTGACGGCGCCGCCGGGGCGGCGGATGGGGCACGCCGGCGCGATCATCTCCGGCGGGCAGGGGACGGCCGCGTCGAAGATGGCGGCGCTCCGCAAGGCCGGAGTGGCCGTGACGGACAACCCGGCCCTGATCGGCGAGACGCTGGCCGGACTTCTATCGAAAGCGGAGGACGACGACGAAGAAGAAAAAGAAGAAGTAGTAGTAGTAGTGCAACCGTGTTCTGCGGTGATCGCAGAGGAGAGGTGTCCATGAGTGAAAAAGTTTCAGGCTGTAGCAATTCAGTTGCGGATCTGGAAAACACAGTTGCTCGGTTTCGAGACTACGCAGGGTTTCACCGAGAGGCTTGGTGTCGTTTCTTTGGAACCCCAGGGGGCAAGGTTAGCGGAGTTGTCTTTCTTGTCCTTGCTCTTGCTTTCGTATTTTCGGAGCAAGTCTTCCGCCTAATGAAAGACAAAATGCCACCGCCCTCATTTGTCAGTGAGGGATGGATTGCCGGGGGGGCATTCGCGCTTTTTGTCCTCATGATGCTGTGGATGGTTCAACTTGAACTCGCTACGGTGGCCAGAAACGCAAGAAATTACGGAATAGACTGTCGTGGAGCATGGGAAGCGGCCAAGAAGATGGCGTTTATCAGAGACGAGGTCTTTTACGTTGACCAGATCAAGAGCAAGTTCGATGTAACCAAACTGGGGTTACTGAGGACGTATGTGACGAATAGGATCTCCGATGAGAAGCGGACATGGTCAGTGCCGAAACTCGCGGTTCCTGGGACCATTGTTGCGCTTGGTTACTCTCTATGGGGGGCCTACATTGGGAAAGCCAGACCGGATGAATTGGCGCAGTTGGCCAAAGTCTGGGTTGTACTGTCACTGCTTGCTTTAGCGTTTGAATTCTCCATGCGCACTATTGCCACGCTACTAACAAGAACCGATAGGTATGAGCAGTTGTTGTCGTCGATAGGGATGGCAGAAGTGCGGTTGGGTCTTGATATGGCGCGCCACGAAGAACAAGTGAAGGTCGTGCGGGGGAAAATCCGCCGCTACTCCGCGGAGGCTCAAGGAACGATTCATGGGAGCATATCATTTACGACGGAAGAGTTGATAGAAATGAGTGTTGTTGGCGAAGAAGAGCGAGACGCTTGTGAGGAAGCCTTAGCAGGTTGCGGGGAGTTGGAGCTCTGGGATGGTCGGTATTACGTCAAGGGACGAGCCCCAAAGTATGGGGCGTAATCCCTTGAGAGGTTGGAAAGGAAAGAGGCGATAGAATCCCCGGGTTTACGCCGGTTGCTTTGGGACGGAGCCGGTGTGAGAGGCGCGGCGGGAGAATTGGTTGGCAGGTCGGGGAAGAGGCTCGGCTGGACAAGGGGAGAGATGTGACGACGCAAGGAGCGACCGGACGGCGGGAGCGCCTGGAAGAGGCGCTCTCGAAGGCCGTCCAGGTTCTTGCCGAGAAGTACAAGCCGGAGAGAGACGTCCTTTTCGGTTCCCTCGCCACTGGCGAGGTGAATGAAACGAGCGACCTGGATCTCCTGATTGTCAAGGAGACGGCCTTGCCGTTCTTCGAACGGCTCCGCGAGGTCGCGCTTCTTTGTCGGCTTGACGTCGGGGCGGATCTCCTCGTCTACACGCCTGGGGAAGTCGAGCTGGCATTACGGGAAAACCGTTTTTTCCGGGAAGAAATCCTCGGAAAAGGGCGGGAGGTC
>JACPZO010000195.1 GCA_016195465.1 Nitrospirota bacterium
ATCAGGCCGATCATCGCGAGGAAGGAAGCCGCGGCCGCGAACGCCGGCATCCATGTCCAGCCCCACGTCGCGCGGGGCCGGGACTGTACGGCAGCCCTTTCAGCCACGGCCTGCTGGATCTTCCGCGCAAGGTGCGCGGGGGGCTCCGCTTCCGGCATGGCGCGAAGCGACGCAACGCTCTCGCGGAGGACGGCCAGAAGAGCGGTGCAATCCGCGCACTCTTTGAGATGGGCTTCGAGCGCCCGCCGCTCGCTCTCGCCCAACTCCCCTTCGAGATAGGGTGAGAGCCGTTCTCTCATCTCATCGCACGGCATTTCGCCCCTCTCCCAGCGCGCTCCGGCACCGCTCGGCCAGCGCGAGCCTCGCCCTGTGAAGCCGGGATTTCACGGTCCCCGCCTCCACGCCCACTATCTCCGCGATCTCATCGTACGAAAGACCCTGCATCTCCCGAAGGATCAGGACCATGCGGAAATCGGCCGAAAGCTCAAGCAGTCCCCGCTCAAGCGCCGCGCGCGTCTCGCGCCTCTCGTGGACCACGTCCGGACCGGGCGACGGGTCCGGCAGGTCGAGAGACGGCGCGCCGTCCACGGGAGGATCGTCGAGCGACGACGCATGGGCCAGCGGCCTCCGCCCCATGTCCCGCATCCGGTTCAAGGCTCGGCGGACAGCGATCCGGTAAAGCCATGTGGAGAACGCCGACTCGCCCCGGAAGCTCCCGATCTGCTCGAACGCCGCGACGAAGGCCTCCTGCGTCAGGTCCTCGGCCTCCGCCGGGTCCCTGAGCATCCGGAGCGCCAGGTTGTAGATCCGCTTCTGGTTCCGCAGGACGATCGGCTGGAACGCATCCGCGTCCCCGGCCTGGCAGGCCCGCACCCACTCGATGTCCGGATCTTCTTCCAACACCTCTCCTGAATAAGACACCGGCTGGCGTCCTGGGTTCCAGAGCCGTCTCCGCCCTGACAACGTGCGGGACAGAACGTCCGCCCGGCTCCGCCTGCGGACTCGGTACGCCAGCGCAGTGAGTCCCAAAATGGTTTCAATCCGTCATTCCGGGCGTGACCCGGAATCCAGTCTTATTGCCCTGGATTCCCGCTCCCCGCTAACGACATGCGGGGACGGGTTTCGCGGGAATGACTGCGTCAATTTCAATGTAAAGAAGCGTTAGCAGGCTGCTGAAAAACAGCAGCCTGCGCGCGGTGCAGGGATGCACCGCCAAATCGCGAAGGTTCTTTCTTGCGCGATTTGTGAGACTTGCGCGAATTCACTTCGCGCAAGTCGTGGCTGAAAAAGCCATGGATGGACTTTTTCAGCATCCTGTTAGACTCGCTGGACCAGAGCATGGCGTCCGGAAGGGTAACGACCGCCCGAGGACCGTCTTCAACAACAACCCGCCTGTCGAGAACAACGCGCTCCGGGAACCAACGTCCCCACGCCGGCCCCGTAACAACCTACCCGTTTGGTCCGGAACTCAGGCGTATTCGTAGAGTGGAACCGAACCGGCGGGCCGAGCCTTGGAATGAAGCAGTTGTTCGACGTGTCGGACGGTCTCGGGTTTGAAGAGAGTATCACCGCAGACCGGGCATACTTCGGCCGGAACATGGTCGATCACGACGACATGGCCGTGATGGCGGACCGTGTGCACAATCTGCCTTTCCTCGTATTGTCCGGGGCACCCTTTGATGCTGCAATTCATTGTTGCCTCCTCTGGGAAGGAGTCATCCACTTCGGCGTCTTCGGCTCGTAGACAGTGATGATGACAAGGACCGGCTGGGCAGTTGTACACACGACATGAAGCGGCCGACCCTGCCGGCTTGAACCGGAGACCAGACAGCATGAGCCGCGGCGGTGGTCCGGGTAGTTCTCCAGGATCTTCCCGCCAACGATGGCGTGGAGAACATCGTCGAGCGGGGGACTTCCAGAGAGAATCGGTACCCCGTTCCTTGCAACTCCCGCGATGCCTCAACTCCCTCGGCCCTCGAAGCAGGACCGAAGCGAGGGTGAAGACCGCCGTGTATCCGCAAGGCGTCCCGACGCCTGCGGCCGCCGCTTCCATCGAGCCCCGACTCAGTAGACGGCCCGTACGCGGAAGCCCCGCCGCTCGATCAAGCGGAGCAGGCCGTCCTCGCCCACGAGGTGGCCGGCGCCGACGGCGATGAACGCGTTCCCCCGCTGGACCAGGGGGAGCATCCGCTCGAACATCCGGCGGTTCCGGTCGA
>JACPZO010000190.1 GCA_016195465.1 Nitrospirota bacterium
TGAATGAAGCCGACCGTGTCCTTCTCGCCCCCGCTTCCTTCAACGTCGAGGAACATCCGCGTGGGATCGCTGGCCGACGCGCCCACGACGGGAACCAGAAGATCAATGTACCGCGCGCCGGTCCGGCCTTCCGCCGTCTCCGCGAAACGGACCCTTGTGTCGGCGAAGGGCTCCCGGGCGGCGGACATGGGGGGGATCGCGACGGAGGGGTTCGCGACGCTCTCGTGCAAGACGCGCCCCTTCAGGTCCGCGAACCGGACGTACGCGACGTGCTGGTAGGATTTCAGGCTTCGAACGATCTGCGCCAGTGCGTCCGGGTTCTGCGTAAAGACGGCGTATTCGCTGTTTTGCGACAAGTGCTCGGCGAGCGCCGCTCCGTCGCGGAGGAGGTCCGCGTAGTGCTCCGACACCTGGGTCCGAATCAAGAGAGCGACCGTCCCCCCGGTCGTCGCGAGGATCAGCCAGATCGTCAGGAGGTTGAACTTGGCCGCAAGACCGTACCACCTTCGCCGGGACCGCATCTCCATCTCCTGGTATCCGAACCCATTAATTACGGAACATCCTCCGTAGATGTGTAGGTTGGGTTAGGCGCGGTTTTTTGCGCCGTAACCCAACAAAACCATCTAGGCGAATATTCGGTTTGTTGGGTTACGCGATAAAGCCGCTAACCCAACCTACATGACTTTTCTCGGCCTCATGCCGAATCCCCCCTTCTCGGAGGGAACGGATAGTGGCCACCGCCCTTATCGTAATTTTCGCCTTTGGGCCTGAGGATTTCTCCGGTCCCTCCCGCGGGCCGCCCGTTATCCTCCCGCCCCCCCGGCGACCGGCGGCTTCTTCAAGGCCTCCAGCACCCGGGCCCTGACTTCCTGGGATGAGGGATACGGCCCGAGGAGCTTCCCGTTCCTGACGACCTCGACGAGAAGCGGCTCGGTCGCTCCGCCGCACGCCCGGCAGGCGGGGGCCGGCGCGTCCCGCGGCAGGACCGTGTCCGACCCGCACCGGCCGCACCGATGAACCTGCTTGCTCCCGGACATCTTCCCGCGCTTGGCGGCGGGGAGACCGTCGATCTCGACGATATCCATGGCGAAATCGACGACGGGCGCGTTGCTGATCGACGTCCCGACGCCGTATGCGTCCACGAACGGGTTGAGCTGTTCGATCTCCGCCTCGTCGATCCCGCCCGAGACGAAGAGCTTCACGTGCTCGAATCCGCGGAGGTTCAGCTCCCACCGCGTCTCCTCGAGGATCCGGTAGAACGAACCCCTCCGCGAGCCGGGCGTGTCCAGGCGGACGCCGAACAGCTTCTTCCCCATCGCCTCGGCCACGCGGATGGCCTCGAACTTCTCGTCCTGAAACGTGTCGATCAGGGCGACCCGGCGGACGGCGGGCTCCACGACCTCGTCGAAAGCCTTCGTCGCCGCCACGGTATCCCCCATGAGGAGGATGAGCGCGTGCGGCATCGTTCCCATGGGCGCTTCCCCCAGCATCTCGGCCGACAGGACGACGGCGACGCCGTCGCATCCGCCGATATAGGCGTTTCGCTCGATCATCGGCGCGATCGCGGGATGCATCCGGCGGGCGCCGAACGAGACGACACCGCGCTCCCCCGCGAGCCTCTTGCACCGCGCCGCTTTCGTGGCGATCCCCGAGGCCTGGCAGACGAGACCGAGAAGGGCGGTCTCGAGGACGCCGAAGTCGAGGTAACGCCCCTCGATCTCGATGACCGGCTGGAACGTCCTGAACGGCGTCCCTTCGGGGAACGCGCGGAGCGTGACGGGCCGGTCCTTCAGGACCCAGGCGGCCTCCTCGATGCCCGCCAGGATCGCCCACTCCCACCCTTGGGGAAATCCCTTCACGATGAACTCGGCCCGAACCCTCTTGTCCACGCCCTTGGCCCGAAGGATCTCGGCCGTCCGGGCGAAGTAGACGTCGGTCACCTTTCCCGATCTGATCTCCTCAGGCGTCGCGATGCGAAGCATGAAATCCTCCGTTTCCCCGATTCACCGTTTCCCCGTTTCACCCATTCACCGATTCCCCGATTCACCGTCTCTCGTCTTGCCACCCGAACCGCCCGATCAGCGGGACGAAGACACAGCCCGTCGAGACGCGCGTCTCGAGGCGCCCGCCCTTCTTGCGCCCGATCAAGAGCTCCTGAAACGCAAGGTCCCCCACGGGGACGACGATTCGCCCGCCCTCCGCCAACTGCTCCACGAGCGGAAGGGGAACGGCCGGCGCCGCCGCCGTCACGAGGATTCCGTCGAACGGAGCCTCTTCCGGCCAACCCTGCGTTCCGTCGCTCGAACGAACGACCACGTTCCGGATTCCCATTTCTTGAAAAAGGTCCCGCGCCAGCGCCGCGAGCGGCTCGATCCGCTCGATCGTAAAGACGCGCCGGGCCAGGCGCGACAGAACGGCCGCCTGGTACCCCGAACCCGTTCCGACCTCCAGGACCGTCTCGTCCCCCTTGAGATCGAGCGCTTCCGTCATGACGGCGACCATGTAGGGCTGGGAGATCGTCTGGCCGTAGCCGATGGGAAGGGCCGAATCGTCATACGCGCGCGACAGGTAGATGGGATCGACGAACCGTTCGCGGGGGACCTCGCGCATGGCCTGGAGCACGCGCGCGTCGCGGATTCCCCGGGCGGCGAGCTGGAGCTCGACCATCTCCTCCCGGAGCGCGGCGTAGGGATCCCGTTCGGTCACGACCCGAGCGACCGGCTGACGCGCCGCCCCATGGAGCGGAGCCGGCCCATCGTCGTGTAGTTCGTCAGGTCCAGGTGGATCGGCGTCACGCTGACCCGCCCCTGGCCGATCGCCTCGAAGTCCGACCCGCGCCGGTCCTCCCACCCCAGGTCGCCGCCTCCGACCCAGTAGTGAGTCCGGCCGCGGGGGTCCTTGACCGCCACGATGTCGTCCTTGCTGAAGATCCTCTTTCCCTGGTGCGTCACCGAGACTCCCCGGATCCGCGAAAGGGGGAGGTTGGGGACGTTGACGTTGAGGAGCGTATCCTTGGGGAGCTTCCGGGCGATCAGGTCCCGCGCGATCTCGACGGCGACGGCGGCGGCTGCCCGGAACTTGAAGTTCGACCGGGCGACGAGGGAGACGGCGAAAGAGGGGACTCCCAGGAGAAGCCCCTCCATGGCGGCCGAGACGGTCCCCGAGTAGGTGATGTCGTCCCCGAGGTTCCCCCCCTTGTTGATTCCGGAGACGACCAGGTCCGGCTTCTTGGGAAGAAGACCGTTGACGGCCAAGTTCACGCAGTCCGTCGGCGTGCCGTTAATCGAGAACACGCGCTCCTTGAGTCTCTCGACGAGGAGGGGCCGGTGGAGCGTCAGGGAATGGCCGGCGGCCGATCTCTCGCGGTCGGGGGCGACGATGTAGACGTCGCCCAGGGCGCGAAGGCCGGCGGCCAGCGAGGTGATCCCCGTGGAGTGAACGCCGTCATCGTTCGAAACAAGAATGACCATTGCCGGAGGCGCTCAGCGATCAGCCGTCAGCTTTCAGCTTTCAGCATTCAGCTTTCAGCGTTTGCTGACCGCTGACGGCCGACCGCTGATTGCTTCCCTGTATGCAGACCGCTGACAGCTGAATGCAGGTTCGGGCTGGTAAGACGACGAACCGGACCCGGCCCATAACTGCGACCGGGCCGAGCCGGATTATGGTCGGGGCGACTGGATTTGAACCAGCGACCACTCCCACCCCAAAGGAGTGCGCTACCGGACTGCGCTACGCCCCGCTTCTAAGAATTTTTTCAGGAGGGCTTCCCGTCGCTCGCTTCCAGAATGGCGAGGAGCTCACGGAGCCCTTTCTTCACCCGGTCGAGAGCCGCGTTCTGGGGATGGCGGCCTCCCTCGGGGGCCTTGCGGAGGGGCGCCTTCTCCGCCAGCCGCTTCTTGGCCCCGGCGATCGTATACCGCTCCTGATAGAGCATCTGCTTGATCTTCAGGATGATCTCGAGATCGCCTCTCACGTAGACCCGCTGGCCGGATTTGTTCTTCCGCGGCCGGAGGACGGGAAATTCCGACTCCCAGTAGCGGAGGATGTACGGCTCGACACCCGTGACGCGGCTGACCTCCCCGATCTTGAAGAAAAGCTTGTTCGGGATTTCCGGAAGCCCCTTCTCTTCGATCAGAGCGGGCGCCGGAACGGATGCGGAATATGCCTGGGTCTTGGCCATTGGACGCCGGTCTTTCTACTTGTGTTCCGCCGCTACGCCGGCGGGGGCGGCCTTCTCGGAAGGAAGAGAGCTGCTCGTTCCCACGTATCCCTTGAACACCATGCTGGGCTTGAACGTCACGACCTTCCGCGGGGTGATCTCGATCTCCTCGCCCGTCTTCGGATTGCGCCCCTTACGCTTTCCCTTCTGCCGGACAACGAAGTTCCCAAAACCCGCAAGCTTGACCGTCTGGCCGTCCTTGAGAGTGTTCTTGATCGTATCGAGAACGAATTCGACGATCTCCGAGGCCTCCTTCTTGGAAAGGCCAACCTTTTCATAGACTTCTGTGACGATATCGGCCTTGGTCATCCGCCTCCTCCGCCAGAGGACACTCCGCCCTCCTCTATCGTTCGGAAAGGATAATTAAATAAACTACCGAATGAACCCTGTCAAGTCAAGGAATGAAAAGGGAAAAACCGCTCGATCGCCCGGGAATTCCCTCTCCGTCAGTGTTTCCGGGCGGATTCGTCCTCTCCCTTCCGAGCCGAGACGATCTTCGCCGCCAGATGGCTCGGCACTTCCTCGTAATGCGAAAACTCCATCGTATACATCCCGCGCCCGGCCGTCAGGGGATTCAGTGACTGGGCGTACGTCAGCATTTCGGCCATCGGGACAAGAGAGCGGATCTTCTGGCCGCCCGCCTGGGGATCGACCCCCTGGACCTTCCCGCGGCGGCCGTTGAGATCGCCGATCACCGCGCCGAGGGCCTCGTCCGGCACGTCGACCTCGACCGACATCACCGGCTCGAGCAAGACGGGTTTCGATTCGGCCAGGGCTTTCTTGACGGCCATCGATCCGGCGATCTTGAACGCCATCTCCGACGAATCGACCGTGTGGTACGAGCCGTCGTCCACCGTCACGCGGACGTCGACGACGGGACAGCCGGCCAGGACCCCCTCCTTGAGCGCCTCGACGACTCCTTTTTCCACGGCGGGAACGTACTGGCGAGGGATCGCGCCGCCGACGATCTTGTCGACGAATTCGAACCCTCCCCCGCGGGAAAGGGGTTCCACGGAGAGCCAGCAGTCGCCGTACTGGCCATGGCCGCCGGTCTGTTTCTTGTACCTTCCCTGGACCCGGGCCTTGCCGCGGATCGTTTCGTGGTAGGGGACCTTCGGCGTCTTCATCTCAACGTCCGCGCCGAACTTCCTCTTGAGCCGCTCCAGGGCCACTTCCAGGTGGACCTGCCCCATCCCGCCCAGGATCATCTCGCGCGTCTCCTCGTCCCAGTGGTACCGGAGGGCGGGGTCTTCCTCCAGGATCCGCGCGATCCCCGCGCTCACCTTGTCGTCATCCGTCTTCCCCCGGGGAGCCAGGGCGAACGAGATGACCGGCTCGGGATGTTTGGCCGGCGCGAAGAGGATGGGATGATGTTCGTCCGCGAGCGTGTCGCCCGTCAGGGTCTCCTTGAGCTTGGGGAGGGCGACAACCTGGCCCGGACCGGCTTCCGTAAGCGGCGTCTGCTTCTTCCCCACGAGCGAGAAGACCGTCCCCACGCGCTCCCGGGCGCTCCTCGTCACGTTGTAGACCGTCGAGTCCGGCTTGAGACGCCCGGAATAGATCCGGACGAGGGAAAGCCTTCCCGCAAACGGGTCGGCCACCGTCTTGAAGACAAGGCCCGAGAAGGGCTCGTCCTTCGCGGGGCGGCGCGTCACCGCCTTTCCCCCCTTGGGGTCGGTCCCGATGATCGGCGTGATCCCCGCCTTCTCCTCAGGTCCGGGAAGGTACGAGATCAGCGCATCCAGGAGCGCCCTGGCTCCGATCCCCTTGAGGGCGGAACCGCAGAGGACCGGCACGAAGTCGCCGTGAATCGTCCCGCTCCGAAGACCGGCCCGAATCTCGTTCTCCGTCAGATCTCCCGCGTCCAGGTACTTCTCCAGCAAAGCATCGTCCGTCTCGGCCGCCTTCTCCACGAGCTTCTTCCGGTAGGCCGCCGCCTCTCCCGCGAGCTCGGGCGGAATCTCGCCTACCGTCTCGGGGCCGCCGTTCGCCGGCGACGTCCAGGCCTTCATCGTGACGAGATCGACGTGCCCCTTGAAGCCGGCCTCGGCGCCGATGGGGATCTGGACAGCCAGCCCCTCCCGGACGAACGCCTTCTCCATGTCGCCGATCGCGCGGAAGAAATTCGCCCGCTCCCGGTCCATCTTGTTGACGAACGCGATGCGCGGGACCTCGTACTCGCAGGTGAA
>JACPZO010000191.1 GCA_016195465.1 Nitrospirota bacterium
ACATGGTGCAAAACACCCGGCGCATCCAGCCTCGCCTGTCTCGGCATGACCCCATACCTACCACAACTTGACATACTTTACAACGTCCCCGATGCCCGATGCCTTGCCCAACGTCCCCGATGCCTTGCCCTGCGCCGGGCCTCTTCCTCGAACGCCTCCTTGAGGCCCATGACCCCCTGAGCGGGCTTGAAGAACAGGTTGTTCACGACCCGCGCCTCCACGCTCCCATCTTGCTCGATCCGTTTCTGGCCTCGGACCAGGCTCTCCTCCACTACCGCCCCCGCATCGTTGAGATCCGCATCCGTGAGCCCCTTCTCTTCCAGGTGCTCCGGGAACAGTTCTTCCACCATTCTCCCCGTGGGATCAATATACCTCACCGGGTTCCCATAGGCGTAGAGATACCGGTGCAGGCTCGGCGGGGTGAGGACGTCGCCCGGGTACGGGTCCGCAGTGAGGAAGCGGCCTGTCTCCGGGTCGTAGTACCGGGCGCCGAAGTAGTAGAGGCCGGTCTCGACGTCGCGCTCTTTGCCCGTGAAGAGGCGCGTGTTGACGCTGCTCCCGAGCGTCTTTCTCGTGCTGCCCCAGGCGCCCGACTGGTAGGTGGCCTGGATGTATCCCGCGGCCGTGGTGAGGTTGGCCGTGGTGCCGAGGGCGTCCTGGAGGTAGTACTGCCGGCCTTGGGTGGCGTGGGTGAGGGAGACGAGCCGGCTCCCCGCCTGCTCGTACTTGACGACGGCGGCCCCGGCGACGTCGGTCTCGAGGAGGACGCTCTCCCCGTCGCGGACGTACCGGACGAGGCCGTCCAGGCCGACCTTCTCCCGCCTCCTCCCCTCGGCGTCGTAGGCGAAGAGGGCGAGGGTGGAGGCGCCTTGCTTGACGGCCGTGAGGGCGTTCCTGGCGTCGTAGAGGTACTCCGTGGCCGTCCCGCCCTGGGTCTTTGAGATCAGGCTGCCGCTCAGGTCGTAGGAAAAGGAGAGGCTCTTGGATGCGTCGAGGTTGTCGGTGATCGAGACGAGTTGGTTGTCGGAGGGCGGAAGGCTGGCGTGGGAGAGGGAAGGGAAGAACGGAAGAAGCGATAGCACCAGCAGGCAGGCCGCTCGGGCCGTCCAGGATCGCCCGCGATGGGTTTTCAATATGGCCACGGGCTTCTTGTAGCGAAGCCGCCCGACGCAGTCAAGAGATCCACCTTCAGAGCCCGCTTTTGCCCTCGGAAGGAGTTTTTGCGGAGGACAGGGATCCACTCCTACGCGACGGATTTGAACTCCACGTCCTCGATTCTCGAAAGAAACTTGGGACGAAGACGACTGATGGACACGTAGATCACCTTGCCCCCTTCGGCCTCGATCCCTCCGCCGAGGGACAGGTTATAGGTCTTGAGTTCATCGTCGAACTCCGGCAACAGGATCAACTCCGCCCCAAGGGGAATCTTCTCGGCGATCTCGGGATGCTCAAAAAGATACCGGCTGAATTCCGCGCTCAACTCAAGGTTCCGCTCGATCAGCAACCTCTCGTTATCCATTCCGATCCTCCAGAAAATCGCGCCTTGTAAGATTCCCAGTTGCTCTTGAGATCGTTTTCGGCAAAGGTCAGCGCGTCATTGTAGTCGGCGACGAAGATCGGCGTCTTGGTGACGCTTCCGTCCCTGCGAAACAAGTCACGATGAGCAAACCCGTGCGCGGTATCGTATCGGACAATCGGAAACCACTCACCGCCCATTCTCGTTTCATATTGGACTCTGAACGAGAAAACCCGGCCTTTCTCCCGAACATGCTTATGTCGGTATCGATCCGAAGGCCCAAGCCTGATGATGTACTCCGTTTCCTGCATCATATCGACCGGGGCCACGGGTCCCTTCGTGCACGTTTGCCATAAGGCTACCACAGGTCCGAACCCTCGGGCAATCGGGCGCTCGACAACAGACCACCCGCCAGACGCCGCCCGCCCGCTGTCCGCCCGCTCGCAACACCCGCTGTCCGCCCGCTCGCAACACCGCGCAGCCCGCTGTTCGCCCGCTTGACAGGCCTCGACCCTCCCTGTACGATTCCGCCGGTCTGTTCGAACTCCCCGCCAGGAGGCCCTGTGAATCTCCCGGAATTCGAGGTCCCCGTTTCCGAGCTTCGCTGGTCGCTCGATCCCGCCGCCTTTCCTTTCTCGACCACCCGCGAACTCGATCCCCTCGACGAGGTCATCGGGCAGAACCGCGCCGTCCGCGCCGTCGAATTCGGCCTCGGAATCGAGGACCAGGGATTCAACATCTTCGTCTGCGGCGCCCCAGGGACCGGACGAAGCTCGATCGTCCGCACCATGATCCGGAAGATCGCCGCCGGCCGCCCGACCCCGCCCGATTGGTGCTACGTCCACAACTTCAAGGCGGCCGATCAGCCGAAGGCCCTGTCGCTCCCGCCAGGCAAGGCCCGCGAGTTCGCCCGCGAGATCGAAAAACTGATCGGCGACCTCAAGGACGAGATCCCCAAGGTCTTTCAGAGCAAGGACTACGAAACTCAACGCAACAAGATCGAGGAGGATTTCGGCCGGCTCCGGGACGCCCTCACCGCCGATCTCGAACGCAAGGCCCATCTCTTCGGATTTCAGATCAACTCGACGCGCCTCGGTATCTTCGCCGTTCCTCTTCACAAGGGGAAACCGATCCAGCCCGAGGAGTTCCAGAAGCTCGACGAGGCCACAAAACGGGACATCCAGACGAAGGAAAAGGAGCTGAGCGAGGACATCCGGACCCTCGTCGGCCAGGTGCGCCGCCTCCGCGAGGAAGCGAACGCCCGTGTCCAGCAGCTCGACGAGTCCGTCGTCCGGTACGCAACCGAGCACCGGATCGAAGCCCTGGCCGGCAAGTATCCGGACCTTCCCAAAGTCGTCGAGCACGTCCACGAGATTCATGCCGACGTTCTCGAGAACTACAAGGACTTCCTTCCCCAGGAGGAATCGCCGATCCAGATTCCCGGCATCGAAGCGATCGAGCCCAAGCGGTTCGACGTCAAGTACCGCGTGAACGTCCTCGTCGATCACTCCGAATCCAAGGGCGCTCCCCTCGTCGAGGAGACGAACCCGACCTACAACAACCTGATCGGCCGAATCGAAAAGAAGTCCCGCCTGGGCGCGCTCTACACCGACTTCACGATGATCCGCGCCGGGTCTCTTCTCAACGCCGGCGGAGGCTTCCTGGTCGTGAACGCGCTCGACATCCTGCGGTCGCCGTTTTCCTGGGACGCTCTCAAGCGCATTATCAAGAAGAACGAGGTCAAGATCGAGGACATCGGAGAACTGTACGGGTTCATCGCCACTGGAGGCATCAAGCCCGAGCCGATCCCGGTCCACGTCCGCGTCATCCTGACCGGGAGTCCGCTCCTCTACTACCTGCTCCGCCTCTACGACGAGGACTTCGCCAAGGCATTCAAGGTGAAGGCCGATTTCGACACGCAAACCCGTCTCACGACCGAGAACGCCGTAGCGTACGGCCGGTTCATCGCGCGCCTCACCGGCCAGGAGGGGGCGCTCCCCTTCGATCGGGAGGCCGTCGCGGAGCTCGTCTCCAACGAGGTCCGCGAGGCGGAGAACCGCGGGAAGGTCTCGCTCCGCTTCTCCGAGATCGCCGACATCATCCGCGAGGCCTCTCACTGGGCGCACGCGGAGGGCCGGGCGGTCGTTGCGAAACCCGACGTCCGGAAGACCATCGACGAGCGCCGCTACCGCTCCAACCTGATCGAGGAGAAGATCCAGGAGTTGTACGAAGAGGGGACCCTCCTCGTCACCGTCGAAGGAACGGCCGTCGGACAGGTCAACGGCCTCTCCGTCTTCGACCTGGGGGACTACGCCTTCGGCCGGCCGACGCGGATCACCGCGCGGACCCATCTCGGGCGCGCCGGCGTCGTCAACATCGAACGGGAAGTGCGGATGTCGGGCCGGACCCACAGCAAGGGCGTGATGATCCTCACCGGATACCTCGGGGGCCGTTACGCCCAGGAGAAGCCCCTCTCGCTCACGGGCACGCTCGCCTTCGAGCAAACCTACGGAGAGGTCCACGGGGACTCGGCCTCCGCCGCCGAGCTGTACGCTCTCCTCTCGGCCATCACGGAGATCCCTCTTCGGCAGGACCTGGCGGTGACCGGCTCCATCAACCAGCACGGCGAGGTCCAGCCCATCGGCGGGGTCAACGAGAAGGTGGAAGGATTCTACGAAGTGTGCAAAGCCCAGGGCCTGACCGGCACGCAGGGCGTCGTCATCCCCCGCCGCAACATCAGGCATCTCATGCTCAAAGACGAGGTGGTGGACGCCGTGGCCGCCGGATCGTTCCACATCTACGCGATCGACCACGTTGAGCAGGGGCTCGAGATCCTGACGGGACGGAAGGCGGGCGAACGGGAGCCGGACGGGCGGTTCCCCGAAGGGACGATCAACCGGACCGTCGTCGACCGGCTGACGGCAATGGCCGAGAAGCAGAAGGAAAAACCCGCCGAAAAAGCGGCCGAGGGGCCCGAGAAGGGAAACAACGGCGAGAAGCCGCCCTCACCCCCGTCCCCCCCCACGCCGGAGAAATAGCAAGTTGAAACTCGATTGATATCTATCCGTTTTCCATCCGCCAACCCAGCCGACCCGTCGCCAAAAGGTCACTCCGGAAGATCGAAACTCAGTGGCAGGCCTTGTTTGCGGCTCCGCTCCCACAACTCGCGCGCCTTGGTTGGATCTAAAGACTTGAGCTTGGCGTACGCCTCCAAAGCCTCCTGCCTGTTGTCCTGCGCGACATTCACGGCGGCCAAGAGATACCAGGCGGGTACGAGGTTCGGTGCCTGTCCCAGCAACGCATTGAGGTGTTCCTTCGCCTTCGTGTGCTGACCGCTCGTTGTGTATGCTTGGGCGACGTAGAGCCGCGCATCCGGGGCGGTGGGCGCCAGCTTGACGGCCTGTTCCAAAGCGGCGATCGCTTTGCCCAGCTGCCTTTGATGCAGATAGGATTCCCCCAGATTGATCCAAGGATTCGCAAGATCGGGCTGCAACCGAATGGCCGTCTCTAAAGCTTTGACGGCCTCCGGGTAACGCTTCAGTTTCAGGAGTGAGTATCCCTTGTTGCTCCACGATTCGGGGGACGCCGGATTGATCTCCAGGGCGCGTTCCGCGTAGCCAAGGGCCTTGCCGGGCTCCCCGCGCATCCCGTAATACATGCTGAGGCCTGCAAGGGCGAGTCCGTTCTTCGGGTCGAGCCTTTCCGCTTCCAATAAAGCCTTGAGCGCTTCTTCCGGGCGCCCCAATCGGAGAAGTATCTCGCCCAAATAGGCCCGGACCGCGCCGTTGGATGGGTCGAGTCGGGCCGCCGCGTCGGCCGCCATTGCCGCTCCGGGCAGATCGCGCAACTCACGCCGAACGATTGCGAGGTTGTACCACGCGAATGAAAAAGAGGAGTCCGCCGCCGCAGCCTTCTCGAAAGCCTCCCTGGCTTGGGACTTGTCGCCGCGCTGGCTCAGCAAGACGCCCAGATCCGCCCAGGCCCGCGCGAAGTCTGGTTTGTATTTCAATGCGTGACGCAACGCATCCTCCGCATCCTTGGTGCGGTTTGTTCTCATCAAAGAGAAGGCAAGGTTGTGCCAAGCCTCCGGCATGGCGGGATCGATCTCTAACGCCTTCCGAAACGCTCGCTCCGCCTCCGCATTTCGTCCTTGCTTCCCCTCCCGAACACCCAGACTCACCCAAGTTAGCGCGTCGTATGCCTGGCCCGCCGAGATTGTTGCCAGCACTTGACGCGCGGCGTTTCCGTCTCCAAGAGCGGCGAGCGCTCCGGCCAGACTGCTGGTGACCGCCGGATTGTTCGGGTTCAGCCGCAACACCGTCCGGTAGGCCTCAACCGCCTCCTCGTAACGCTTCTGCACGTGCCGCAATCCGCCCAGGGTCTGCCAATGGATCTCGTCCCACGGCTGCAGCCGAAGAGCGGTCTGAATGGTCTTCACCGCCTCGTCTATGGCGCCATCGTCGCGCTGCCATTCCGCAAGCGCCCGGTGGAAATATCCTTGCGCCGGCCGTAGTGCCAGGGCACGCCGGAGGTCTACCATTGCCGCTTCCTTCTCGCCCAATCCGCGGCGCACCTTGGCCAGGTAGCTGAGCGCCGTCGCATGACGCGGATCGTGTTGCAGCGCTGTCAAAAGAACCCCCTTGGCCTCCTGTAATTGGCGCATGTTCGATAGAGCCAGGCCCAGGAACGCGCCGGCCTCCGCCGAGGTCGGATAGGTTTCGCGCCAACTTCGCGCCCATTCGGCAAGCTTTGTCCATTGGGCGGATGTCCGCAACGACTCGGCTTGAGCCAGCCAGTCCGGGTCCGGGCCAGCTACGACCGTCGCTTTCCGGGCGGGAGCGCCGCGCTGGGGAAGTTCCGTAATCCAGTCCGCCGGCAAAGCGACATTCAGATTCTGCGCGCCGCTAAAAAGCCGGGTGGTCACGCCGATCAATCGGCCCTGGGAGTCGAACAGACCGCCCCCGCTGGAACCCGGAGAAATAGGCGCGCTTGTGAAGACCTGCGGTTCGCCCCTGAATCGGCCGATGGCCGACACGATGCCGGCGCTGACGGAGAGCCCGAAACCCAGGGGATTGCCCACAGCGTAGACGGATTCACCGGCCTGAACATCGCGATATCCCCGAATTCTCACCGTGGGCGCCGCCAGCCCGGACACCTCCAACCGGCAGAGATCCCTCTGCGCATCCCACAACATCACGGAGGAGTTGAACTCCTTGTCGCCGGAGCGCACGCGGATCGCGGAAGCCTCCTGCACAACATGACAGTTGGTTATTACCAAACCGGGGGCAACAACGACGCCGCTTCCTTCCCCGTCAATCTGCCCTCGCTCGTCGAGCGTGGTTATAGTGACGACCGAATCGCGGACACTTTCAAACACGCGCTCCGCTTCGCCGGCCTGCGCGGGTACGGCCCACAAGAACAGCGGCCACAAGAACAGCGGCCGCAAAAATAGCGGAATGAAGAGCCGCCTCCTCATGGCGCCACCCCATAAGGAAGAATCAGGCTCCGGTAGGCCCGCTCGGCCCATGCCGGATCCAGGGCCAGGAGTTTCCGATAAACGCGTTTGACGTCCCCCTGGCGGCCAGCCGTGTGATAGGCCTCCATCAAGGCGAGCCAAACCTTCGGTTGTTTGGGGTCAAGGCTCAGCGACTGTTCGTATGCGGGGATGGCGGTCTCCGCTTGAGCCAGATAGCCGTGCACAAAACCGACCTGCCTCCACGGGAAGGGATCGTTCGGGTTATCGGTCTTGAGTTGTTCGAACAAGGCGAGGGCCTCTTCGAATTGGTAGTTATCCTTCAAGGCGACGGCCAGGCTACCCCTAAGGGATGCATCCCCCGGTTCCAGTCGGGACGCCTCCCGGTACGCGGCGATCGCTTCCGGGAAGAGACGGAGATCGAGGTAGTAGATGTCGCCCAGCCATCTCCAACCCAAAGCCGGCCGATGGGGTTGGAGAGCAAGCCCCTTCTTCAGGGCATCGATGGCTTCTCGATGACGCTTGAGCGCGCGCAGGGCTCCCCCTTTGAAGATCCATGCGTCACCGTTGGTGGGAGCAAGGTCGATCGCGCGATCGGCGCTGGCAAGCGCGCGCTCCGCTCGCCCGGCGAGGAGGTACATTTGCGCCAGTTCAACCCACGCAACCGGGTTCTGGGAGTCGATTCGGACAACCTGTTGTTGCGCCGCCACCGCGCCGGACCAATCGCCCCCGAGACGGGCCATGCCGGCGAGAGCGGCGTGCGCATCCCGGTTCCAGGGTGCAAGCCGCGCGGCGCGCTCGAATGCCTGTCTGGCTTCGTTGGGATGGGAAAGCGCCGCTTCCACGAGACCAATGGTGAACCAAATCCGCGCATCCTCCTGGCGATAAGCCAACATCGAGCGTGCGACATCCAGACCCTCCTTCGGCTTACCTTGTACAGCCAATGCCTTTGCCAAGCCGATCCCCGCTTCGATCGCCGAGGGCCCGCGTTGCAGAGCCTCGCGGTAGGCATGTTCGGCGGCCGGCCAATCCTTCCGCTGTTCCTGCGCGAATCCGAGCCACAGCCAAGCTTCCGTGCTGTCTTGCAGGGCCTGGGTCCAGGCAGCCGCATGCTCGGCCAGATTTTCCCATTTCAATTCACGGTTAAGAGCCACGGCCTTGGCGCGCCAAGCACCCTCCGCGTCGATGCTCGCGGCCCGTTGCTTGATGTCCTTCGTCCACCGAGCAGGGAGCGCAAAGTTCACATTCTGGCCGTCCCGTTGGCGGTAGTTGATCAGCCCCACCAACCGTCCGTCCGCGTCGAACAAACCTCCGCCTTCCGAGCCGGGCGCAATGGCGGCGGTAAACTGAATGAACGATTCGCCCCTGGATTTTCTGATTCCCGAGACGACTCCCTCCGCAATACCGACTCCCAAACCAAGGGCGTTGCTCACCGCGTAAACCTGGGTGCCTACTTCGGGATCGCTGTCCCTCACTTCCTGTGGCCGTGGGGAGCCAGCGCCTGGGGCGCTGAGCATGCAAAGGTTGCGACCGCTGTCCCGATGTTCGACCTTGGCCGGAAAGAGCGTATCCCCCGATCGGAGCCTCAAACCCGCCGCCCCTTCCAGCAAATCGCATTGGGTCACGGCCGTCCCTTGCTCAAGAACCACCGCCGTCAGGAAGGAAACGACGCCTCCCTTCTCGTCGAGCAACTCCAATGCAAGGACGTTTCCCTCGGTTCTACGGTAGATTTCTTGCGCCGTCAGCGCGAACGCATCGAGCGCCGGCGCCATGAGGCAACATGGGAGGATCAAGTGTCGAAGGATGAACAGCAGGGGGACGCGCGCCCTCCGGCCGAAGCTGAGCAGCCTTGAAACGACACGGGGGGCCCCAACGGGACTGTTTCTCGGCAGCCTGCTAAGCAATCGAAGCCCTCTCCAACGTCGTCGCAGTACTCCCTCCGCGGGCCTCGATGAACTCCCGCATGTCTTCCGGAAGCGGCGCGGCAATCTCGACGTCTCTCCGCAGGTTGTGGTGGAGGAATTCGACCCGGGCGGCGTGAAGGGCGTGCCGCGCAAGAAGAAGGCGCGTCTCCATCTCGGGCGTCATCCCCGTCTCGATAAAGCGGATGAAATCCCTCTCGTCGTGTCCGTAGATCTTGTCGCCCACGACCGGGGTGCCGAGAAAGGACAGGTGCACGCGGATCTGGTGAAGCCGGCCCGTGTACGGCTTCACGGCGAGAAGGGAAAACCCGCTGAAGCTCTGGAGAACGCGGAAACCCGTCACGGCCTTCTCTCCCCCCGTCCGGACAACCGCCCTCCGGATTCTGACTTCCGAACCCTCCGCCTGACCCAAAGGGGCGTCGATCGTTCCCGTCGGCTCCGGCGGGACCCCGTGGACGACGGCCAGATAATTCTTCTGGATCGTTCTCTTCTGGAAAGCCTTGGCGAGCCACCGCGTCGCCTTTGGCGACTTGGTAACGAGAACGACGCCGGACGTCTCCCGGTCGAGACGATGCATGAGCGTCGCGTCCGGACGGATCAGGCGAGCCTGGTCGATGAGCGTCGGCCGTCCGTCCGGAAACGTCGGATGGACGAGCAGGCCGGCCGGCTTGTCGAACGCCATCAGCCAGTCGTCCTCGTACAGGAGGGCGGCCGGCCGGGCCTCGAAGCAGGGGCCTAGACGCGAGGATTGCGTGGAATCGAACGTCGGCTGAATCAGTACGTGACCATCGAAACGATGTCGATGCCGGGAAGTTTCTTGCGGCCGCCCAGGTCTCCCAGCTCGACGAGAAAAGCGACGCCGACGATCACGCCGCCCATTTTCCGGATCAGCTCCACCGCGGCGGCCATCGTCCCTCCCGTCGCGAGAAGGTCATCGACCAGGAGAACGCGCTCCCCCTTGGCGATGGCGTCCTGGTGGACGGCGAGGGTCCCAGACCCGTACTCGAGCTCGTACTTCACCTCGTGGATGTCGGCGGGAAGTTTCCCCGGCTTCCGCACGGGAACGAACCCCGCCGCCAGCAGAAAGGAAAGCGGCGCCCCCAGAATGAATCCCCGAGACTCGATGCCGACAACCTTGTCGATCTCCTCGTCCTCGTAGTATGAGGCGAACCGCTGAACGACCTTCTGAAACGCCGTCTTGTCCTTGAGCAGAGTGGTGATGTCCCGGAAGAGGATCCCCTTCTTGGGAAAATCCGGGATGTCGCGGATGAGGCTCTTCAAGTCGACCGGTTTCCGTTCCAGCAACGAACCCTCCCTCCTAGAGAATGGACGGCGGTGTGATCCGCGCCCTCTGCGAGATGGCTCTCAGCCTCTTGAGCCCCGACGCCTCGATCTGGCGGACCCGCTCCCGCGTGATTCCCAGGCGCTCGCCGATGACCTGGAGCGTCTCGGCCTCGCCGCTCACCAGCCCGAACCGGCGGATCACGACCCGGCGCTCGTTCTCGGGAAGCTGTTTGATCCACTCCCGGAGACACTGCTGCCGGCGGTTTTCCTCCACCGCGGCGATCGGAGACTGACTCTGCACGTCCTCGATGGTATCGGCCAACGATCCTTCCTCCCGGTCTCCCACCGCCATGTCCAGCGAGAGCGTCCGGCTCGCCTTTCCGAGAAGGTCCCTGACGACGTCCGGGCCGATCTTGAGGGCCTGCGCTACTTCCTCCACCGTCGGGTCCCGCCCGAGATCGCGGGCCAGCTTGCGCGTCGTCCGGATCATGGTGTTCAGAAGTTCGTTGATGTGCACCGGAAGACGAATCGTCCGGCCGTGATTGACGATGGCCCGCTCGATCGCCTGCCGGATCCACCAGGAAGCGTACGTCGAGAACCGAAGCCCCCGCTCGTGGTCGAACTTCTCGACCGCCTTGATCAGCCCCAGGTTCCCTTCCTCGATCAGGTCCTGGAACTGGAGGCCCCTGCCGATGTACCGCTTTCCGATGTTGACGACGAGACGGAGGTTCGATTCGATCATCCGCTGCCGGGCCTCGACGTCCCCCGCCCGGATCCGTCGTCCCAGGTCCTGCTCCTCCTCGAAGGTGAGGAGCTTGGCTTTGCGGATCTCCCGAAGGTATATCTTCAGCGCGTCGGGAGAACCGCGGGAACCCTCATCCCCTTCCGGCTCGACGCGGGGGACCGGGCCCCATTCCGCCTCGTCGGCGGATTCCGAGCGTTCGCCGTTTCCGGCCCCGACCCATTCGGCGTCCGTCCCTTGCTCGGGCGCCTTCGAATCGGGACCCAGAATCATCTCGCGGGCCAGATCCTCACCTGAGTTTGACCAACCCACAGCCACCCCCTCCGCTAGGTGTTATCCATCCCGGGAAATCGGCCACGGTTCATGCCACGGCTGGCTCCAAAGGCTCGTCTCAACTCTTATCGGGTCACGGAACGTAAACCTCAAGAAAGCGGGTCAATGGTCGGGGCGAAAGGATTTGAACCTTCGACTCCACGGTCCCGAACCGTGTGCGCTACCAGGCTGCGCTACGCCCCGTATCGTTGATTTATCCAGTGGTTATGCTAAAGGGGTGAAACCAGGATGTCAAGTCAGAAAATCTCGCCTACTGCCCTGCCGCTCGACGGCGTTTTTCGATGAACTCAGTAATGGCCTCCTCGTAAAAATCCCCGAGGCGCCGGACTTCTTCCGGAATCCGCAGAGCATAGAGATCCTTCCCTTCCTGGATCTCCCCCTTGAGAGCTTCCCGCAAAGAGCCGATCCGAATGCCTTCTTCTACCACCTTCGGATTGTACAACGCAATATCGGAAAGAATCGTTCGAGCGAAGCGCCGGGCCCTCCCCACTCCTTCCGCTTGAGCGGCCGGAATCTCGGGCGCGGGCGGAGGAGGCGGTGGCGCGGGAATCTCGAACGCCGGGGGCGCGACCGGCGGCCGTTCCACCGGAACGGGCGGACCGCCTGCCGGCTCCTCGACCCGCTCCCGCGGCGCGCCGAGACCAAGTGCCCCGATCAGCTTCTCCACCAAACGTTTCTCGATTTCATCGTTCCTCACCATCGCGTCCGCCGAGTAGAGATCCGTCGCGGGGCGGGTGTACCGGGTGGAGTCGTACGCCGAAGGCACGAGGACATGGACGATCGATTTCGTCTCCGGGTCGGCCTTGAAGTATTCGCAGATATCGACCCCGAGCACCTTGCCGAGAGACACGCCCAGGACCGCGGCGACGGGACGTTCCCGCTCGATCCGGACGATCGCGTCGAGACCGTCGCGGGCGGCGACGGGACTGAACCCCGCGCCCGAAAGGACACCCTGTACCTTCACGGCCGTCTCCGCCTCCTCGATCGCCACGACGACGTTCCTGTTCGGGAGGTCGGTCAACCGCCTGACCGGCTCGGGCGCGGCAACGGGCCGTTCGACGACGGGCGGCTCCGGCCGGCGGACCGCCGCGGCGGGCTCTTCACGAACCGGGGGAGGCGGAGGCGCCTCCTTCACTTCCGGCCGGGCCCCCGCGGGTGTCACCGGAAAGATCGTCTGGCACTTGGGGCAACGGACCTTGGCCCCCGCCCCGGGGATTTTCGATTCATCGATCTTGAGCTTTACACCGCAGGAAGAACAGCGAACGATCATACCCCCTCCGGACATCGCACGATTACAATCCCGCCGCTTCGCGGCCCCCGCCAAGCCGCGGACACAGAAGCCGCTCCACCGACATGAGGGCGAGGCCTGCTCCAAATCCTCCCACGTGCGCCATCCAGGCCACGCCCCCCGATTCGGCCGTGCCGCCCGCCACCGCGCTCACGAACTGAATGAGGAACCATATGCCGATCCACAGGACCGCGGGCAGGCGGACCATCTGGACCAGGAACCCCAGAAAAACGAGCGTGACGATGCGTGCCCGGGGGAACAGGATCACGTAGGCCCCCATCACCCCCGCCACGGCCCCCGACGCCCCGATCATCGGAATGACCGAGCCCGGCGCCGAGACGATGTGGGCCGCCGCCGCCGCCGCGCCGCAGAACGCGTAGAAGAGGAGGAACCGTATGCTCCCCAGATGCTCCTCCACGTTGTTTCCGAAGATCCACAGGAAGAGCATGTTTCCCGCCAGGTGGAACAGACCGCCATGAAGAAACATGGACGTCCCGACGGTCACGTAGTCCGTTAGAGACCCGGTCCCTCCCGAAGCGAGACGAAACGGAATCGCGCCGAACCGGCGGATGATGCCCTCTCCCCCGTCCGGCGACGCGATCTCGAGCAGGAAGACGGCGATATTGACGGCGAGAATCCCGATCGTGACGAAGGGGACGATGTGGACGGGATTCTCATCGCGAATCGGGATCAACAGACCACTCTTCCGCCGTCATGACCCGGACCCCGCAACGCCTGAGGAGCGCCGTCGTGACTCCTTCTCCCGAGACAATCAGCCCCTCACGCCAAATCTCGCGCACCCCGCACGAGGGGCTTCGATCCTTCAGGATCGCCAGCCCCGCTCCCGAAACACTCGCGAGACGAGCGGCCTCTTCGGCCCCCAGCACAAACGCTCTCGTCACGTCGGAACCGTCGCGGCTAAGAACCGCCGCCTCGCCGTCGAGGACAGCGCCCCCTCCGCCGCCCGCGATCCGGGCGGAAGAGCGCGGCGTCGGAAGTCCACCCGCCTCCTCGGGACAGAAGGCGGCGATCTCGTAACCCTTCCGAATAAGCTTCTCACGGAGCCAGGGGACTTCGCAGTGATCCCCATCATGGCGGCAACGCCTGCCCACCAGGCACGCTGACACAAGAACTGACCGCATTCCCATCGAAGCCCGCGGCATTCCTGCCAAAACATACAACCTGGGTCTTGGGAAGTCAACAGGTTGAACACCCAAACCTAAACAAGGTGTGAATGTCCGCGTCTTAAGAAGCTCTCCCCGTAGGGCAAGGCTTCAGCCTTGCAAAAGCAACCCTGAAGGGTTGCCCTACAAGACCCGTCGGCGATACCCCAATCCCGCAAGGGCGTGGAACGAGACCCTTCGCCCGACTCACTCCATCCCCCCGCCCAATCTCCTGCCCACTCCTGCCCAATCTCCCGCCCAATCTCCTTGACAGCTAAGCCGCCGCTCCCTATAATTCGGCAACTTTTTCTCGCATTATCTGACTGTTAGGGCGAGCACGGCGGCCAAGAATCCCACCCAGCCGACCCGGAAAACCGGGCTTTTCGAGCGACGGTCCCCTTGATCGAGCCCCGCCCGGGAGGATCTGGTGCAAATCAAGATCGTCGACATCCCGGACGAGGGCCTGTCGATCTCGGGCGAGCAGACGATCGAGCCGGGTTCGCGCACGGGGGGCGAGCCCTGCTGGTTCCCGGCGCCGGCCCGGTACGAGTTGGAGTTGAACCGGGTCGGGACGACGGTCCGGGTGAGGGGCCGCGTTTCGGCCGGCTTGGAGTGCCAATGCGGCCGATGCCTGACGGAGTTTCCCGTCCCCGTCGCCGCCGTGGTCCGGCTCGATTACATCCCGGCCGATTCGCTGGACGACTCGGCCCTCGACAAGGAGCGCCTCCTCTCGGGTGAGGAGATGAACGCCGCCTGCTATCGAAACGAGGAGATCGACCTCGCTGACCTCGTCTACGAGCAGGTCCAGCTCTCGCTTCCGATGTCGCCGGTCTGCAAGGAAGACTGCCGCGGACTCTGCCCCGTCTGCGGAAGCAATTTGAACGAAGCCCCGTGCGCCGGGCATGAAGACCGCGGCGAATCGCCGTTCAACGCGCTCTCGGCGCTGATGAAGCAGGAACCGTTTCACGAGAAACGGACCGAACCCGGACCGAAGAAGAAAAAGGAGCGATCTCATGGGAAATCCCAAGCATAAGATTTCGAAATCCCGCCGCGACAAGAGGCGAACGCACAAGAAGCTCGCGGTGCCCGGCGTATCCGTCTGCCCGCAGTGCCGGGAACCGAAGCTCCCCCATCACGTCTGCGGAAACTGCGGGACCTACAAGGGACGGGAAGTCGTCCCGGTCGAAGAAATCTGACCTCTCCCGTTGCCGGCGCATTGGCGGCGCGCGATATGTGGCCCAACCAGAATGATCTGCCCCTCCGCATCGGGCTGGACGCGATGGGCGGAGACTTCGCGCCGGCGGCGGCGGTCGAAGGGGCCGCCCTTGCCCTGCGCTCGTCCTCGGCGAGCGTCGTGCTGTTCGGCGACCCTGAGCGCATCGCCGCCGAAACGGCCTCCCGGGGAATTCGTCCTTCGCTCGAGGTCCGCGCGGCATCGGAAGTCGTCGGGATGGACGAGCCCTCCGCGACGCCCCTTCGCCGCAAGCGCAATGCGTCCATCCGCGTCGCGATCGACGCCCTCAAAAACGGCGACGTGGCCGCCGTCGTCTCGGCCGGTCACACGGGGGCCACGATGGCCGCCGCGACCGTCGTCCTGGGGACGCTTCCCGGCGTGGAGCGCCCGGCCATCGCCGCCCTCGTCCCCCATCAAAACGGCCATTCCGTCCTGATCGACGCCGGCGCCACCATCGACTGCAAAGCCGAGCACCTCCTCCATTTCGCCGTCATGGGCTCCGCGTACGCGAGGTGGAAGTTCGGAACGTACGAACCGAGCGTCGGCCTCTTGTCGATCGGCGAAGAAGCCGCCAAGGGAAACGATCTCACCCGCGAGGCCCATCGCCTTCTCGAGAGCTCGGGCCTTCCCTTCGTCGGGAACCTCGAGGGCCGGGACGTCTTCCAGGGCGCGGCGGACGTCGTCGTCTGCGACGGGTTCATCGGCAACGTCGCGCTCAAGATCAGCGAAGGTCTGGCCGACTCCCTCAACCTTTTCTTCTCGCGGGAAATCGAGAGGAGCGTCCGCCATCGCTTGGGGTACGCGATGCTCAAGCCCGCGTTCCAGGCGTTCCGCCGCCGCGTGGACTACTCGGAATACGGCGGCGCTCCTCTTCTCGGCGTCAAGGGCGTCGTCGTGATCTCCCACGGCCGCTCATCGGCCAAGGCCATCGGCAACGCCCTCCGCGTGGCCGAGGGGCTGGCCCGGGCGAACCTCAACGAGCGGATCGTGGAGTGGCTCGCCCGCTACGTCCCCGCCCCCGCTCCACCGGGCGCCGAGAGCGGCGCCCCCTCCCCGCAGGGCACGATTCCGGCATGAAGCGGTCGCGAATCATCGGGACCGGCTCGTACGTTCCCGCCCGCGTGCTCACGAACCACGATCTCGAGAAACTGGTCGACACCACCGACGCCTGGATCACGGAGCGGACGGGAATCAAGGAGAGGCGCATCGCCGGCCCGGACGAGACCACGTCCGAGCTCGCCCTGCGCGCGGCCCGGCTTGCCCTCGGCGCCGCCCACGTCAAGCCCCGCGAAATCGACCTCGTCCTCGTCGCGACGGCGACGCCCGATATGTTCTTCCCCGCGACCGCCTGCCTCGTTCAAGACCGCCTCGGCGCCCGAACCGGCCCCGCCTTCGACATCTCGGCCGCCTGCTCCGGATTCATCTACGGACTCTCCGTCGCGGACCAGTACATCAAGACGGGCGCCGCCCGCACCGTCCTGCTCATCGGCGCGGAACTGTTCTCCCGGATCGTCGATTGGACGGACCGTTCGACCTGCGTCCTCTTCGGAGACGGGGCCGGCGCCGTCGTCCTTCGCGCCGACTCCGCGAAGCACGGCCTGCTGTCGGTTCATCTCCACGCGGACGGTTCTCAATGGGAGCTTCTGAACGTCCCGAGCGTCGGCTCCATCGTCGGAGGGGGGCCGCCGACCGCCCTCGATCAAGTCCGGTCGGCGAAGACCGCCCCACGCCCCCAAACGATCCGGATGAAAGGAAACGAAACGTTTCGCGTCGCCGTCCGGACGCTCGAACAGGCCGCGCGGGAGGCACTGGAGGCCAACCAGCTCGACGCATCCGACATCGCGCTCCTGATCCCCCATCAAGCCAACATGCGGATCATCCAAGCCACGGCCAAGCGGCTCGGCCTGCCCATGTCGCGCGTTTTCGTCAATCTCGACCGGTACGGCAACACGTCGGCCGCGTCCATTCCCATCGCCCTGGACGAGGCCGTCCGCGAGCATCGCCTGTCGGAAGGAGAAATCGTCCTCTTCGAGGCGTTCGGCGGCGGGCTCACGTGGGGATCGGCGGTCGTGCGGTGGTAATGAGTAGAGACCAACGATTGGAAATTGGAAATTGGAAATTTCAAATTGTAAATCCGAAAACCAACCAGGCATGCGTTGCTCTTTGCGCTCTCGACTTACGACTTACAATTTTCAATTTTCAATTTTCAATTTTCAATTCGACCGATGGCAACTGATCAACCAATTCCATACGGTCTGATCTTTCCCGGCCAGGGGTCGCAGCACGTCGGGATGGGCCGCGAGCTGTTCCTGGAAAACGCCGCCGCCCGGTCGGTCTTCGACGAGGCCGATCGCGTCCTCGGTTTCGAGCTTTCCCGGCTCTGTTTCGAAGGGCCGGAAGAGGACCTCAACAAAACGGCCAACACCCAGCCCGCGATCCTCGCCGTCAGCGCGGCCGCGTGGGCCGCCATCGGAGATCTCCCTTCTCCTCCCCTTGCCGTGGCCGGCCATTCCCTGGGCGAGTATACGGCGATCTTCGCGGCCGGAGGTCTGCCCCTGGCGGACGCTCTCCGGATCGTCCGGGCGCGCGGAAAAGCCATGCAGGACGCCGTCCCCTCCGGAGACGGAAAAATGGTCGCCGTCCTCGGGGCGGACGCGGAGACGGTCGAGGCCGCCTGCCTGGACGCGGCCCGCGGCGACGTCCTGACGCCCGCCAACTTCAACGCCCCCGGTCAGATCGTCATTGCCGGCGCGAGCGCCGCCGTCGACCGATGCGTCCAGGAACTCAAGAACCGGGGAGCGAGAAAGCTCGTCCCGCTCCCCGTCAGCGTGCCGTCCCACTGCGCCCTCATGCGGCCCGCGGCGGACGCTCTCGCCCCTCTCATCGCGCGCCTGCCCCTCGCGCGGCTTCGCACCCCCCTCATCAACAACGCCGACGCCGCGCCCCTGACCGATCCGGAGGAAATCCGGTCATCCCTCCTTCGCCAGCTTACGTCCGCCGTCCGCTGGGACGAGTCGATCCGGCGGATGGGCCGGGAGGGATGCCGCCTGTTCGTCGAGATCGGCCCCGGCAGGGTCTTGAGCGGTCTGGTCAAACGGATTCTGCCGGACGCCGAGGTCCTCTCCGTCTCGGGGCTCGAAGGCCTTAAGTCCTTGAAAGATCGACTTTCCCGTTGACCGCGGGAAAAAGCGATTTTTTATCAGGCTGCTGAAAAACAGCAGCCTGCGCGCGGTGCAGGGATGCACCGCCAAATCGCGAAGATTTGGTGTCAAGCGATTTGAAAGACTTGCGCGAATTCACTTCGCGCAAGTCGTGGCTGAAAAAGCCATGGATGGACTTTTTCAGCATCCTGATAGGAGTTGTGCCTTGAAATCCGCGGGGACTTTGACTAATATCATGCGCGCTTCGGAGACGACATGACATCCATGCCCAGGACGCACGAAGGAAAAGTCGCCCTCGTCACGGGGGCCGCTCAAGGGATCGGCCGCACCATCGCGGAGTTCCTCGCCGCCCGGGGGGCCGGCGTGGTCGTCGCCGACATCCAGCAGGAGGCCGCCGCGTCAACGGCCGCGCAGATCGCCGCCCACGGGACCCGCACGCTCGGCCTCTCCGCCAACGTCGCCGACGGCGAATCGGTGAAAGAGATGGTCTCCCAGGCCCTGTCGTCCATGGGCCGGATCGACATCCTCGTCAACAACGCCGGGATCACGCGGGACAACCTCCTCGTGCGGATGAAGGACGACGAATGGAACGCCGTGCTGAACGTGAACCTCAAGGGCGCGTTCCTCTGCACCCAGGCGGTAATCCGGAGCATGTCCAAACAGCGGTACGGACGGATCGTCAACATCGCGTCGATCGTCGGCGTGATGGGGAACGCCGGACAGGCCAACTACGCCGCCTCCAAGGCCGGCCTCATCGGCTTCAGCAAGACGGTCGCCCGCGAGTACGCCGAGCGGGGCGTGACGGTCAACGCCGTCGCGCCCGGATTCATCGACACGGCCATGACCCAGGCCCTTCCCGAGGAAGCCCGCAAGACCTTGATGGCCCAGATCCCGATGGGCCGGCTGGGGACCGTCGACGACGTCGCCCTCGCCGTCTCGTTCCTCGCCTCGGACGACGCGTCCTACATCACGGGGCAGGTCCTCCACGTGAACGGCGGGATGTACATGTAGCAAGGCCCTCTGGCAACAGACCGGGCGCAACCCTTTTCCCAATCAGGACCCAATCAGGAGGTGAAGAGACCCATGGCAGCCATCGCTGAACGCGTCAAGAAAATCATCGCCGAGCAACTCGGCGTCGAGGACAAGGACATCACGCCCCATGCTTCTTTCGTGGAAGACCTGGGCGCCGACTCCCTCGACACGGTCGAGCTGGTGATGGCCTTCGAGGAGGAGTTCGGAATCGAGATCCCCGACGAAGAGGCGGAGAAGATCGCCAAGGTCCAGGACGCCGTCGACTACATCGAGAAACGGTCCGCCTGAGGATTTCTCCATCCCCTGACATCCTCGCATGGACCTGACCGCCAAACGCCGCGTTGCCGTCACGGGCTTGGGCCTCGTCACCCCCCTCGGGACGGGCGTCGAGAAGTCCTGGCCCGCCCTCGTCCGAGGGGAGTCGGGCGTCCGCCGCATCACGCGATTCGATCCTTCCCTTTTCGACTGCCGGATCGCCGCCGAGGTCAAGGACTTCGATCCCGCCGACTTCATCGACGCCAAAGAGATCAAGAAGATGGACACGTTCATCCACTACGCGCTGGCGGCGTCCCAGATGGCGGTGGACGACGCCCGGCTCTCGTTCGGCGCGGGCGAGGCCGACCGCGTCGGCGTGCACGTCGGCGCGGGAATCGGCGGACTCCAGGCGATCGAGAAGTACCACGAGGTGTACAGGACGCGCGGCCCCAGCCGGATCTCGCCTTTCTTCATCCCGATGGTCATCATCAATCTCGTCTCCGGACAGATCTCGATCCGTTTCGGCGCCAAGGGCCCGAACTCCTGCGCCGTCACGGCCTGCTCGACCGGGACGCACTCGATCGGCGACGCGGCGCGCCTGATCCAGTACGGCGAGGCCGACGTCATGATCGCCGGCGGGACCGAGGCCGCCATCACGCCCCTCGCCATCGGCGGCTTCGCGGCCATGAAGGCGCTGTCCCGCCGCAACGACGATCCGCCCCGCGCCTCCCGCCCTTTCGACAGCGGCCGCGACGGATTCGTCATGGGAGAGGGGGCCGGCGTCGTCATCCTCGAAGAGTGGGGACGCGCCGTCCGCCGGGGGGCGAAGATTTACGCCGAGGTGATCGGCTACGGCGCGACGGCGGACGCCTATCACATCACGGCCCCGCCCGACGACGGGGAGGGGGCCGTCCGCTGCATGCGGCGCGCGCTCGCGGACGCCGGCATCCGGCCCGACCATGTGGGATACATCAACGCCCACGCCACCTCGACCTTCGCCGACTCCATCGAGATCCACGCGATCAAGGAGGTCTTCGGCGCCCACGCCCGCAAGCTCGCCGTCGGAGGCACCAAGTCGATGACCGGCCACCTTCTGGGCGCGGCCGGCGGCATCGAGGCCGTCTTCTCCGTCCTCGCGATCGACCGCGGGATCCTGCCTCCGACGATCAACCAGGAACACCCTGACCCCGCGTGCGACCTCGACACCATCCCAAACGCGGCGCGGCAGGCCAGAATCGACTACGCCCTCTCCAATTCCTTTGGGTTTGGCGGGACCAACGCCTGTCTCATCTTCCGCCGCCCCGACCTCGCATGAACGCCGATCCGTGGGAGAACAACGGCGGCCTGGACGCCCTTGAGGACCGCCTCGGCCACCGCTTCAAGGACCGGGATATCTTCGTCGAATCCCTCACCCACAGCTCCTTCGCGAACGAACACAGGGGAGAATCGGTCCGCCCCAACGAACGGCTCGAGTTCCTGGGAGATGCCGTCCTCGACCTCCTGGTGAGCGACATGCTGATCGCGGAGCGTCCGGACGCCACCGAGGGAGACCTGTCCAAGACAAGGTCCCTCCTTGTTTCCGAGACGAGCCTGTCGGCCATTGGAAGCGCCCTCGGACTCGGCCCTTTGCTCCGTCTGGGGAAAGGCGAAGAGCTTTCGGGCGGACGGGAGAAGAAATCGCTCCTGGCCGACGCCTTCGAAGCCGTCCTGGGAGCCGTCTACCTGGATGGCGGCCTCGAGGCGGCCGCCGGCTCGTCGAAGCGCATTTCTTCCCCGTTCTGGCCGAACCCGGCCTCCTGGGGCGGAGGGATTTCAAGACATCCCTCCAGGAGCTGTGCCAGGCCCGCGGGCTCGGCCTTCCGGTCTACCGTGTCGTCGAGGAGGAGGGGCCCGATCACGCGAAGACCTTCCGCGTCGATCTCGTCGTCGACGGCGTCCGCCGGGGGACCGGAACGGGACGGAACAAGAAAGAGGCCGAGCAGGACGCGGCCCGGATCGCGCTGGACCACCTCTCGCTTCAGGACGAGAAAACCTCGTGAACCGGCGGATCACATACAAGGAATCGGGCGTCGACATCGAGGCCGGAAACAAGTTCGCCCGCCGGATCTCGGGCCTCGCCCGCACGACCCGCCGCGCCGGCGTCCTGGGAGGGATCGGCGGCTTCGGCGGGCTCTTCGCCCTCCCGAAGGCTTACAAGGAACCCGTTCTCGTCGCCGGAACCGACGGCGTCGGGACAAAGCTCAAGATCGCCTTCGCGACCGGCCGCCACGACACGGTCGGCATCGACCTGGTCGCCATGTGCGTGAACGACATCCTGACGCTCGGCGCCGAGCCGCTGTTCTTCCTGGACTATTTCGCCACCGGCCGGCTGGACCGGCGCACCGGCGCGGCGATCGTCAAGGGAATCGCCGCCGGCTGCCGGCAGGCCGCGTGCGCCCTGCTCGGCGGCGAGACGGCCGAGATGCCGTCCTTCTATCCGGCGGGAGAGTACGACCTCGCGGGCTTCGCCGTCGGCGTCGTCGAACGGAAGAGGATCATCGACGGGCGGCGGATCCGTCCCGGCCACGTCCTCGTCGGCCTCCCGTCCTCCGGTCTTCACAGCAACGGATACTCCCTCGCCCGGAAGGTCCTCTTCGACGCGGCCGGACTTTCCGTCGGAGACCGCGTCCCGGGACTTCGCCGGCCGCTCGGCGACGTCCTTCTCGCGCCGACGCGCATCTACGTCCGGAGCGTCCTTCCGCTCGTCCGCCGGGACGTCATCCACGGGATCGCGCACATCACGGGCGGCGGAATCACGGAGAACCTCCCGCGGATCCTCCCCCGCGGGTGCGGCGCGGTCGTCGACCGGTCCGCGTGGACGATCCACCCAATATTTCGCCTCATCGAGGAGAAGGGCGGCGTCTCCCAACAGGAGATGTTTCGCGTCTTCAACATGGGCATCGGCCTGATTCTCGCCGTGCCGCCACGCTCCGCCTCGCTCGTCCTGAAAGCGCTCGAACGGACGGGAGAACGGCCCTCCGTCATCGGCGAGGTCGTGCGGGGAAGAAGAGGGGTCCGTTATGCCGGCTGAGCGGATGAGAATCGGGGTGCTCTGCTCCGGCCGGGGGTCCAACCTCCAGGCCATTCTCGACGCCGCGCGGGATCCCGCGTATCCGGCCCGGGTCGCCGTCGTCATCAGCGACAACCCGCACGCCTACGCCATCCAGCGGGCGCGCGAGCACGCCGTCCCCGCCGAGGTGATCATCCCCGCGTCGTTCCCGGACCGGATCCAGCACGATCTGGCCGTCGCCCAGCGTCTCGAGGAACACGGCGTCGGGCTCGTCGCCCTGGCGGGGTACATGAGGATCGTCTCTCCCCAGTTCATCCGCTGTTTTCCGGGCCGGGTCATGAACATCCACCCCGCGCTCCTGCCGTCCTTTCCGGGTCTCCACGCCCAGAAGCAGGCGGTCCTCTACGGAGTGAAGGTGTCGGGCGTCACCGTCCACTTCGTCGACGAGGGCGTGGACACGGGTCCGATCATCCTGCAAATCCCCGTCGCCGTGGCCGACGAGGACACGGAGGAGTCGCTCTCCGCGCGAATCCTCGAGCACGAGCACCGGGCATATCCAGAAGCGATCCGCCTCTTCGCCGAGGGCCGCCTCCGCGTGGAAGGACGAAAGGTGCGCATTCTGGCGGGAGATGCTTAGGCACAGAGGGGCATAGGCACAGAGGGGCATAGGCACAGAGGCACAAAGGGGCAGAGGAGCAGAGAGGTCAAGGCGCGGAGATGAAAACCTATAGGGATCTGATTGTGTGGCAGAAGTCCATGACCCTTGTCACGGACGTTTACAAGGAAACCAGGACTTTTCCGAAAGAGGAAGTCTACGCGCTGGTTTCACAGATCAGGCGTTGCGCGATTTCGATTCCCAGCAATATAGCAGAGGGGTACGGTCGGAAATCGACCGGAGATTATCTCCGCTTCCTGCAGATTGCCATGGGTTCGCTCTTTGAAATTCAAACGCAATTGGAAATCGCACTGAACCTGGAGTTCTTGAGCCGGAGCCGGTTTGAGAGGATTCATGAATCAAGCAGAGAGATCGAACGCATGCTGAGCAGCTTGATCAGAAAGCTAAAAAATCACTAGGCCCCCTCTGTCCCTCTGTGCCTCTGTGCCTCTGCCGCTCTGTGCCTATGTGCCTCGTCCCCCTGTGCCTCCGTCCCTGCACAGCCGCTTGAAATCCATCAGCCAATCCGGTATACATAGGGTCGTTGGGGGGGGTTAGCTCAGCTGGGAGAGCGCTAGAATCGCACTCTAGAGGTCGTGGGTTCGATCCCCATACCCTCCACCAAAAAAACCTCGTGCAAGGGAAGGGACGACCGATGAAGCTCCACGTCGTGATCGAACGTGACGAAC
>JACPZO010000196.1 GCA_016195465.1 Nitrospirota bacterium
GGAAGCTTCCGCCGATTGCTGGCCGAGGATTCCCTCCTGGCCTTCAAGGGGGCGCTGTACGAGGCTGAAAGCCTCGGCATCACGGCCCTCGTTGCCGACGCGGGCGGCAAAATCGCGGGAATCTCCCTGTCCGCGCGGATCGGGCCGGAGCTGGCCTGCGTCTTCTTCGAGATGGCCGACCCGGACCATCCCGGCGCCGCGCCGTTCCTGTTTCGAGCAGCGGCCCGGGTCCACCGGGACGCTTCTCACCTCTCCAGCATGGATGATTCCGGCCTGCCGGAGCTGGCCAGGGCCAAGGGCGCCGGTTCGCCCCGGCGGGTCCCTCTGTATCGGGCTGTATCAGGCCACGCCCAAGGATCGGCCGACAGCCCGCCGAACTTGATTCGGCGCGACAAATCTGCGATAAGACTGTCACGGATCCCTTGACCCCGCGCCCTTGGAGGCAATGACCATGAACCCCTCGGTGAAATCCGTTCTTTACGCCATCGGTATTCTTGCCGTCCTGATCTTCGTCCTCGCCGCCAATCCGTTCGTCATCGTCAAGGCGGGAGAGCGCGGCGTCGTCCTCCGGTTCGGCGCCGTTCAACCCGCGGTCCTGGATGAGGGACTGCATTTCAGGATCCCGTTCGCGGATACGATCGTCAAGGCGGACGTCAAGATACTGAAAGACGAACAGTCCGCCACGTCGGCCTCGAAGGACCTTCAGGTCGTCACGACAAAAGTCGTCTTGAATTTTCACCTGGATCCCGCCGCCGTGAACAAGCTCTACCAGCAGATCGGCCCCGACTATCAGAACAAGATCATCAATCCCGCCATCCACGAGGCCGTCAAAGCCGTCACGGCCCGTTTCACGGCCGAAGAGCTCATCACCAACAGGCCGAAGGTCAAGGACGGCATCAAGGAAGCCCTAAACGAGCGCCTGCCCCACTACCACGTCCTGGTCGACGACCTTTCGATCACGGACTTCGATTTCTCCAAGGAGTTCAACGCGGCGATCGAGTCGAAGCAGACGGCCGAACAGCTTGCCCTCAAGGCCAAGAGGGACCTTGACCGGATCAAGATCGAGGCTGAGCAGAAGGTGGCGACGGCCAGGGCCGAGGCGGAGGCGCTTCGGGCCCAGAAGCAGGAGATCACGCCCGACCTGATCAAGCTCCGGGAGATCGAGATGCAGCGGGAAGCGATCAAGAAGTGGGACGGCCGCCTGCCGCAGGTGACGAGCGGCGCAATCCCGTTCCTGGACCTCGACCGGGTCACGCAGGGGGCGGCAAGAAAGTAGCCGTCCCGCCGGCTTCCTAACGCTCCGGAAGAACGACCCCGACCGTGTCCCCCTTCTTCGCGCCGAGGGTGTCGGCCGCCCGGCCCCGGTTGACGAAGATCTCCAGCCGGTCATCGCTGTCGATGATGGCCCCCAGTTCGCCATCGGGGATCTCGGCGTAATAGGCGCTGATTCGCTCGATGGCCCGCCCGGCCGCGAGGACGCGCACCGCCGGACGCCCCGCATCGACCGCGAGCCGGTCGATATCGTTCCGCTTGATGTTCGTTCCCAGGTTCCCGAAACGATCGATCCGGACGACCTCCCCCTCCAGGATGGTCTTGCCGATCGTCTTCGGCGCCCTTTGCGGCAATCGGACGGGGTCCTCGATCGGCTCCCCGAAGTTCGTATGGGCCGTCCCGCGCGATAGCCATCCGGTCACCGGCGCGAAAACGTCCCGCCCGTGGAACGTCGCCGACCGCTCCGGCCGGAAGTAGTGCTCCGCCGTGACGTGGTACGCCTGGCACCACTCGCTCGATTCCATGACGCCCGTCAGGACGCCGTTGTCCGGGGCGATGAAGTAGCTCCGGTCCGTCACGGCGAGGATCGGACGCCGGGAGCTTCCCACGCCCGGATCGACGACCACGAGGAAGATCGTTTTCGGCGGGAAAAACGGCTCGGCGTCCTGGAGGGCCAGCGATGCCGCCTCCACGTCCTGCGGCGGGATCTCGTGCGTGATGTCGACGAAGTCGGCGAGCGGATTGATCCCCAGGATGATCCCCTTGATGACCCCCACGAATGGGTCCTGGTGCCCGAAGTCGCTCAGAAGGGCGATGAGCCGTTTTTCCTTGACGTCCATGTCATGCGTTCCCCGTGATGACGCCTCCGACGAGGCGCGAGATATGAGGGAGATTCTCCCTCGCGACAAACCGGCTCAGCCCCTCCACGAGGTCCGGCGCGGCGCGCGGATTCACGAACGTGGCCGTGCCGACCGCGACGGCCGAGGCGCCCGCCAGGAAGAACTCGAGCGCGTCGTCGGCGGTCAAGATCCCGCCCATTCCCAACACGGGAATCTTGACGGCCCGCGCCGCTTCCCAGACCATCCGCACGGCGATCGGTCGGATGGCCGGTCCCGAAAGGCCCCCCGTTCCGTTCGCGAGGCGCGGCCGCCTCGTCCGGGGATCGATCGACATCCCGATGACCGTGTTGATGAGCGATATCCCGTCCGCCCCGGCGTCCTCGGCCGCCCGGGCGAAATCCGCGATCCGCCCCACGTTCGGCGAGAGCTTTACGATGAGAGGCTTGTCGGTGGACCCCTTCAGGACCGAGACCAGGCCCTTGAGTTGAGCGACGTCCGTTCCGAACTCGATCCCCCCCGACTTGACGTTCGGACACGAGACGTTCACTTCCAGCGCGTCCACGCCGGCGACTCCGGCCAGTCCAGAGGCGACGGCCCGGTACTCGTCGACCGACTCGCCGAAGATATTGACGATCACGCGCGTGTCGAACCGGCGAAGGTACGGGAGTTTCTCATTCAAGAAGGCTTCGAGGCCGACGTTCTGGAGACCGATCGCGTTCAGCATCCCGGAGGGCGTCTCGACGATCCGGGGAGGGGGGTTGCCGGGACGCGGCCGGAGGGAGATCCCCTTCGTGATCACTCCCCCCAGCGCGTTCAGATCCACCTCCTGAGAAAGCTCTGAGCCGTAACCGAACGTCCCGGAGGCAACCAGAACGGGGTTCTTGAGATGAACCCCGGCAAAATCGACATTCATACCAACTGGGCCGGCCAGGCCAGGCAAGCCGGCCGGGCCTGCCGGATCAGTATGTTTGGAAGGGTCAGGCATTACCAGAGAACCTCCCGGGCTTCGAACACGGGACCGTCCGTGCACGCCAGCCGATACGATGGGCCATGGTCGCTTCGGACCGGGACGGCGCATCCCATGCACACGCCGAGGCCGCACGCCATCCGCTCCTCCACGGAGACCCAGCACGGCGTGTTTGAGCGGGCGGCCATTTCCGAGACGGCCCTCAGCATCGGCGCCGGACCGCAAGCCAGGATGGCGCGCGCCGGCCCCAGAAAGGGCTGGAGCAGATCGGTGACGACTCCGGCGTGCCCGGCCGAGCCGTCATCCGTCGACGCCTGGACGAGGGTCCCCAGCCGTTCGAACTCTTCCCGGACCACCAGGTCCCCGTCCGTCCGTCCCCCCATGATGACATGGACAGTCCTCGCCGGTTCCAGCCGCCGAAGCGTCTCCGCGTAGAAGAACAGAGGGGGAATTCCGACTCCCCCGCCCACGAGAACGATTTCCTGCCCCGGCAGAGACGGAAAGGGCCTTCCCAATGGGCCGACGACATCGATCGCGTCCCCCGCCCGAAGGAGATCGAGCATGGATGTCCCTCTTCCCATGATCCGAAAGAGGATATCCGCCGTCCCGGCCGGTCCATCCGCTCGAAAGAGGCTGAACGGGCGGCGAAGAAGAGGGTCCGTCGTCTCCGACACGCGGACCATGACGAACTGGCCGGGCCGGGCCGCTTCCGCCAGGGCCGGCGCGTCGAGGACAAGGCTCCGATAGGGGCCCGTTCGGTCCCGGCGTTCCCGGATCTTGGCGCGGTGCGTTCTCACTCGACTTCGTCGAACCGAATGGACAGGATCTCGTAATCGACCGTCCTGGCCGGCGTGCGGATCGTCACCACGTCCCCGACCTCGTGCCCGATCAGCGCCCGGCCGATCGGCGACTCGACCGAGATGCGCCCCCGCTTCACGTCAACCTCGTCGACCCCGACGATCGTGTAGGACCGCTCCTCGCCCGATTCTCCCTCCTCCAAGGCGACCGTCGCCCCGAAAACGACCTTGCTGTGCTGAATCGAGGCGACGTCGATGACCTGGGCGTGAGCAATCTTGGCCTGGAGTTCCTGGATCCTGCCCTCGATGAAGGACTGGCGCTCCTTGGCGGCGTGGTACTCGGCGTTCTCCGACAGGTCTCCGTGGGCGCGGGCCTCGGAGATGGCCTGGATGTTCTTCGAGCGCTCGACCTTGACGAGATGCTCCAGGTCGGACCGGAGCTTCTCGTACCCGGCCTTTGTCATCGGGATCTTCTTCATCATGCGTAGTATTCCTGCAAAGGCTTGACGGACATCTCCCCGTGCCGCGCCGAGGCAAGCCCCGTCACGGCTGCGCGGGCCCCCGAGATCGTCGTGAAATACGGGATCTTGAGGTTGAGGGCGGTCCGGCGGATCGAATACGAATCCCGCTGGGAGACGGCCCCGTGAACCGTGTTGATGACCAGGGAAATTCGCCCCGCCTCCATGGCATCGACAATGTGCGGACTCCCTTCCTTCACCTTGTTGATGGAAGCGACGGCGAGGCCGCGGTCCCGCAGATACGCCGCCGTGCCCGCCGTCGCCATCAGGTCATAACCGAGATCGGCGAGGCCCCGGGCGACTTCGACCGACGCCTCCTTGTCCTGGTCTTTCAGGCTGATGAAGACGACCCCCCGCTCCGGAAGGGGGCCGGCCGCGCCGATCTGCGACTTGAGGAACGCCAACCCGAAGTCGCGATCGATCCCCATCACTTCGCCCGTCGACCGCATCTCCGGCCCCAACAGCGTGTCCACGCCTGGGAACTTGGCGAACGGGAAAACGGCCTCCTTGACGGCGAAATACGGGATCTCCCTCTCCCGCGTGAAGCCGAGATCCTGAAGCGTCCTTCCCCCCATGACGCGAGCCGCCAGTTGCGCCAAGGGAACGCCGATCGCCTTCGAGACGAACGGCACGGTCCGGGATGCCCTTGGATTCACTTCGAGCACGTAGACCCGGCCCCCGACGACGGCGAACTGAATGTTGATGAGGCCCACGACGCCGAGCGCCCGCGCCAGTCGGTCGGTCTGCTCCCGGACCTCGGCCAGGACCGCGGGCGGAAGCGAGTGCGGCGGCAGGGAGCACGCCGAATCCCCCGAATGGACCCCGGCCTCTTCGATATGCTCCAGAATCCCCCCGATGACGACGTCCCGGCCGTCCGCGAGGGCGTCGACGTCGATCTCCACGGCGTTTTCGAGGTACCGGTCGATCAACACGGGGTGCTCGGGGGAAGCGTGAACCGCCCGGGTCATGTAATCGTCGAGCATCTCCTCGTCGTAGACGATCTCCATCGCGCGGCCGCCCAGCACGTAAGAGGGCCGGACCATGACGGGATATCCGACGGCCTCGGCCACGCGGCGGGCCTCCGCGGGAGCCCTGGCGACGCCGCTCTCCGGCTGCGCCAGATCCAGCTTGTGCAAGAGCGCCTTGAACCGTTCGCGGTCTTCCGCCTGGTCGATCGAGTCGGGAGACGTTCCGAAAATCGGAACGCCTTCGCGCAAGAGCGGAAGGGCCAGCTTGAGCGGCGTCTGTCCGCCGAACTGGACGATGACTCCGTCCGGCCTCTCGGCTCGTATGATAGGCAAGACGTGTTCGAGGGTCAAGGGCTCGAAGTACAGCCGGTCGGCCGTGTCGTAGTCGGTGCTCACCGTCTCCGGGTTGCAGTTGACCATGACGGTCTCGAACCCGTCCTTCCGCAGGCCGAACACGCCGTGAACGCAGCAGTAGTCGAACTCGATCCCCTGTCCGATCCGGTTCGGGCCGCCCCCGAGGATGACCACCTTCTTCTTCCGACGCTCCGGGCGGGCTTCGTCCTCCTCTTCGTACGTCGAGTAGAGATACGGCGTGTGCGCCTCGAACTCCCCGCCGCAGGTGTCGATCGTCTTGTAGACGGGAGCGATCCCCCACGATTCCCGCAACTTTCGAGCGTCCCCCTCGGAAAGCGATCCGCCCGAGAGGTCCGCCAGCCGCTTGTCCGTGAATCCCAGCCTTTTGAGACGCCGCATCAGGCGGGGATCGTACCCTTCGCGGTCCACGGGGACCTCCTGCTCGGCGTCGACGATCCGGCGGACCTGCTCGATGAACCAGGGGTCGATCGCGGACAACTGATGGATCTCCTCCGTCGAAAACCCGGCCCGAAGGGCGTCGCCCATGTACCAGACCCTCTCCCAGTTCGGGACCGAGAGACGTCCGCGGATCGTCTCACGCCCCTCCCTCGTGCCCAGCTCCGGCCCCAGGCGAGATTCCAGGCCGCTGCTTCCGATCTCCAGGGAGGCCAGGGCCTTCTGGAAGGCTTCGGGGAACGTGCGGCCGATCGTCATCGTCTCGCCAACCGATTTCATCTGCGTGGTGAGCGTGGCGTCGCACTGGGGGAACTTCTCGAAGTTGAACCGCGGCACTTTGACCACGACGTAATCGATCGTCGGCTCGAAGCAGGCGGGCGTCTTCTTCGTGATGTCGTTCGGGATCTCGTCGAGCGTGTACCCCACGGCGAGCTTGGCCGCGATCTTCGCGATCGGGAAGCCGGTGGCTTTCGACGCCAGGGCCGAGCTCCGCGAGACCCGAGGGTTCATCTCGATCACCATCACCCGCCCGTCCGACGGATTGACCGCGAACTGGATGTTCGACCCGCCGGTGTCGACGCCGATCGCCCGGATGATCTTGAGCGATGCGTCCCGCAGGCGCTGATACTCCCGGTCGGTCAGCGTCTGGGCCGGCGCGACCGTGATGGAGTCTCCCGTGTGTATCCCCATCGGATCGAAGTTCTCGATGGTGCAGACGATGACGACGTTGTCCTTCCGGTCGCGCATGACCTCGAGCTCGTACTCCTTCCACCCCAGGAGCGACGACTCGACCAGGACCTCCCGCCGGGGGCTCTCCGCGAGTCCCCGCGCGATGAACTCGTCGAACTCGGCGGGCGTGCGGGCGATGTTTCCGCCCGTGCCGCCGAGCGTGAACGACGGCCGGATGATCGCCGGGAACCCGATCCGGCGCCGGACGGCCTCCGCCTCCACGCGGCTCCGGACGATCGCGCTGTCGGGCACATCGAGACCGATCTCCGCCATCGTCCGCTTGAAGGCGTCCCGGTCCTCCGCCCGGTGGATCGCCTCCCGCGACGCGCCGATCAGCTCCACGCCGAACTTCTCCAGCACCCCCCGCTCGGCCAGAGACATGGCCATGTTGAGGGCCGTCTGGCCGCCCATCGTGGGAAGGAGGGCATCCGGCCGTTCGCGCTCGATGATCCGCGCGACCGTCTCGGGCGTGATCGGCTCGATATACGTCCGATCGGCGGTCTCCGGGTCGGTCATGATCGTCGCCGGGTTGCTGTTGATCAGGACGATCCGGTACCCGTCGTCCCGAAGGGCCTTGCAGGCCTGCGTCCCCGAGTAGTCGAACTCGCACGCCTGGCCGATCACGATCGGTCCCGAACCGATGAGCATAATGGTCTTGAGATCGTTACGACGCGGCATGGCCGGCCATCAAGCGGGTGAACCGCTCGAACAGGTAACGGGAATCGTGCGGACCGGGCGAGGCTTCCGGGTGGTACTGGACGGAGAAGGCCCGCAGCCCCTCGTGGGCGAGCCCCTCCACCGTGCGGTCGTTCAAATTGACGTGCGTAATCTCGGCGCCCTTCGGAAGCGAGTCCGGGTCGACGGCGAACCCGTGGTTCTGCGAGGTGATCTCGATCCGCCCCGTCGTCCGGTCGAGGACGGGATGGTTCGCCCCGTGGTGGCCGAAGGGAAGCTTGTAGGTCTTCCCGCCCAGGGCGAGACCCAGGATCTGGTGCCCAAGGCAGATCCCGAAGATCGGGACGCGCCCCAGGAGCGACCGGATGCTCTCGACCGCGTACGTCACTCCCTCCGGATCGCCCGGACCGTTCGAGAGAAAGACGCCGTCCGGCTTCTCGGCGAGGACCCTCTCGGCGGCGGTCCCGGCCGGGACCACCGTCACGCCGCACCCGGCCGCGGAGAGGTAACGAAGGATCTGGAACTTGATGCCGAAGTCGTACGCGACGACTCTGAAGCGTCTCGGCCGCTCCACGGGCGGGTATTGATCGAGGACGTGCGGACCCGCCGTCCAGCGTTCCTCACCCTCGCGCGCCACCTCCCGGACAAGGTCGCGCCCCACGAGGCCCGGGACACCGCGCGCGCGCGCGGCCAGAGATTCGCGGTTCAGGTCCACGGTGGAGATGATCCCCTCCAGAGCGCCCCGGTCGCGGATCCGCCTCGTGACGGCCCGGGTGTCGATCCCCTGGATCCCGACGATCCCCCATTCCTTCAAGTACTCCTCCAGCGTCCTTTTCGTCCGCCAGTTGCTAGGCCGATCGCACCCCTCCCGAACGATGAAGCCTCCCAGGAAGAGGCGGCGCGATTCCACGTCCTCGTCGTTCACGCCGGTGTTCCCGATGAGCGGATAGGTCATGAGGACGATCTGCCCGCGGTACGACGGGTCGGTCAGGATCTCCTGGTACCCCGTCATGCTCGTGTTGAACACGACTTCACCCGACGTTTCTCCCGGGGCTCCGTACGATTCGCCCTCGAAAACGGAACCGTCCGCCAGGGCCAGGATGGCCGGGGGCCGCTTATTCATGGCCCCTCCGGTAGACCGTCACGCCCCCCGCGAGCGTCCGTTCGACGCGGCCTCTGACCGTCCATCCATCGAACGGCGTGTTTCTCGTCTTCCCGTGGAACAGCGACGCGTCCACGCGGTATTCGGCGTCCAGGTCCACGAGCGCGAGATCGGCGGGCAAACCGGGGGCCAGCCGGCCCCTGTCGAGTTTCATGATCTCGGCAGGGGCCTGCGTGAGTCTTCGAACGACATCCATCAGCGGCATGAAGCCCTCGCGCCACAGGACGAGCGAGAGCGGAAGAAGCGTCTCCAGGCCGACGATCCCGAACGGCGCCCGGTCGAACTCGACCTCCTTCTCGTCCGCCTGATGAGGGGCGTGATCGGTGCAGATCGCGTCGATCGTCCCGTCGGCCAGCCCCTCGCGAATGGCCTGACGGTCCTGGGCCGACCGAAGGGGAGGGTTCATTTTCGCGTTCGTGTTGTACCGGTCCACGGCCTCGTCGGTCAGGAGAAAATAATGAGGACAGGTTTCCGCCGAAACGCGCACGCCCCGGGCTTTCGCCTCGCGGAGGGCCCGGACCGCGCCGGCCGTGCTCACGTGGGCGACGTGGAGACGGGCCCCCGTCAGCTCGGCCAGGGCGATGTCCCGCCGGGCCATGACTTCCTCGGATGCGCAGGGAATGCCGCGAAGACCGAGCGCGCTCGCCGTTTTTCCCTCGTTCATCACGCCTCCCGCCGAGAGCCCCAGGTCTTCGCAATGGTTCACGACCGGAATGTCGAATATCCGGCTGTATTCCAGAACGCGCCGCATGACGGCGGGGCTCCCGATCGGACGGCCGTCGTCGGAGACGGCCACGCATCCGCTGTCCACGAGCTCGCCGAGATCGGAAAGCCCCTCCCCCTCCGATCCCTTCGTCGCGGCGCCGATCGGAAACACGTTCACCGCGCCGCCGGCCGACGCCCGCTCCAGGATAAACCGCGTCACGGCGCCGCAATCGTTCACCGGGCGGGTGTTCGGCATGCAACAGACCGAGGTCACGCCCCCGGCGGCCGCCGCCCGCGTCCCCGAAGCGATCGTCTCCTTGTACTCGAACCCGGGCTCCCGGAGGTGAACGTGGACGTCCACGAGTCCGGGCAGGACGGCGAGCCCCGCGGCCTCGATAACCTCATCGGCCGCCTCCGGCCGGATGACACCCGGCTCCTCGATTCCCAGGACGGTCCCGCCGTCCACCAGGAGATCGCGTACCGCGTCCGTCCCGGACGCCGGATCGATTAGCCGCCCGCCCCGAACGAGGATCATGCGCTCGCTCCTCCCGCCACAAGGTAGAGAACTGCCATCCGCACGGCCATCCCGTTGGCGACCTGGTTCAAGATGAGGGATGACGCCGAATCGGCGACGTCCGGCGCGATCTCCACGCCCCGGTTGATCGGCCCGGGGTGCATGACGACCATTCTTCCGCCCGCGGCGTCGAGCCGCTCCCGCGTCAAGCCGTAAAGGGCGGCGTATTCGTTCAGCGACGGGACGAATCCCGCGTTCTGCCGTTCCATTTGCATCCGGAGCGCGATCACGACGTCGGCTCCTTCCAGGGCCTCCGCGATCCGGAGCGTCACGTCGACGCCCCATTCCGCCAGCCCCGGCGGAAGGATCGTCGGCGGACCGCAGACCACGACGGACGCTCCCATCGTCTTGAACGCCAGAATGTCCGACCGGGCCACGCGCGAATGCAGAACGTCGCCGACGATCGCCACCCGCAGTCCCTCGACGCGGCCCAGCGCCTCCCGGACCGTGTAGAGATCGAGAAGCGCCTGGGTCGGATGCTCGTGCATCCCGTCGCCCGCGTTGATCACGGAGGCCGAAACGCTCCGCGCCAGAAGCTCCGCCGCGCCCGAACACGGATGACGGATGACGAGGATCTCCGCGGGCATCGCCTCGATCGTCCGCGCCGTGTCGATCAGCGTCTCTCCCTTCACCACGCTCGACGTCGACTGGCTGAAGTTCACGACGTCGGCCGAGAGCCGCTTCCCCGCCAGCTCGAACGACGTGCGCGTCCGGGTCGACGGCTCGAAGAAGAGGTTCACAATCGTCTTCCCGCGGAGGGTCGGGACTTTCTTGATGTCCCGGTCCAGGACGGCCCGGAAGGTCCCGGCCGAATCGAGGATTTCCTCGATGTCGCCCCGCGAAAGGCCCCGGATGCCGAGGAGATGCGGACCGCGGAAGCTCACGACGACCCTTCCTCCTCCAGGATGACCACCCGGTCGCCCCCGCCCTCTTCCCGGAGCTGGACGTCCACTCGTTCCTTGAGGGCGGTGGGAACGTTTTTCCCCACGTAGTCCGCGCGGATCGGGAGGTCCCGGTGTCCCCGGTCAATGAGAACGGCGAGCTGGATCGAGCGCGGACGGCCGTAGTCGATCAGGTGGTCGAGGGCGGCGCGGATCGTCCGGCCGGTGAAGAGAACGTCGTCCACGAGGACGACGTCGTGCTCCTCGATCGATTCGGGAAGGATCGTCGGCCGGAGTTTCGACGAGATGGCGCGCCGCCCGAAGTCGTCGCGGTAGAGCGTCACGTCCATCTCGCCCAGCGGAACGTCCGCCCCTTCGTGCTTCCGGATCTTGTCCGCGAGCCGGCCGGCCAGGTGAACGCCCCCGGTCCGGATGCCGACCAGGACGAGGGTGTGGGTCCCCTTGTTCCGCTCGACGATTTCGTGGGCGATCCGCGAGAGCGCGCGGTCGATCGCCGTCTCGTCCATGATCTCGGCCTTGACCCGCCGCTCGCTCATTCGACCGCCCCTCGGAAGGCACAAAAAAACCTCCCTCCGGACCCCGGGAGGAGGTTTCGACGCGAATATGGAGTCTTGAGTGTCCGGTTGATGATCATCTCGGTTCCTTCCCGGCCTCACGGGGCCGGATTAAAGGA
>JACPZO010000194.1 GCA_016195465.1 Nitrospirota bacterium
GCTGAAAAACCCCCTCTCCCTTCGGGAGAGGGCGGGGGTGAGGGCGACCTTACTCTCATAAACGTTTGTTTTTACTATCCCCCTCATCCTGACCTTCTCCCGGGGGGAGAAGGGAAAAGACTTTTTCAGCATCCTGTTAGAAGGCTCTTGATCGCGGACGCATAGTGCGCCGGGTCCGGATAGTAGTGGCTCGGATCCGCGTAGAAATGGGCCGGTTCGAGGTCGGATCGCCCATCCGAGGACGACGACTCCGTAGATCGCCGCAACCGCGACCGTCAGGATTCCGTGGCGCACCTCCCTCGCGCTCAGCAGGGCCCAGAGGCCGATGAGGATTGGGGAGAAGTGCTCCTGGAAGAACGTGTGCGGCCGGCCGATCGGGCCCTGGTCCGTGACCATGAACTCGCCGCGCCACGTGTTCTGGAGCGCCTGGGCAAACAGAGTCGTGTTCGTCGTATAGCCGAAGCTCGCGTATTTCTCCACCTGGGTCACGATCAGGGCGATCGACCAGAGCGTGGCGGCCCCGGCGACAACAAGCGCGGGCGTGAACCGGGTCCATCTCCTCATGACGCGGCCGGGACCGTGCGCGCGCTTCCACTCGCCCCTTTCGCCCCGATCTCCGCGACCGCGGCCCGGTAGATGCGCAGCATCGACACCCGCCAGTGAAACGGCTTGTCCCTCGTCAGGCGGATCTCCACGAAGCGGGCGGACCTCGGGGAGAAGATCCCCCGGACCACGTCCCGGTCGTCAACAACCACTTTGCTCCCCATCCAGGCGAGCGGAACGGCGAAGGAATGCGCGGGAACCGCGGTTTCCCACTCGCGCCCGTCACGGGACGTCCGGATCTCGAATTCCGCCGGGACGTCCCCTGGAACGGGGCCCGGCTCCAGGACGACCTTGGCCACGTTCTCGCTCCGGCCCAGATCCACCCGGATCGTCCATCCCGCCTCCTGCGGCACGCCGCTCCCCCAGTGGGTGGCTGGGTCGCGGTCGAGCATGAACCGCGCCTGATCGGCGCCCGCCGGCACCTCCACGCGCCAGCCCGCAGGCGAGATCTCCTCGAATGAGGAGACGGCGGGGCGGAATCCGGAGAAGAGGGTGTACGGGCCGACCCTTTCCTCGCTGAAGCCGGCTCCGATCGCCCGCAACGAGGCGCGGAAATTCTCCACGCCTCCATGCCATAGAAAGGGGGCCTGCTCCTGAGACAGAGCGTAATCCGTGTAGGGCCAGAACTTGTTCTCGATGGGGACCTTTAGAGGCATGGCGAAAACCGGGTCTTCGACCGCCTCGAAGTTCGTCCGGAAGAACTCCCAGTACTCGGACGCGGCCACCGCCCGGATGCCCCTCTCCCGGAGCGCCCGGATCAGGTCCCTCTCGCGGTCCCGGCCTTCCCAGTAGGCTTGCCGGGCCAATGGATTGACGCTGTCGGCAACCGACACGCTGCCTGTCAGGTTCACCAGCAGCACCAGTCCCCAGGCCACGAGAACCGTTGCCGGCCATCCGGAAAAGAGCCGTGTCAGTGTGTACGCAAGGATAATCGGAAGCGATACATAGAAGACCAGGAAGTACCGAACAACTCCGCCCGTGTTGTAGCGTGAAATGATGATGGCGGCGGCAATCGCCGTGAAAAGAACCAGCAGGGCCAACCCGGTTGTCTCCGGGCTGCGTCGGAGATCCCTTCTCGCCATGCGGCGAACGAAGGTCCAAACAGCCACGGCAAGCGCGCCCAGGTAGATGGCCATGATCGTGAAGTTGACGCCCGACGAATACGCGCGCGCCATCTCCGTCATTGGCATGGCCAGGATGGAGGGAAGCTTCCTCAGGAAAAAGAGTTTGAGGGAGAGGTCCAAAGGATCGCGGCCCATGTACCGGGCCGTCTCGGCAAGCGACGCGAAGTCGTGCTGAAGATTGTAGATCCAGAAGAGAAGGCTCCCGAGAAGGAGCATGAGGAACGCGACCGCGAGCCGCCGGTCAAGGAGGAAGCGTCCCAGGCCGACGAGGAGGACCACACCGCAGGCCAGAAGGAAATGGACGGACTGGAAGCTCACCCACCACGCCACGCCGGACACGAATGCGAGGAGAAACAGACCCCTCCACCGCGCAGCGTCGGACGTCGCTCCGGCCGTCTTGAGGACGAGCCCCATCAGGACCGTCCCGAAGAAAAGGTTCTCGATGTAGTTCCCCCGCGCCAGGACCGAGTGCCAGACCAGGAAAGCCGGTCCCACGGCAAGGAACAGAAGCGACACCAGGCCGACTTGCCGGCCAAAGGCCATTCTTGCGAAACGCCAGGCCGCCAGCAGAAAGAAAAGGGATACGATCGCCGGAGCCACGTTCAAGGTCAGGCGCGACGAACCGAAGAGAAAGAACAGGAGAGAAGCCAGGTACGATTCGACCGGGCCGCAGTACGGCTCGCCCCAGTAAAAGACGGGGAACTCGCCCTTGAGGATATGGATGGCCATCAGCCCGACGACGGCCTCGTCGGAATCCAGGCTCGGCGCGGCCAGGTAGATCCCGCGGACAACGGCGGCCGCCGAGAGCATGAGGACAACGAGGAGACCCTCTCGACTCAACCCGCCCATTCCTCCGACCGGTCCGGCTTTCGGGCCACAAGCGCCACCGATGTTCCAATGGGGAATCGAAAGCGTCGAAGCCATGAGGATTCGGCCAGGAGGAGGAAGGCCAGGAACCTGTTCACGAAGACCGGAGGAAGGCCGGTCAGGTCCGATCTCGGGTTTTGCCCGCCGACCCGCCGCCCGAGACGAAACGCCGCGGCAATGGGAAAGAGGAAGAAGTTCCAGTACGTCACCTTCACCACGTCGAACCCGGCCCGTCTCACCCGGTCCGCGAGGCTCCTCGCCGTATACCGCTCCCGGGCGTGGACGGCCCTGTCATGAGGCCCTTCCAGGCATGGAAGCGCGGAGTCCGAGATGTAGAGCGTCCCCCCGGGGGCCAGCACGCGCCGCCACTCCGAGAGAGCGCGACTCTCGTCCACCTCGCGGTGGTAGAGAACGTCAAGACCCGTGACGAGGTCGATCGATCCGGAGCGGATGGGCAAGGACTCGGCGCGCCCGCGAAAGACCCGGCCGGGAATCCGGGCCGCCGCTTGGCGCACGGCGTAAGGGTTCAACTCGCATCCGAGCGCCGGTCCGAAGCGGTCGGACAGCGCGGCCGTGGTCCCGCCCGTCCCGCACCCCACGTCCAGCGTCCGCGCCGGCGGGCGAACCAGCACTCCCGACAATAGGGAGCGCGCGACCGCCCTCTTCCCCCCGAACCACCAGTGCTCGTCCTCGAGCCGGGCCATCGTTTCATATTCGGCCCGTTCCATTCCGGCGGGTTATCTCCGCGCCCCGGCGTGAATATCCCGAATCGCCCCGACGACAAGATCGACGTCCGACGTCGTGAGTGACGATGCCGACGGGAGATACATCCCTCTCCGGCAGAGATCCTCCGCCACGGGGTACTCCCCGCCGGCGGCTTTGAAAAAGATCGGCTGAAGGTGCATCGGGATAAAGAACGTCCGCGTCTCGATCCCCCGCTCCGCCAGCTCGCGGCGGAGCCCGTCCCGGTCCAGCCCGAACGCCGTCTCGTCGAGCCTGATCCCGTACATCCAGAAGACGTTCTTGAAGCCGGGCTTCTCGACGGGCGTCGACAGGCCGGGCAGTCCCGCAAGACCCGCCGTGTACCGCGCGGCGTTCCGGCGCCTCGCCTCGACGAACGAATCGATCCGTTCCATCTGGGCGACGCCCACGGCCGCCTGGAGGTTCGTCATCCGGTAGTTGTACCCCGTAAACTTGTGCCAGAAGTGCCGTTCCTCGGAAAAGGCATGATCGCGCAGGTTCCGCGCGATCCGGGCGATATGGGGGTCGTCCGTCACGAGCATTCCACCTTCGCCCGTCGTGATGATTTTGTTCGCGTAGAAGGAGAAGCACCCGACTTCGCCGATCGAGCCGGCCCGCCGTCCCCTCCATTCGGCCCCGTGCGCCTCGGCGGCGTCCTCAACGAGATACAAGCCGTGCTTGGCGCAGATCGCGAGCAGGCGTTCCATGTCGGCAGGGTGGCCGTACGTGTGGATCGGAACGACGGCCTTCGTCCGGGGCGTGATCGCCCGCTCCACCTGACCGGGATCGAGATTCCCCGTCTCCGGCTCGGAGTCGACGAAGACGGGCGTCCCCCCTGCGTACCGGACGGCGTTCGCCGTGGCGATCATCGTGAACGTCGGGACGATGACTTCGTCCCCCGGCCCGATCCCAAGCGTGGCGAACGCCAAGTGAAGCGCCGTCGTCCCGCTCGTGCAGGCGACCGCGTGCTTCGTCCCGCAGAACGCCGCGAATCTCTCCTCGAACTCCGGGATGAACTTGCCGGCCGACGAGATCCAGCCGCTCGAAACGGCCCGGGCCACATAGGCGGCCTCGTTGCCGTCGAGGACGGGCTCGCAGACCGGAATGATCCGGCCGGCGGCCCCTTCGCTCACCGGAATTCTCGGAATGGAAAGCTTGAGCTCCGGTTCTCGCCCCGGGATCATTCCCGGATGGCTCTCAGAAAGGTCCAGGTCCATCGGCTCAACGAGCCAGCCGCGCTTCTCGCCCATCCCCCCTCCACGCTTGAAAGATCGTCTTCACGTAAGGCCAGCCCCGGCGGAGGTAGCCGGACCAGCTCGTCGCCGTCTTGGATTCGCCCGAAGCGCGTGGAGCGCAGGTGTACGGCACTTCGGCAATCCGGAAGCCCGATTTCCCGGCCCGGGCCAGCAGGTCAATACAGTACTCTCCGTATCCGTCGCGGATCCCGAGGGTCGTCACAGCATCCTTGCGTGCGGCAACAAAACCGGATGTATAGTCCGTCACGCCCCCGCCCAGAAGAAACCGCGCAAACGCGTTGATGACCCGGCTCCCCAGAACGGCCCGCCGGTCGTCCCGGCGGTCGGCGGCCGCGCCAACATACCGCGAGCCGACGACGATGTCCACCGAATCGAGCGCTTTCCGCATTTCCGGAAGAAGCGACGGCGGCATGGAGAAGTCGCAGTCCATCCAGGCCACGAGATCGCCCCGCGCCGCCTCGACGCCGTCCCGGATGGCGGACGCCAGCCCGGGCCCGCGCATCCGCCGGACCAGCCGGACGCGGGGATCCTTCTCGCAGATCGCCGCCACGACGCCTCCCGTTCCGTCGGGGGAGTCGTCATCGACGACGACCACGTCCGCGTCCTTCTCCAGGGCCGCGAGGCAGGCCTCGATGAGGGGGGCGACGTTATCCCGTTCGTTGTACGTCGGCAGGACGACGGTCATGCTCTTCACGGCCGCGCCGGTCCCGCCTTCTTCCCGCGCGAAGCCGGGAGGGCATCGGCCTCGGAGACAAGCCCCCGCTCCCGGTTGACCCGCGCCAGTTCCAGCCGCAAGGCGCCCGCATCGGCGATCCCTCGCCGTCCGGCAACGTTCGCGAGCCTCTGCCACGCCGACGCGTGCCCAGGGTCCGCCCGGACCGCTCGATCAAGGCTGACGAGGGCGGCGTCCTCTTTCCCCTCTTCCAACGCCTCGAGCGCATCGCGAAAAAGGCGTCTTCCAAGCTCCCGCTGCGAATCATCCCAACTTGGCCAACCCGGCCAACCCGGCGCGGCCGGACCGCGGCCGTATACGAACAACTCCGAGATCGACCAATCGAACGGGTCCGCCGTCCCCGTCTGAACGAGCCGCAGGAACCGGACGGGCCGGTCGGGGAGAGCCAGCTCGAACCGCCCGGTGACGTCGAAGACGGGATGAAACTCCCCCCAGACGAGACCGCCAAGATGCCTGTCCGCTCGGGCCAACTCGGTCCAGATCGTCCCGTCCAGGGAACCCAGCACGGCGATGCCCCGCGGCAGGTCGGATCCGAACTGTCCGAGCGCCATTCCCACCCGCGTCACGGGGACGCGCGTTCCCAGGTCCACCTCGAACCATTGGCCGGGACGCTGGGCCGTCCCCGTCCCCCATCGCGAGAAGATGTCGCCGTCGATCGCATTCCGGGCGCTCTCCCCGTTATGCGAAGCCCGGACACCCCACCCGGCGGGGTCGAGCGGGACTCCCTCGTCCGGCGGCTTAAAATCCACGAAGAGCGTGTACGGCGGGACCTGCACGCGGCGATACCGCCCTCCGATCAGCTTGAGATCGTGCTCGATGAGGTCAGGCTCGAGTCCCAGCCCGGGCAGGGTGATGAAGGCCGCC
>JACPZO010000014.1 GCA_016195465.1 Nitrospirota bacterium
TCGAGACGTTCCGGGGCGATCTGCTCCGCCCACTCCATCAACGCCTCCGCGTCCACCCAGTACGACACGACCGGGTCCTCGACGGCAAACCCGTGGGCCTTCTCCATATAGTAGCGCCACAACTGGAACTCCTCCAGCGCCACGTAGCGAACGTTGTCCACGCCCGAGCTTCCGTTCTGCCTCAGGCGGCACTTCACCAACTTGATCTTCCGCATGGGAGACCCCCTCCCGCCGGCTCCTCCCGTCTGAGCCCCCATTGGTTCCAGAATACGGTTACTTCTTCTCCGAGACCGAAACCGTCACGGTGAATGACTGCGTGGTTTCGGCCCCGTATTCGTCTTTGGCCGCGACAACAGCTCGCCGCTTGACTCCAAGGCTGGCGCTATCGGGCGTCCAGGCCAATTGGCCCGTTTTCGGATTCACCGTCATGCCGGCAGGCCCTTCCTTCAATACGAAAGTCACCGCATCCCCGTCCGGATCCCGTGCGGCAATCGCATAGGTATAGAGCGGCTCTTTGAGGCTCGCCGTCACAGGGGGAGACGACGTGATCACGGGCGGCCCGTTCACGACCTGCCAGGCGCCCTCCCTCGGATCGCTCCACTGCTTCCCGTCGCTCGACCGGACCACGACTTTTAGCGTATCTCCCCGCTTGATCCGTGCTGGCGGGAGCACATCGCCTTCAACACCTTCGACGGTTTCTCCGTTCGCGAACCAAGCGAACTGAGACGTCAGATTGTCTCCCTCCTTATCCCAAACGCGGACGGTCGCTTGAATCGGTTCCGAGCCTGTCGGGGGGTCCGGCTTGATCCATACCCCCATTACGACCGGCCGCTGATTCGGCTTGGCGACTTCCCGATCGGATTCCGTGGCCCGCACCGCGCCGCCCTGCCCGGCTGGTCCTTTCCTCTCCCCCTGCCCCTCCGGTCCCGGCTTGGGCTCGACTTCCGTCGCGCCGCGGCACCCGGCGAACAGCAGGACCGTGGCCAGCAGCGCAAGACATCCACTCCGTTTCCTTCGGGTCAAAGGCGAACTCCTAGTAGACCTGGCGCCATGACTTCATGAAGGAGGACGGAAAACCTGGTACGTCCTTCTTCTTGATCGTGATCTTGTCTCCTTCGCTCACAACCATGTAGATACCTTCTGGTCCGAGCACCGCCTTGCTCGGCACGCCCGTCCCTAGATCGGTGACTTCCTTCGTAATCTGGCTGGGATCTGTGCACGAAAGCGTCAAGTCATAGAGTTTGCCCGTTCCCAACTGGCAAGCATCGGTCGAGGTATACGTGGTGAAGTACATGTGTCCTCCGGCCACAAGAGGACGGCCAAGGACTTTTTCGCCGGCGGCCAGTTGCTCACCGGCACCGTTCTTCCCCGTGAACCAGAACGCCTCCTGCCCGCCTGACGGCGTCGGGCAGACACCCGCGTCTCCAAGCGGGACGATGTAGACCCATTCCTTGTCCGTGCTCGCCGGCTGGGTTTCGTCACCCGTTGCGAACGCAACGTACGCTTTGCCGGTCCCTCCGCAGTCCACACAACACGACAGGCCAAACGCATTCTCCAGACGCTTCGTCACGCGCCATTCCTTGACCTTGGTGTTGACCTTGGTTGACAGGCTGGCAAGGGCTGTGTAGTATGACTTTCTGAAAATCCAACAGTATCGGAGGGAGACATACTCGAGGTGAGCGTGCACGGGGACCGGATTGTCCTGAAGCCGAGGGTGACGAGAAGAATAGTCGCCAATCCCGTTCCGGCGCGCGAGGCGTCCCGGATCAGAGGCCTTCTGGCGGTCGGCGGTGACGCCGTAAAGGACTCTGAAGGCGCTTATGACTGAGGTCATCCTCGATACCAATTACGTCGTTGCCCTGTTGGACGCCAAGGACGTATGGCATGCAAAAGCCGCAACGATCCAGGACAAACTGGTCGAAACCGAGGCGACGGTCGTCTACCTCGATTGTGTCATGGATGAGGTAATCAGCGTTCTGGCCAGGAGGTATGCCGAACGGGGACGCGCCCACGAGTTCTCGGGCGTTCTGAACAAGATCGAGACCCTCGTTCCGCCGGAGAGAATTACGTGGATTTACCCGATCGTGAAACAGCTCTACGCGAAGGTTCTTTCCCTCGTCAGGAAAAGCCGCGGAGAACTCAACTTCCACGACGCCTTGATCGTCGCCGCGTCGGACGAAATGGGCATTGGCGCCATCGTGAGTTTCGACGCGGACTTCGACAAGACGAATATGACAAGGATCCACAGCGTAGAGTCCATCGCCAAGCCCCGGACCTGAACCGGTCTCGAACGCTCCCCTACTTCCCCGGCCCTTACTCGATCCCGTAATCCTTGATCTTCGTGAGGAGAGTCTTGTAGCTGACTTTGAGGCTGATGGCTGCCTTGCTCTTGTTGCCGCCCGTTTCGGAGAGCACCTTCCGGATGAGTTTTGCCTCGGCCTCGGCGGCCGCGGCGGCGCCCTATCCGAGAAAGCGTCTTGCGAGGTCGAGCAGCTCCCGGTAGAGGGGTCCCGCCTCGCTCACGAACTGGCGGATCCGCTTGAAGCGGATATCGACGTATTCGTGGGCCAGGATGTTTCGCAGCTTGGAGAACCGGGCGAGCGTTTCGGCCGTTTGCGGATTGAAACCCGGGAGCAGCGCAAGCGCCTCGATCGTCTCCCGGTAGGTCTGCGGCATTCTTGCCTTCTCCGACGCCAGGATGATCTTCGCGATGTCGATAGAGGCGTTGACGAGGTTCTCCGCCCACCTCTCGACGTTCCTCCTCGCGTCCGCGTCGGTTCGATATGTCCGTTCGTCGATGCCGGCGAACTTGGAGTGATCCGCCAGCTCCGTCTCCAGAAAATCGACGATTCTCGTCAGCCGATCCCGGTCGACGTCGGTCAGGGACATCGAACGCTGCTTGATGGCCCGGAAGTCCCGAGACCATTCCCGAAAATCCTCCGCCGCCGTGCTGACCAGGAGAGAGAACCGCAGGTAGAGCGCAGGGTCCTTGACGATGACGGGGATGCCTTCCTGAACGATCGAGCAGGCAAGCGTCGAGGGCGCGCGGTTCAAGACGATGAGGTCGGTGTCGCGGCCGACGATTTTCTCGACCGATCTCCAGATTTCATCCTCGATTTCGTAGTCCCGGGTTTCTTCCCATTCGATCTCCGGGCCTTCGGGCGCAATGTAGACGGCTATGTCAAGATCGGATTCGGCGGTCTCGTTTCCTCTGGCGAACGATCCAAAGACAAAGGCCATGAGCACGTCGGGCCTTGTCGAGAAATAGTCCCTCAACGCCTTGATCGTGTCTTCGAGATACGCCATCGGGGTCGGCCCATCGAACGGCAATCGCGGATGTCCCGCGCGTAACGCGCCCAATATATCGGCGGACCCATGCGCTGTCAATGAATGTCCGGGCATCGGAAGAACATCGGGCGGGCGCGGAACCTCTCGATCCCGCATTCCATGCTTGACAGGAAAGTGTGCGTAACATATCTTGTTGTGTATGGGCAGGTAGGAGGTGTAGCCATGAGGCGCACGCAAATCCTTTTAGAAGAATCTCAATACCGCGAGCTCAAGAGGGAAGCCATCGCAACTGGAAAAGCCCTGTCAGAAATCGTCAGGGAGTGCCTGGCATCCCATCTCGCGGAAAGCGAAAGGGACCCCCTCTTTGACTTGGTTGGGTCCATCCGCGCCGAGGACGACCAAGCGCCTGCTGACATGGCAGAACGCCATGACGATTACCTCTATGGCGGCCGGAAATGATCTTTGCAGATACCGGAGCGTTCGTCGCCCTTCTCCGCGAGAAAGACGAAAACTATCTTGCGGCCAAGGAGTTCCTCGCCTCGCGACCCGTACTGGTGACGACCGATTATGTGGTGGATGAGACCGTGACCCTGCTTCTCACGAGGGTCGGACGGAAAGCCGCGATAAGATTCCTGGATGCCATTCAGCAGAGCCGATTTGTCCGGCTGGACATGGTCGGCCCCGCCGGGTTCCGGGAAGCTGCGGATCTATTTCGCGCCCACAACGATAAGACATGGAGCTTCACCGACTGCGCCTCATTTGCCGTGATGAAGCGCCTTGGCGTCGCCCAGGCCTTCACCTTCGACCGCCATTTTAGCCAGATGGGCTTCACCTGCGTGCCGTAGGCGGCTTTCTCGCCCAGATCCCGGCCTGAGCCCGCCCCCAACGCTCCCGTTCTTCCCCGGCCCTACTCGATCCCGTAATCCTTGATCTTCGTGAGGAGCGTCTTGTAGCTGACTTTGAGGCGGATGGCGGCCTTGCTCTTGTTCCCGCCCGTTTCGGCGAGCACCTTCCGGATGAGCCTGGCCTCGGCCTCGGCGGCCGCGGCTGCGCCCACTTCGTGAAGTCCGGCGTCGGCCGGCAGATCTCCCGGACCATGCGCGCTCGCGCCTCCTCCCGGCAGGCCGAGGTGTTCCGGAGCAAGTTCCTCCGCTTCGCTCAGGATCACGGCCCGATCGAGCGCGTTCTCCAACTCGCGGACGTTGCCGGGCCACGTCCAGGATTGAAGGGCCTCGACCGCGCCTTTCGACAGCCTCTTGACCGGCTTTTTCATCTCGGCGCACGCCCGAGTCAGGAAGAACTCGGCCAGGGCCGGGATATCCTCCCGCCGATCGCGCAGGGGGGGGATCGTCACCGGAAACGCCGAAAGGCGGTAATAGAGGTCCTCGCGGAACGCCTTCGCGTCGACGAGCTTCTTCAGGTCCCTGTTTGTCGCCGCGACGACCCGGACGTCGACCTGGATGGGCGCGTTCCCCCCGACCCGCTCGAACGACTGGTCCTGCAAGACGCGGAGAAGCTTCGCCTGAAGCGAAGGGTCGAGATCTCCCACCTCGTCCAGGAAGATCGTCCCCCGGTGGGCCAACTCGAACTTCCCGATCCTTCGCTCGACCGCCCCCGTGAACGATCCCCGCTCGTGGCCGAATAGCTCCGTCTCGAGAAGCTCGCGCGGAATGGCGGCGCAGTTGATCGCCACGAACGGGTTCTCCTTCCGGGGGCTCAGGTGGTGGACGGCGCGGGCGAACAGCTCTTTCCCCGTGCCGCTCTCCCCTTGCAGGAGGACGGTCGTCTGGGCGGGCGCCACGCGCTGGATGATGCGCGTGACCTCCCCGATCGCCGGACCCTTGCCGATAATCCGGGGCATGCCGATCTTCTCCGCAAACTCCTCCCTGAGAAGAAGATTCTCGGTCAGGAGCTGGCGGCTCTCGACCGCCCGGCGAACGACGAGGAGAAGATGGTCCATCTCGAACGGCTTGGTCAGAAAATCGTACGCGCCTTCCTTTACGGCCTTGACGGCCGTTTCGATCGTTCCGAACGCCGTCATCACGATCACGGGAAGGAGAGGATCGCGCGATTTCGCCTCGGCGAGCACGGCGAGTCCGTCCTTCTTGGGAAGCTTGAGGTCGGTGATCACGACGTCGGCCCTCATCTCCCTGAGGCGCTTGATTCCCTGCGCCCCGTCCGCCGCCGTCTCGACGGCGTACCCCTCCGCGCCGAGGGCCTGGACCAGCATCTCGGCCATGCTTTCCTTGTCTTCGACCACGAGGATCGTCGGTTTCACGCTTTGGCCCCCGCTTGGCGCGCCGATCCACTCGGCCCCGCGGCTTTGGGCTCGCTCGACGGAAGCCGAACCGTGAAAACCGCCCCGCCGCCCGGACGGTCCCCGATCTCGATCTGCCCGCCGTGCGAGACGACGATCTTCTGAACCATCGCAAGCCCCATCCCCGTGCCGCTGTCCTTGGCGGTGAAGAATGGAAGGAACACTTTGTCGCGGATCTCGATCGGGACCCCCGGCCCCGTGTCCGACACGCCGATCGAGATCTCCCGAGGAGACGGCACCCGGGCCTCGATCTCCACGCGGCCCCTCCCCTGCACCGCCTCCACGGCGTTGCAAAGGAGATTCGCGAACACCTGCCGGAGGCGGTCGGGATCGCCCCAGACGAGGGGGAGATCGGCCGGAATGTCCCGCGAGACGGCGATTTGCGACATCTCGCACCGTGAGGACGCAACGGCGAGCGATTCTTCGACAATGGACGAGACGGCCACACCCGCCGGGCAAAGCGGCTCCGCGCGCGTGAAGGCCAGGAGGTCCGAGATGATCCTGTCCATCACCTTGATCTCGGCCGCCATCTTCTCGAATACGACCCCGGACCCTTCGTCCAATCCTTCCTTCTTCTTCAACAGAGCCAGATACCCGGAGAGGACGGCCATCGGATTGCGAAGCTCGTGGGCGATCCCGGCGGAAGTCTCCCCGAGCTGGGCGAGACGCGCCTTGAGCGCCACCGATTCCTCCAAGCGCTTCACCTCCGTAAGATCGGCGAACGTGAACAACGCCCCGATCGGTTTCTGCTCCGCGTCGCGGAGGGCCGAGAGCGTATATCCAAGGTGCTTCCGGTCCGCGTCTCCCGGCCGGGAGAAAACCGCCTCTCCACGCTCGACGCCGCTTCCCTTCGGCCTCCTCAGCAATGCGCCCAGCGGTGTCCCGGAGAAGACGTCGGCGGCCGACCGCCCCAGAACGCCCTCTTCTTTCATTCCGAGGATAACCAGGCCGGGAGGATTCATGCTCGTGATCCGCCCTTCGGGATCGATCGTCAGGACGCCGCTCGGAACGCTTCGCAGAATGTCCTCGGTGAGCGCCGCCGCCCGGTCCGCCCGGGCCTCCGCCTGGGACCGGAGCGTCTCGATCTCGCGTTCCTTGGTCTTGAGCTTTTCGACAAGCTCGTGGAAAGTCGAGACCACGAACTCCACCCGGTCGCCCGGCGTCCGGGTGGAATCGCTCTTGGCGATCGCCTTCCGGCCGGCCTTGAAGAGGGCCGCGAAAAGAACGACGACCGCGAGGACGCCGATCAGGATCGCGCCGATCAGAAGAGGGATGTCCATGGACTATCCGCGGACGCCCAGGTACCAGCCGATGATCTCGGAACCGTAGAACAGGTACACGACGGCCCCCAGGACGAGAAAGGGGCCGTATGGAATCGGGTGCTTCCTTCCCTTTCCCCGGACGGCCATCATGTAGATTCCCACGGCGGACCCCGCGAGCGCCGAAATCAGGATGGTGAGAAAGACCGCCTGCCAGCCGAGGAACGCCCCGATCATCGCGATGAGCTTGATGTCGCCGCCGCCCATGCCGCCGCGGCTCGCCACGGCGATCAGATAGAAAAGACCGCCCCCCAGGACGGCCCCCAGGAGCGAGCCCGTCCAGCCGACGGGAAGGATCGTCGCCCCCAGGATCAATCCGAGGATCGTTCCCGGGATCGAGATCCTATCGGGAATGATCTGGTGGTCGAGATCGATAAAGGTGATCGCGATGAGGGCCCAGATGAAAACGACGTAGGCGGCGGATGCGGGCGTCAGGCCGAACCGGTGCGCGACGAGAAC
>JACPZO010000198.1 GCA_016195465.1 Nitrospirota bacterium
GCCACGGCCATTTCGTGGTTGTATTCCATCACCAGGTTCTGGTGGAAGAAGCCGAAGGTCTGCTTGCTGGGCGTGGCGGTGAGGCCGATGAGGGAGGCGTCGAAGTACTCCAGCACCTGCGCCCAGAGGTTGTAGATGGAGCGGTGGCATTCGTCGGTGACGATGATGTCGAAGGTCTCGATGGGGATGCTGGGGTTGTATTCGATCGGTTCCGGGCGAGCGAACAGGTCGCCCTCACCCCCGGCCCCTCTCCCAGAGGGAGAGGGTAGCAACAGCTTGTCCGGGGAAACTTCTTCGAGGTCTTCGGGCAGATCGCGGCCCTTGAGCAAGGAGTACATGCGCTGGATGGTGCAGATGCAGACCCGCGCGGTGGTGTCGATTGTATTGCCTTGCAGGCGTTGAACTATGAATTCCTGGTTGAACTTGAAGTTGTTGTAGGGCGAGTCGTAAAGCTGGAATTCCTTGAGCGTCTGGTCGCCGAGGTTGCCGCGGTCGACCAGGAACAGCACGCGCCGGGCGCCGGCGAACTTGATGAGCCGGTAGATGGACGAGATCGCAGTGTGGGTTTTGCCCGAGCCCGCGGCCATCTGAATCAGGGCGCGCGGGCGGTTTTCCTTGAGCGATTGTTCGAGGTTTTTTATGGCCGTGATTTGGGCTGGCCAGAGGCCGGCCTCCTTGAGCGCGGGCATGTGTTGGAGGCGGGCGAGGAAGGTTTGGCTAAGGGCGCGATAGTCGGCAGGGCCTTCGGCGGCTTTGAGAAAATCCCCCCTCGCCCCCCTTTGTAAAAGGGGGGAAATATTTCCCCCCTCACCCCCGCCCTCTCCCGCAAGGGGAGAGGGAGTAATTCGGGCGTCATCGAGCCAGTCAACCAGAGTCTCCGGCTTGTGGAAAGAGAAGACCGGGCGGGACCGGGGGTCCGGGTCGAGGCCGTTGGTGAAGCGCGTCTCGGAGCCCGTGGACTCGTACGAGAACGGCAGAGGGTTGCCCCAGCGCGGCAAACCGTAGGGCAGGCCCTGCGTGTACTTGGCCGACTGGATTTCCACGCCCGTCAATGTCGCGCCTTCCTTCTTGGCTTCGATGACGCCGGCGGCTTTGCCGTCCACGTATAAGAGGTGGTCCGCGAAGCCGTGGCTGGCCTTCAAGGGAAAGTTGCGGATAACGACGCCCCGGGCGGCGTGGATGTTGGCCTCCCTTGGATCGGAGACCTCCCAGCCGGCCTGGGCGAGGAGGGCGTCGATCCGCTCCCTGGCGCGGTCTTCCGGTCGCTCCATCTGGCCTCGTGGAATCGGTGAGTGGGCGAAATCGTAACACGGGCGCGGGGGCGTGTCCAGGCGCGTGTCGCGCGCGTGGCCCCCCAACCGCGCGCCGGAAAGCGTCGGCGGGTGTATAATGATTGCATGCTTGGCGCGCCTTCATACCTGGAACTTGACCGGCAGGGGCTCCTGGCGGAGCGGATCAACACCGCCCAGGAGATCCTCAAGGAATGCACGGTCTGTCCCCGCCTCTGCCGGGTGGACCGGCGCGAGAGCCGCCGCGGGAAGTGCCGGACGGGCGCCCTGCCCGTCGTGTCGGCCTACCATCCCCACTTCGGCGAGGAAGCCCCTCTCGTCGGGCTGTATGGGTCGGGAACGATCTTCCTTACATCGTGCAACCTCCGTTGCGTCTTCTGCCAGAACTGGGAGATCAGCCACAAGATGGAGGGGGCGGAGGTTTCCCACCGGCGGCTGGGCGAGATGATGGTGGAGCTTCAGGGGATGGGATGCCACAACATCAACTTCGTGACGCCGACGCACATGGTCCCCCAGATCCTCGCCGCCCTGCCCTACGCGATCGACCGCGGCCTCTCCATCCCTCTCGTCTACAATACAAGCGGTTACGAGCGCGTCGAGACGCTCGGGCTCCTGGACGGCGTCTTCGACATCTACATGCCGGACGTCAAGTACATGGACGCGGCCCACGCCAAGCGGTACTCCGGCGCGGCCGACTATCCGGAGACGGCAAGGGCGGCCGTCAAGGAGATGCACCGCCAAGTCGGAGACCTCGTTCTCGACTCGCGGGGGATCGCCATTCGCGGTCTCCTGGTCCGGCACCTCGTCATGCCCGGGGGCGTCGCCGGGACGCGGGAGGTGATGCGCTTCCTGGCCCGGGAGGTCTCGCGTGACACGTACGTAAACCTCATGGACCAGTACCGGCCGTGCGGGGCGGCGCACCGCTTCCCCGAGATCAACCGCCTGATCGCCGCCCAGGAGTTCGAGGAGACCCTCGATGCAACAGTCGGGGAAGGGATCGCCCGCCTCGATTCGGGCGTGGGAACCCGCCTCCGTCCGCGGGAACGGGTCTGAAGTGATCTTCCCCGACGGCGTCTCAACCGTGGTTTGAGGACCGGCACGTTGACAGACCGGCACGTTGACCGGCACGTTGGCATTGACTCGGCGGGGCGCGTGTGTTACCATCCGCCGGTTTTTTTTCAGGGGGCGGCTAGCCGTCCCCGATTCTTTTCAAGCAACGCGAGGTGAGAAGCGGTGGCCCCCACGAAGAAGACCCAGCAGCCCAAGGGCTTTGCCGAGAAGATCGAGAAGATCCGCAAGAAGCTCGATGAGCAGAAACGCCAGCTCCTGGCCGAAGCCGAAGGAACGATCAACGATTCGATGAATCCGGAGATCGAGAACTTCCCCGACATGGGGGACCAGGCGTCGGCCGAATCCGACCGGAGCTTCATCCTGCGCCTCCGCGGACGCGAACAGCGATACATCCGGAAGATCGACGAGGCGATAGAGCGGATCGAGAAGGGAACGTACGGGATCTGCGAATCCTGCGGCGAGCCGATCGGCGTCAAGCGGCTCGAGGCCCGGCCCGTGACGACCCTGTGCATCGAGTGCAAGACGCGGCAGGAAGAGGAAGAAAAACTTCGAAAGTAGGGAGCGGGGGAAGTCCACACCCGCGTGCCGGCGATGAGCGCCCGGTGGTCCGAGAACAAAGCCATCCAATGGTTTCTCTCCGGGGAAACGGATGGCTTTTCGGCTTTCTGGAGATTTTTTGGTAGGCGATGCAGGGTTCGAACCTGCGACCCCTGCCGTGTGAAGGCAGTGCTCTACCGCTGAGCTAATCGCCCGGAGAACCGCCTCGCCCCGGCGGCGAAGCTGGAGCAACCTCTCGTGGACTTTTACCATGCCGTGCCTCGCGCGTCAAGACGCCGGGCCAGACTATCGACCGATGGCTGACCGATGGCGGCGGAACCTGTGAACCGTAATGTGTGCCCGAGTCCCCGCCCCTTGGGGCGGGGTCAAGGCGCACGAGTGCAAAAAACGAAAAGTACCTTGGAGGTCGGAGAATCCCCGCCTTTCAAGGCGGGGTTCTTCAACCCATGATCAACCGGGTCATCACTTCCATCCGCGTCAAGTTTCGGCCCGAGGTCATCCGAAGCCGCATGACTCCCCCGCGCCTTCTGGTGCTCGGGTTCGCCGCCGTCATCCTGGCCGGAACGGTCCTCCTGCTCCTCCCGTTCGCAACGCCCCCCGGACGGCCGATCGCGGCCGTCGACGCCATCTTCACGGCCACCTCCGCCGTGTGCGTCACGGGACTCGTCGTCAAGGACCTGTCAACCGACTTCACGCTCTTTGGGCAAATCGTCACCCTGGTTCTCGTCCAGGTCGGCGGACTCGGCTACATGGCCACGGGAACGATTCTCACCCTTCTCATCGGCCGCCGGATCGGTCTGCGGGAAAGGCTCCTCCTTCAGGAATCGTTCAACGTCCCCACGGCGGGCGGAATCGTTCGGTTCGTCCGGGGGGTCCTTCTGCTGACGGTCGCGACGGAAGCGGTCGGCGCGCTGGTCCTTTTTCTCTCCTTCCTCCGGACCCTTGACCCCGGGAAGGCCGCCTACGCCGCGGTCTTCCACGCCGTGAGCGCCTTCAATAACGCCGGCTTCTCCCTGTTTCCGACCAACCTTGTCGCCTACCGCGCGGACTGGCTCGTGAACCTGGCGATCTCTGCCCTGATCATCGGAGGCGGCATCGGGTTCGTCGTCTTCTCGGACCTCGTCCGCTACGCGCGGAAGGAGGTCAACCATCCGCTCCTCCACACGAAGATCGTCCTCGCGGCCACCGGGGTCCTCATCGCGGGCGGGACGGCCGTCCTCTGGATTCTGGAGAGATCCAACGCTCAGTCCATCGCGACGCTTCCTTTCTCCGATCAGTTCCTGGTCTCCTTCTTCCATTCCGTGGCGGCTCGGACGGCCGGTTTCAATACGGTCGACCTGATGACCTTCACGCCCGCCTCGCTCACCGTCCTGATGGGCCTCATGTTCGTCGGCGCCTCTCCCGGCGGAACGGGCGGAGGCATCAAGACAACGACGTTCGTCGCCATGATGGCGGCGCTGTGGGCCACGACGCGCGGCGAGATGGACGTCACCCTCTTCAAGCGGCGGATCCCGACCGACGTCGTGGCCAAGTCCTTTTTCATCGGCATGCTGGCCCTTGGATTCGTCGTCTTCTGCGCCTTCGTCCTTCTCGCCCTGGAATCGGAGCGCATCCTCGGCGTGACCTTCGAGGCCTTCTCCGCGTTCGGGACGGTGGGGCTTTCCATCGGGGACGGAGGGATCCTGTCTCTCTCCGCGAAGTTCTCTCCGGCGGGGAAGATCGTCATCTGCCTGCTCATGTTCGCCGGCCGGCTCGGTCCGCTCACCATGAGCGTCGCGGCGCTTAGGAGCCACGTTCAGAAACGGTTCCGCTATCCCGAAGGCCGCGTCATCATCGGCTAACCGTGAGGATCCCGTGAAAAAGAAACAATTCGCCGTCATCGGCCTCGGACGCTTCGGACACAGCATGGCGGAAACGCTCATCCAGAGCGGGTGCGAGGTCATCGCCATCGACACGGACGAGGAGAAGATCCAGGCCATCAGCGACCTCGCCACCTACGCCGTCCAGGTCGACGCGACGGACGAAAAGGCGGTCCGCACGATCGGCCTTCAGAACGTGGACACGGCCGTGGTGAGTATCGGCGAGGACATCGAAGCGTCGATTCTCATCGTCATGACGCTCAAGGAGCTGGGCGTGAAAGAGATCGTCGCCAAGGCCGTCACGCCGATTCACGGAAAGATTCTCCGGAACCTGGGAGTCTCGCGCGTCGTCTTTCCCGAACGCGAGGTGGCCGTCCGGCTCGCCAACTCCCTGGCCCAGCCGGCGATCATCGACTACATGGACCTCTCCGCCGGATACAGCGTGATGGAAATCCCCGCGCCGCTGGGAACCGTGGGATCGAAGGTGCGGGACAGCCGTATCCGCGAACGGTACGACGTGAACCTGATCGCGATCCGCCGGAAGATCCCGATCATCACCGACGCGGGAGAGACCGATTTCAAGGAAGACCTGAAGATCAACCCCGACCCGGACGAAGAGATCGCCGTGGGAGACATTCTTGTCGTTCTGGGGTCGAGGGAGAGCCTAGCGAGCATGCGGCCCGCCTGAGTTCCGCGGAATCTCCGTCCCAAGGGAGGAAAGGACAAACATGGCCAGACCCGCGCGCGCCGGGGGATCCCCCGGCGGAAACGTTCAAGACCTCGTCGAAATGGGGGAGTTCTATTTTCTCAACCAGAAGTACGCCGAGGCGGCCAAGGTCCTCCAGAAAGCGCTGAGCCTTGACCCAAGGTGCGTCAAGGCCTACTATACGCTCGGCGTCATTCACGAATCGAAGAACGAGCCGGACCGGGCGCGCGAGATGTACGAGAAGGCGCTCTCCATCCAGCCCGACTTCAAGCCGGCGCGGGACCACCTCGACCGGCTCGTCGGGATGTAGAAGGAAGCCGCGAACCGTCGGCACGCACACCACAGGGAGGGTCCTCGAATGAAGAGATCTGCCGCCGGGACTTTGCTGTTCGTCTTGCTCCTTGTCCTCGCTCCCGCCGCCGGCGCCGTCGAGATGGACGTCCACGCCGGAATCTACTCGATCAACAAGTTCCTCGATTACGCCATGGACGAGCACCCGAGCGTGAACGGTCCCATCTTCGGCGCCGCCATTCTCCTGGGAGAGAAGGACGCCGTCACCAAGCACCGGTTCTCCCTCGACTTCGTGAGCGCCGACGGGCAGGGGAACTGGAGGAAGGGCAGCGATTCGGGCGACGGCAAGGTGGACATTGGCCTGACGACCCTGACCTACGCCGCCCTCTTTAACATCGGCCCGTCCTGGCCGGTGAACCCTTACATCGGAATCGGCGCGGGCGTGGCCTACGTCACGGCCGACGCTTCTTCCACCGGGACGAAAACGGATTCCGTCTCGGCCAAGGTTTGGATTCCGGCCGTCGTCGTCCCTGTGGGAATTCGCGCGAAACTGGGCGACCGGGTCACCCTGGCCGTCGAAGGCGGCTTCCTGGACGGCCTCTACGTAACGGGGAACCTTCGGTTCGCGTTCTAGGATCCGATCGCCGCGGTCATGGTGGTTGGGTTAGGTCGCAAGAGCGAGGCGAATATTCGGTTTGTTGGGTTACGCGATAAAACCGCTAACCCAACCTACATGCCTCTGTCCCTCTGTCCCTCTGTCCCTCTGCCCCTCTGTCCCTCTGTGCCTCTGCCCCTCTGTGCCTCTGCCCCTCTGTCCCTCTGTGCCTCTGTGCCTCTGTGCCTCTGCCCCTCTGTCCCTCTGTCCCTCTGTGCCTCTGCCCCTCTGTCCC
>JACPZO010000197.1 GCA_016195465.1 Nitrospirota bacterium
CTCTTAATCAGCGGGTCGGAGGTTCGATCCCTCCACGGCTCACCAAGTTCTCGAGAGGGCCTTCGGAATTCCGAAGGCCCTCTCGCTTTGGAACCGTTCGCACCTTCGTGCCCGCTTCCCGAATGTCTGCTTTGTCCGCGGCCGGGATGTCTTTAGACGATCCGGAGGTGTACGGCTCGGCCGATCTTCGGCGAACCGTGCTTGAACAGATCGTGGCTCACGTCGGCGCGAAGCCAGGCGGCGCGGGGCGCTGGTATTTCTTTCTGGACGAGATTCAGCGCCTGCCGAAACGGGAACTGCACCTCAAGAAGCATTACGACCTGAAGTATCCGATCCGCTTCGTCGTTCCGATCGAGACCCTGTGCCGGTCTGCTACGATACGGCGGGCGCCGAGACCGTGACCGAGCCCGTGAGCTTGTTCGATTCGTTGCCCGCCGTGTCGATGAGCCAGAGTTGGAAGGTATAGGTCTGGGCTTTGGTCGTGTCGACGACGACTCCGGCGGACAGGGAGCCGGACGCCAGACCGCTCGCCTGTATCTGGACGCTCGCGTCGGTCGTCGATCCGCTCGGATTGGTCGTCCGGACGGTCTTGACGTCCTTGTCCGGGTCGCTGAAGTTGAACGTGCAGGCGACCGTCAGGGCGCCTCCGCCCTGGTTCGTCGTCGCGGCCGCGGGGGCGCACGACAGGTCCGAGACGATAGGGGCCGATCCGGACGGCTGGGTGGGAGTCGTTGTGTCGGAGTTGTTGCTCGTCGAGCAGGCTCCGAGCAGCGCGCAAAACAGGATTCCCCACACCCATCGCTTCATCGATCGCCTCCTTGCATGGGATTCCAAGTCTGAGATTCCAGATTTGAAATCGAATTGTCGTTTGCCCCGTCCGGCACCACGGCGCGGCAATCCTACACCAGGTCGTTTGTCGAGACAACGGTTGATTGGGGCCGTTGAGTGCGATTGAAGAGCGGGTCCCCGGCGCCTCTCAGTCGATCGACAGGACCATCCACTTGTCCCCTTCTTTCGCCATCGTGAAGGTGTACTTCGTCTTCTCTTCCTTGCGGACGAACTCGTAGACGAGGGCGACCTTGTCTCCCTTCGAGTCCTTCTTGACAAATTCGTACGACGCGAACTTGTGCTGGAAGAAATCGCCCGTGACGGCGTTGGGGTGGAGGAGGTTCACGGTTTCCTGCAGTTTGCCGGCCATGTAGAGATCGATGAACTTCTCGCAGGTGTTCCGTGCCCCGCCCTTGATGACCCCGCATCCGCCGGCGAGCGGGACGGCGAGGAGCAGACAAAGCACGAACGGGGCGATCCGGGGAGACGTTGCTCTCAGCCTCATGACGGTCCTCCTGTCGTTTCCATCAGCCTCCGCTTGTCGCCGACGCGGAGCGTGAATTTCGCCGAATCGAGATGCTCCGCGAGCGGGACGGCGAACTTGCGCGTCGTCCCGATGGCGTCGCGCATCTCGGCCACCGTGAGTTCCTTCCGGGCGGCGAGCGTCTCCCGCAGGATCCGGCGGATCGACTCGTATGCCTCGCGGTGGAAATAGAGAGAATCGTTGATCCGCACGAGATCTCCCCGGCTGGCCGCCTGCCGGAGAAGGTCGGCGACGGTCTTTGCATCCGTTCCGATCCTGCCGGGCAGTTCCTCCCGGAGGGGCGGCTGGGTCCCGGCTTCCCGGTAGAGGGCGACGATCCGCGCGATCGTGTCCGTCTCCGTCCCCCCGAGGCGGACGCCGAAGTCCGGGAGACGGACCAGGTCCCGGTCCACCGCCGCGCGGTTGTCCCTGGCGAGAAGGTCGAGCGTCTTGTTCAGGAGGCGAAGCGGGAGGCCGCCCCCCAGTCGGCCGCGCAGCTCCTCCTTGGGGATCCCCGGCTTGAGGGGATTGTCGCGGTGAAAGGCCGAGACGGCCGAGACGATCCGGTCCTTGAGGTCTTCCAGGGGATCGCGGTGGATGAAGGTCTCGCTCTCCTTGTCGGCCATCAGGACCGTCCCGGCCTGGACAAGCTGGGCCAAGGCGGCTTCCGTCTCCTTCCGCGAGAGGTTCGCGAACGCCGCGAGCGATTCCCTGTCGATCCCCGAGAGGCCGGCCCGGTGGACCTTGACCGCGAGACGGTCGGCGAGCGATTCGGCGTGAAGCGTCTCCAGCGCGGGGAGGAGCCCCTCTTCGCGCAGGCGGTGCTTGACGGGCGTTGGGTCGAGGATGACGCCGCCGCCCAGCGTTTCGACCGGCGAATAGCGGCGGATGATGAACCGGTCCCCGGACGCGGCGACGAGCGGCGATTCGAGGCGGATCTGGGCATACGACGAGTCTCCCGGCGCAATCTCGCGGGGTGGAAAAAGGACGACTCGCCCCATCGCCTCCGCCGTGCCGAGGTGGATCCGGACGCGCGATCTCATCTTGATTCCCGCGGGCGCGTCCCCTGTGAGCCGGAGGCGGACGTCGATCAGGCGCGACGGCCTGAACTGGCCGGCGCGGGCCACGACGTCGCCCCGCGCGACCTGGTCCTTCTCCACGCCTTGAAGGTTGACGGCGGCCCGCTGGCCGGCCGCTATCTCGGCTGTCTTCAGCCCGTGCGACTGAAGTCCGCGCACGCGCGAGGAAATCCCCGCCGGGAGGATGACGACCGTCTCCTCCTCGCGCAGGCGGCCCGAGATGAGCGTGCCGGTCACGACCGTGCCGAACCCCTTGACCGTGAAGACCCGGTCGATGGGGAGGCGGAGAGGGCCGTCGGCCGGCCGCGTTCGGATATCCGCGGCCAGCTCCTGGATCGTTTCGACGAGCCGGGGAAGGCCCGCGCCGGTCTTGGAGGAGACGGGAACGATCGGCGCGTCCTCGAGGAACGTCCCCCGGACGGTCCGGCGGACCTCGTCGGTCACGAGAGCGAGCCACTCCGGCTCCACGAGGTCCGTTTTCGTGACCGCCACGAGGCCGCGCGGGATGCCGAGAAGATCGCAGATCGCCAGGTGCTCGCGCGTCTGCGGCATGATCCCCTCGTCGGCGGCGACGACGAGCATGACGAGGTCGATCCCGCCCACGCCGGCCAGCATGTTCCGGATCAGCTTCTCGTGTCCGGGGACGTCCACGATCCCGACGGACGCGCCGTTCGGGAGCGTGAGGAAGGCGAACCCGAGATCGATCGTGATCCCGCGTTCCTTTTCTTCCTTCAGCCTGTCGGGATCGGTGCCGGTGAGCGCCTTGACGAGCGTCGATTTTCCGTGGTCGATGTGGCCGGCCGTCCCGAGGACGAGGGAGCGGGGGGGCGCCGTCACCTTCCGGCTTCCGCGGCCGTTTTCCCCAAGGCCCGGCCGACGGCCCGGGCCACGTCGGGGAAGTCGGCGTCGCGCAGTGTGCGCGGGTCGAAGAGGACGCACCCCTCCTTGACGCGGGCGATGACGGGAGGATCGTTCTCCCGGAGGAGCGCCTCGACGCGCGAGACGGAAACATCGGCGGGCAGGACGGAGGCGGCCCAGGTCGGGAGGTTCCCGAGCGGCAGGGCCCCGCCGCCGGCCTGCGACTGCTCGGGCTGGACGGAGACGGAGGCGCGGTCCCCGCCCTCTTTCCGGATCATTTCGGCCAGCTTCTGAGCGCGGCGTTTCAGGTCGGCGGGAGCGGCGGTGAGCATCGAGAGCACCGGGATCTTCTTCACGGCGCCCTCCGGCTCGTCCCGATAGATTCGAAGGACCGCCTCGAGGGCGGCGAGCGTCAGCTTGTCGATCCGGACGGCGCGGGCCAGGGGGTTCCGGCGGATCTTTTCCATCAGGGCCTTCTTCCCGAGAATGATCCCCGCCTGGGGGCCGCCCAACAGCTTGTCTCCGCTGAACGTCACGACGTCGGCGCCGGACTTGAGACTCGCGCCCACGGTCGGCTCGGGGCCGATCCCGATCTGGGCCAGATCGACGAACGAGCCGCTCCCGAGATCGTGCACGACGGGGATGCCGCGCCCGCGGCCGAGGCCGGCCAAGTCGGAGACGGGAACGTCCTCGGTGAACCCCACGATGGCGAAGTTGCTCGTGTGGACCTTGAGGAGAAGGGCCGTGTCCGGGCCGACGGCCTGCTCGTAGTCCGCAAGTCGCGTCTTGTTCGTCGTGCCGACTTCGCGGAGCCTCGCCCCGCTCCGGGCCATGACGTCGGGAATCCGGAACGAGCCGCCGATCTCGATCAGCTCGCCCCGGGAGACGATGACCTCTTTCCCTTCGGCCAGTGCGTTCAGGACGAGGAGGACCGCCGCCGCGTTGTTGTTGACGACCGTGGCCGCCTCGGCCCCCGTGAGGTCCCTCAGGAGCCCCTCCACGTGGACGAACCTCTTTCCGCGTTCGCCGCGGGCGACGTCGTACTCCAGGTTCGAGTACCCCTCGGCGATCCGCCGGACCGCCTCGACGGCCTCGGCGGGCAGGGGCGACCGGCCCAGGTTCGTGTGGACGACGACGCCGGTGGCGTTCAGGACGCGGCGAAGAGAGGGGCGCAGGAGAGCGATCAGCCGGGCTTCCACGCGGGGAAGGAGGCCGGCCGGGTCAAGATCCTCGGGCCCCAGATCCTCCCCGGCGAGGATGCGTTCCCTCAGCCCGGCCAGGACGCCGCGGATCGCCTCGACCAGGACGGCGTGAGGATGGGTCTTCGACCATGCCTCGATCGCGGGGCGGCGAAGCATCTCGTCGACGGCGGGGATCCGCCGGAGGAGGGTTTCTCTGGATTGCATGTCCCTATTCTCATGCGCCGGCCCTCTCGTGTCAACCATTCCACGCGGGGCCATAAGATTGAAAATTGGAAATTGAAAATTTGAAATTGGAAATCTGGAGGGCGAATAACCATGAATTGCAGGAATAAAACCGAGCGGATAAATCCACTTGCTCTTAACGCCATTCCACGCGGGGTTCGGACGGCAGCCTGTCCGTCGGCGGGGCGGCGTTTCGGTTGCGGTTTTCCCGTCATTGTGGTAGTTTTCTCGTGCCTTGGACGCACGGCACGCTGCCATGCGCCCTTGGCCGTTGCCGGATTCTCTTGCGCGAGGAAATTTGTGAAAAAGGCCGCCTTCTTGATCCTCACGATCGTCCTGCTTGCTCCCGGCTTGGTCCAGGCCCAGCAGAAGAGCGCGACCGGGAGCGCCTCCATCTCGGAGTACGTCAAGACCACGTCGGCAGACGGGTCGACGGTCACATACAGCAATCTCGGCATCGGGGGGGCGGAGCGGATCGCTCTCAAGGGCGCCGACATTGCGAAGTGCTTCGATGCGAAGTTCGACGATTGCCGTCTGAATCCCAAGGCGGTCGCGCAGGCCTTCCCCGATCCAAAGAGCCGGGAGGGAAAATCGGCCGACCGGCTGTGCGGAGAATCCTCCTGCAAGGCGTGCAAGGGGGTTTTCTCGGATGAACAGTTCATGCCTTGGCACTACACCTGTCAGCCCGGCGCCTCGAACGAGAAGCCTTCTCCGAAGAAGAAGTAATCGGCGGGCGCGTGACGGAAATCACGGAAGATCGGGCGGCGACGTGTTACCGCTTCCGGCTGGAACCGCCGGAGTGGGGGGATCGCCGATGAGGAAAAAGACCAACCGAACGATTCGAGCCGCGGCGGCCGGGTTTCTCCTGCTCGCCGCGGTCCCCGCATGGGCCGCCGAGGAGGGCGGAGGGTTCTACGATTACAAGAAGTCCGAGGGAGCCAAGCCCTCGTCCGGGCCGACGCACGTTCTTTCGGAGGATGTCCGGTCGCGGATCGACAAGGTCGTGGCTCAGAACCTCTGGCACCGGCGGGCCTGGCGGGAGGAGATCGAGCGGGCGCTCTTGAAAGCGGAGACGAAAGACCAGGAGTTCGCGGTCCTCGGCTACTTCGAGCAGGCCGTCGTCCGCGAATGGTCCCGCCGGTACCGGGTGTACGAGGGGCGCGTGATCGTCGATGACCCCTACCTGGGGTGGCTCCGCTGCTACGATCTGTGTTACAAGGTCTGCCGGGAGTCGCAGAACCAGCGTGTCTGCGCCGAGTCGTGCGGGCGGGCGTGCGACCGCTCGTATCCGCCCCGGTAGGGATGGAGCGCGCCGATGTCCGCTGACCTGGCGGCCTCTCAAGAGCGGGGAACGGCGCTTTCGGCCGGGGCCCGCCTGCGGATCGACCGGATCGTTCTTTTCTCCTTCGTCCTGCTCATCGTCACGGTGGGCGTCCCCCAGCACCTGACCGGCTTCTTCTCGTCGATCGAGGGGACGGTGACGTCGAAAGGAACGATCGTCAATCTCCCGCTGGGGTTCGCGCGGATCGAGCTGGGGAACGCCTGGATCGAAGACCGGTTCTTCTATCCAAGGCGGACGACGGTCATCAAGCCCGTGTACGACAAGCTCAAGCCGGGGCAGAAGTTCAAGAAAGAGGCCTGGTCCTTCCGGTACACGATCGACGCGGAAACGGTCTCCGGCGTCGATCGCAGGACAATGGCCCTGGGTGTGGTCGTTTGGTTCGCCGGGGTACTCCTTGCTTATCGCTTCATCCTCTATCCTCTTCGGGGCGGCATCCCGCCGCCGGCCTGAATTCGGCCGGTTTCTCGGGATCGTTGTCGGCCTCCTTCTTGTCCCAGCGGCGACCGCCGCCGGCGAGGAGATCGAAGTCCGGGACCTGACCTGCCATCCAGCCGGCGGAATCGTCGTCGTTCTGAGGAACGCGACGCAACGGACGCTTCCGTCCGGACGCCACGCGGTCGAGGTGCGCTTCGACGACGCCGCGATGGGACGGATCGACGTCGATCTCGCCCATCGCCCGGAGCTGAGACGCGCCGGCGGCGCGGTCTCGATTCCCGTCCCCGTCCTGAAGGTGAACCGGCCGCTCACGGCGTGGGTTTCCGTCCAGGCGGCCGACGGAGCGATGGAGCCCCGAAGGACCGGGGAGGACCCGGCGGGCGGCGGCGCCTTCAGAGGGTTCCCCATCGGCCCATGCGGGTCCGCCGCGGGCGAGCGCCTTCCCGACTTGACGGGGATCCTCAAGGGACCGGCGGCGGTCCAGCCGGGAGAGGAGATCTCGTCCCGCCTCGCGCTCACCGCGCGAAACGCGGGGACGACCGCGGTGCCGGAGTTCACGGTCGATCTCGTCTTGTCGACGACCCCGGGCGTGGCCGTCCGCCCGGCCTCCTACGCCGCCTTCTTCGTCGACGGGCTCCTCTTGAGGGGCGGCCGAGTGAAAGTCCGGGGGCTTGCCGCGGGCGAGAGCGAATCGGTCCGGTTTCACGGGCCGATCGCCGTTCCCGCCGATACGCCGCCCGGGACGTACTACCTGGCGGCGGTCCTGGATCCGGGAAACGCCATCCCGGAGCGGTCTTCGCACAACAATGTGGCCTTGTGGACGCTGACCGTTCTTCCGGCCCGCTCGATCGGGGTCGGCAGCCAAACTTCTGTTTTGTCATCTCCAGGGAGGAAACAGCCATGAGACGACGCAATCTTGTACTGGCCGCGGCCTTGCTTGCTTTCGGCGCGGCCCCGGCGTGGGGGGACGCGGCGTTCGAGTCGTCCTTCAAGACGAGCGGCATCAGCGGGATGGGAGCGACCGAGGGGGCGACGGTCAAGCGCTTCCAGGGAGAGAAGAGGTCCGAGACTTCCTCGATGAGGTTCACGGGCGCGATCCTCTCCCGGCTCGCCCCCGGCGGGGAGACGATCACGATCACGCGCGTGGACAAGGGGCTCGTCTGGACGCTCGACCCCAATAGCAAGACGTACAAAGAGGGCCCCCTCGTGCCGCCCCGGTCCAAGGAAGCGAAGGCCGAGAAATCCGCGGAACCGGCGAAGCCCGCGAAACGCGCGGACGAGAAACCCAAAGCCCGCATCACGAAGTCCGAGTTCACCGTCAAGAAGACCGGCGCCTCGGAGACGATCAACGGCTTTCCGTGCGAAGAGTACGTGGTCACGTGGCTCCTGGAAGTCGAGGACATCGAGACGAAGGCGCGGTCGCGGAGCACGATGACGACGGATCTCTGGACGACGCCCGAGACGGCCGCGATCCAGAAAGCCAGGGCGGAAGAGAGTCGGTTCGCGCTGGCGTACGCCCGCAAGATCGCGAGCGAGATCTCGGACGAGGAGGCGAGGCAGATGGGGATGGCGGCCTTCGGTTCGATGTCGGGGGCGCCGGAAGCCGACGTCCGCAAGGGACTCGCGCGGGTCAAGAACGAGATGGCGAAAGTGAAGGGATACTCGATCCGGACGTCGATTTCGTGGACGTTCGAAGGGGAGGAGGGGAAGAGCGCGTCCGCCGAGAAGGCGCAGGCTCCCTCGGAGCCGGGCCTCGATCTTTCCGGCGGGGTGAGCGGACTTCTCGGAGGGCTCGCGGGCCGGATGGCCCAGAAGAAGGTTGAAGAAAAGACCGCGCCGAAAGGCGGTCCCATCTTCACGAGCACGATCGAGGTCAAGTCGATTAACGCAGACGGTCTTCCGCCGGAGACGTTCGAGGTGCCGGCGGGATACGCGAAGAAGCCGTAGGGGACGCCCGGGTGAAAAGGTCTCTCGCGGCGTGCGCCGTCGTTCTCTGGGCGGGGCTCGAGCCCGGCGCCGCGCGGGCGGCGGCCGTCCAGGGAAACCAGTCGTTCTACCTGGCGGACAGGGCCTCGCAGGCGTTTTCCGTTCACGTAGAATACCCGGTCCGGTTCACCCTCCAGCTCACGTGGAAGGGACCCGAGACGGTCGACCTCAGGATCGAAGGCGAGCCGTCCGAGCACGAAGGCGGCGGGCGCGGCGTTCTGCTCTCGCAACGGGTGCAGGGTGCGCCGGCCGCCGGCTGCTCCGGCTGTTATGCGGGAGGTGTGATCGTCCGCTGGGACCGGGCGGGAGTGATCAACGTGGTGATGCGGAACGAATCGGCCAGTCCGCTCCAGGGACAGCTTTCCTGGCGCGTCAAGGATCCCTCTCCGGTCCGAGGCGCCGCCGCGCGTCCGGCCCGAACGGTCTTGACCGCGCCGGACAACCTGTCGTGGACCGTCCTTTGGGAGGGCGGCGCAATCACGACCGAGGTCCTCGATCCGCTGAAGGAAAAAGTGACGGGGCGCCTCGTCGACGGCGGCGGGTCGGTCGTTTCCACGTGGGCTCGGAAAGCAACGGTCGAAGAGATGGGTCGGGTCTCCCCGGTCCGGCCCCCCGAAGGGACCGAGCGCCTGCCTGCCGGCCAGGCAAGCCCGCCCGCCTCGGACTCCCCGCTCCCGGAGGAGACACGGCGTTGAGAGCGGCGGTCGTTGCATGGGCGGCCTGCGTTTCGCTTCTCTTCCTGCCGTCGCTCGTTCCCGCCGGCGCGGGGGCGGAGGACGAGGCGGCCGGCGGACCGCCCCAGGGCCCTTACGCGGCGGTCCTCCTCAAGGACCTCAAGACGGGACGGATTCTCAAGGAGCATCGGGCCGACGCGCCCCTGCCGCCCGCGTCGCTCACGAAGATCATGACGGCGGCGCTCCTCCTCGAACAATCGAAGCCGACCGACACGGTCGCGATCACGCGGGCGGCCAGCCGGACGAACGGCGCC
>JACPZO010000015.1 GCA_016195465.1 Nitrospirota bacterium
CAGGGGGAAGCATTGAACGGACTTGACAGGATACGCGAAGCAACTTCGCGTCAACGACCCGAGGTAGGAGCCGTATGAGGTAATTCCTCACGTACGGATCTGTGCGGGGGGCGCCCGGCAACGGGCGTCCCTACCGCGAATTCTAATTGAGCAATTCGCTTGACAAGCAACAGGCCGGTCGAGAGGTAGAAAGGACAGATAGTCGTAAATAGAAACAACGTAGCCCTGAAGTCCCCGACAGGAAAGCCGGAAGAACCCGTTGTTGGGCCGTGCCTGCTGGGTGAACGCGGTTCTGTTGTCCGGGAATGAGACATGAGAACTCGTCGGATCAAACGATGCGGCGCGGTTTTCTTCGCTTTGGCGGCCGCAACAGCGGTATGGTGGATTATCGCGGCTGGTCCGATTACGGTCTATCGGACGGTTGTTTACAACTTTTCCGGCATTGATGACTACCGTATCTTTCCCCAGCGCCGCCTAACAGCTCCACAGCAACCATTTCGATTCCGCGAAGTCGGCAACGACGGGAACGCACCCTTCGCGGTCAGCTTTGGCAGCCGTCATGAAGTGCCTCTTTCGGAACTGCTATCCGCAACAGAGACGGTCGCTTTTCTGATTGTGAAGAACGATGCAATTGTCTTCGAGAAGTACCTTCAAGGCTTCGATCGTGCGTCGCCATCCTTGTCGTTCTCGATGGCGAAGTCACTCCTATCGGTATTGATAGGTTGCGCCATTGCTGACGGTTACCTGAAGTCGGTAGATCAGCCTGTGACCGATTTTGTCCCGGAACTGAAGGAGCAAGGATTTGCCTCGGTCACGCTGAAGCACCTTCTGCAAATGACTTCCGGCATTGACTACATGGAAAACGATTTTCCCCTAGGGTTACACGTTCGCTTCTACTACACGAACCGACTCGAACCAGAGATCTTGAACCTCAGACTACGGGAACCACCCGGCACCCGATTTGTTTACAAGTCAGGCGATGCCTTCGTGTTGACGCTCGCTCTCAAGCGTGCACTCGGCGGCATGAGCATCACTCAGTACATGCAAGAACGCATCTGGAACCCGCTGGGTATGGAGGCCGACGGGGTGTGGAGCATCGATCATGCGCCGGACGGTTTGGAGAAAACCAGTTGCTGCATCGCGGCCACCGCCCGGGACTTCGCCAAGTTCGGCCGCCTTTATTTGAACAAAGGAAGCTGGAACGGGCGACGCATCGTTCCGGAGGTCTGGGTGAGGGAATCCACTCGGAGCGATACGAGCCCCGGCAGCAACTGGAATTACCAGCACCTATGGTGGCTGGTCGCGCGCGACCGGCCCGACTTTATGGCGAATGGCCACCTCGGGCAGTTTCTGTACATCAACCCGTCCGCTGGAGTAGTCATCGTTCGCCTTGGCAAAAGCATGGGGGGGTTGAGTCGGGAGGAGTGGACGCAGGTCTTCATGTCGCTGTCGGACGGTATCCGATGACGTTCGGGAAGAAATAGACGTCTCACCAATACCGTACCACTTCGCGGCCCAACACGGCGCACCACCCCGACTACCTACAGCTTCTACTCCAGGCATCGCTCCGGTTTTCGGCAGCGGGTAAGCGTGGTCGCTGGGCGTAACAGGAGAAATCGCATGGAGGTACTCAACGTACATCAGCGCGAGCTTGAAGCAGACCCGATACAAGTTGGCGCGCTCATTGATTCGCTTGCGTCGAAAGAAGATCGGTTATGGCCAAGACAAGCCTGGCCGCGCATGCAGTTCGACCGCGCGCTTGGGGTCGGCGCGAAGGGTGGACATGGCCCAATCGGGTACTTTGTCGAGGAGTACACATCTGGCAATTCAATCAAGTTTCGCTTCACTCGCCCGGAAGGTTTCGATGGTCACCATATTTTCGAAATCACGAGCGGCCCCCAACAACCGGTTGTCTTGAGGCATACACTGAAAATGAATACTCACGGCCTCGCGGTCTTGTCATGGCCTTTGGTTTATCGGCCGTTGCATGACGCCCTGGTGGAGGACTCTCTTGCTGCGGCCCAGGCATCGCTCGGGCTGCCTCCGGCAACTCAACCCTGGTCACTTTGGGTAAGGATCCTTCGTTGGGCTGTTTCCGGCGGCAAGGCTCGTTCCCAGATTACGCCCAACAACTCGCCCAGGGGGACGCGCCAAGACCGACGCGCCTGAGATCGGGCGTTGGGAGGGGATCAAGGCGGGTAAATCATTAGAGCACTTCCTTCAAGATGGTCTCGAAGGTATTCAAGAAGTTCCTGCCGTCCGAGGCGGAACCGAAGTCCTTCAGGCAGGCTCGGATGTGCCCAATGTCGATATTGCGGTTCTTGAGAAGGATGGACCGAACATCCTCCAAGTCCCTGGGCCGGCCGGCGAAGACCTTATGGATCACGAGGTCTTCCGGGGACGCAAAACATACTTCTTGTCCCCCAATCTTGACAATCCGGCCGCGGCCTATGGCTTCCCTTTCGTACGGCGTGAAGGAAAAGATGAAATCCACGCGGATTCCGGTTATGTCGTCGAGCGTGGGGAGCACCATCGTTTCCTGGACAAAGGCTGATGGGTTTTCGGGAAGGGGTCGCAAAGAAAGTTCCCGGACCAGCGATAAGACCTCGTGGGCCCGGCTTGGCTCGAGTCCGAGCGTTACGTCGATGTCCCGCGTGAGGCGAGGCTCACCGTAGATCAGGACCGCTTGGCCGCCGATAATCATGTACGGCACGCGGTGATCGCGCAACGACTTGCCTAGCTTGGCGAGGATTTCCTCGAACATGAATTTAGGATCGAAGCCAGGCGTATGTCGGTTTCGATCCCCTCCATGGGGTCGCTGGGCGGGAGCACGCCGAGCGCCACGCCTTCGCGCCACATCGCGTCGACAAGGGCGAAGGCCCGGCGGGCGTCCAACCTCCCTTCGGTGCGTGAGAGGCGGTCTTCGAACTCATTCAGCGCCCGGGGATTTTCGATCACGGTTCGTCTTCCCCTTCCGTCGGAACTGCCGGCAGGTTATTCTTCACATTCTACCATGTCGGCGAGTGCGCTCGTAACTTTCTGCGCCCGCAGGGTCCGGACAACGGAGACGGTGAAGAACCCCGCCTTTCAAGGCAAGGCGGGGATTCTCCGACCTCTGCGGTTCAGCGCAAGACCTTGACCATCTGCTCGTGCGGAACGCGCGACCGGGGCAGGGGGTGCTCGGCCGGATAGCCGACGGGGACGAGCGCGACGGGGCGAAGATCGTCCGGGATGTCGAGAAGAGCGCGCACGGGCTCCTCGTCGAACGAGCCGACCCAGACTCCGCCGAGTCCCCTCGCGTGGGCGGCCAGGAGAAGGTTCTGGACGCTCGGGGACTGGAGGTTCCCCCGCTCGGCGCCCATCGGAGGGCCTCGACGAGGTCGTCCATCTGCCTTTAGCTGGGTATGGGGAGGCAGGCCCCCGACTACGGGTCAGGCCTCGGCGGGTTTCTTTCGGCCGAAGAGGCGGGCGGAGATGATGCCGATCTCGTAGAGGATGATGAGCGGGCCGGCCATGAGCGTCTGGTTGAACACGTCCGGCGTCGGCGTCAGGATCGCTCCGATGATGAAGGCGAGGAGGACGGCGTACTTGCGGTTCCGGGCCAGGAAAGCCGGTGTCGTGAGGCCCATCCGCGCCATGAGCGTAATGACGAGCGGGAGTTCGAAGATCAGGCCGAAGGCCAGGAGGAACTTGACGCAGAAGTCGACGTACTCCCCGACGGTCAGGATCGGCTTCAGGTTCTCGTCGAACGAGACGAGGAAGTTCAGGGCGAAGGGGAGGACGACCTTGTAGCAGAAGGCGAGGCCGAGAGCGAAGAACAGGGTCGAAAGGACGACGAAGGGGAGGGCGTAGTGCCGCTCGCCGGGGAGAAGGCCGGGGGCGATGAACCGCCAGACTTCGAAGAGAATGACCGGGACCGACAGGAACAGCGCGGCGAAGAAGGCCAGCTTCAGGTGCGTCCAGAATGGCTCGGTCGGCGTGTGGAAGTAGAGCGTAAGAGGCTCCGGACGGGCCTTCGCCTGGACGTACGGCGGAACGCGCTCGAAGACGTACGTCGTGTTGAGCGGCGCCTGGACCAGTTGGAGGATGAAGTGCGACTGGTTGAACGTGACGACCATGGCGATCCCCACGGCGACGATCGAGACGAGAAGCCGCTTCCGGAGCTCTTCGAGATGAGCGGTGAGGGGCATCCGCTCCTGGCCGTTTTCTTCCTCAGCCACCTTGCGGACCTCCAGCCGGCCGGCCTTTCGGCGCGTTTTCTGCCGGGGCGGGCTCGCCGGCTTTCGCTTCCTTCTCGACGGGCGATTCCACGGCCGACGTGATCTGGCGGGCGGTGTCCTCCGCGGCTTTCTTCGTTTCCTCCAGGTACTTCTCGATGTCGGCTTTCTCCTCTTCGAGACGGATCTGCTTGATCTCTTCGTCGATCGTCTCCTTGACCTCCTGCGTGGCCCGCTTGAACTCCGCGAACCCCTTCCCCACGGCGCGGGCGAGGTCCGGGAGTTTCTTCGGGCCGAAGACCAGAAGGGCGATGACGAAGATGACGATCAGCTCGGGGACACCGATTCCGAACACAGAGATTCTCCGGAATTAAACAGGCACCCCCGGGTCCGTCCGGGGGTGCCTGACGAAAAAGCCGGCCGCGCGAAGGTCTTCCGCTATTGCGTCTTTACGGTGAAATGGGCGCGGCGATTCTTGGCCCGGTTCGCCTCCACGTCGTTGGGATAGGCCGGCTTCTCTTCGCCGTAGGAGATCGTCGAGAGCCGGTCGGCGGGGATGCCCAGGAGGACGAGATAGTTGTAAACGCTCCGGGCGCGGCGGTCTCCCAGGGCGAGGTTGTATTCCGTCGTTCCGATGTCGCACGTGTGGCCTTCGACGACGATCGCCACGCCGGGGTTCTTCTTGAGCTCCTCGGCGGCCCGGTCGAGGATCTTCTTCCCTTCGGGACGAAGCGCGGCGCGGTCGAAGTCGAAGTGGACGTCCTCCAGGGCCGCCACGAGGCTCGCGGGGACGGCGGCAGGGACGGGGGCAGGTGCGGCGGGGGCCGCGGCCGCGGGAGCGGCAGGTGCGGCCGGCGCCGCGGGCGGCGCGGCTTCGGCTTTCTTGACGCCGAACAGGAAGGCGACGCCCGCCGTCAGCCCCCAGTCGGGAGAACTGCTCGTGAACGCCCGGCTGGCGCCGAAGTGGGCGACGACCTTGTCCGTGACGTAACGAAGGCCCGCGCGTCCCTCGATCTGCCGGGAGGCGGCGTGGTCCGGGTTGCGGTCGGAATTTCCCGCGACTTCCGCCAAGCCCTGGAGCTTTCCGCCAGCGGGGAAGGCGAGGCCGACGCCGTACGTCACCTCGTTGTCCCTCTTGAACTCGGAAGGCTCGCCGACGACGGTGTAGCCGACGTTCACGTTCGTCTCGACGGTCCCCAGGGTCTTCGTGAGAAGGAGCTTCGCGCCGTAGTCGGTCTTCTTGGTCCCGATCCCCTTGTCCTTGCTCGCCGTGGGCGCGGCCACGAACCCGAGGACCCCGAGTCCCGGCCTGCCGGCGGCCTCATCGAGGAAGCGGTACCGAACGCCGACCGTGAGGTCGTCGAGCCCCGCCTTGTTCGTCTTCGACTTGTCGGCTTCCCAGAACGTGAACGGGACATTGGCCTCGATCTGGAGGTTGTTTCTGATTCCGTAGGCCAGGGGGACGTAGAACGTGTTCTGGTCCAGGTCGTCCCCACCGCCTTCCGTAATCGCCTCGCTTCCATACCAGCCCAAGCCGACGCCGAAGGCTCCCTGGGGGAGAGTCCGGGTCCCGATGACCGTGAAGATTCCAGTGTCGCCCACCGGCTTGTGACCCCAAGCCTCGGCCTGAGGCGCGGCCGCCGAGGCCGAGACTGGCACAAGAAAGACGACGAGCATCGCGGCGAGGACTCCCGTCAACCAGGGTCGAGCGTTCATCTCATCCTCCTTGTCGGCTCCTCCCCGAACGGCTCGCGGGAGGAGAAGGGCTAAGGCGTTCCTGTCTCAAGTCGAAATCGTCGGCTGGGACCGGCGGGGCGGACCGAAAAACGGTTGGGATAATAACAACGCGGGAGAAAGGGGTCAAGCGGTTTGGGAGGTTCGGTTTTTCCAGGGAATTGGAAATTGTAAATTTGAAATTGTAAAGTGAATAGACAGGGGGAGGCCAGCCCTCGGCCGGGACTCCCCCTATCGACCCGCGGTTTGCGTTACTTCGCGGCCGGAGCCGGAGCAGGGGCCGGAGCGGCCTCCTTCTTCTCCTCCTTCTTGGCAGGAGCGGCCTTCACTTCGACGGAGCTGGCCACGTTCTTGCCATCCTTCTCGGAGTACTTGGCCGTGACCTTGTCCCCTTCCTTGACGTCGCCGATGCCCTTGACGCCCTTGAACTTCGTCTTGTCGGTGCAGGTGAGGACGACTTCCTTCTCCTCCTTCTTCACCTTCTTGACGACGGTCAGGGTGCTGGCCTTGGCGTCGACCGCCTTGACCGAGCCAATGACCGTGTGGGCCTTGGCGGCCTTCTTCTCGGCCTTGGCAGGCTCGCCCGGATGCTCGGCCTTCTTCTCGGCGGCCGGAGCGGCGGCGGGCTTCGTCTCGGCCTTCTTCTCCTCGGCCTTCTTCTCCTGAGCGAAGGCAACCGTGGAGACGGCGACGAACGCGAATGCCATTGCGATTGCGAAGATCTTCTTCATGTTGGATTCACCTCCTTCCAGATGGGATCGAAAAAATCAGTTCGGATGGACGGTAAGCAACTCCATTGCCACAGCTACGGATTGTAAGATTCGGTTAGTTGTTGAATTATTTCAAATTGTTACGAGGGCTGCTTGCCTGGTCGGTGATGACGTATCTGACGATTTCTTTCGGAGACCGCACGATTTCGTGCAACCCGCCGCACGAACTGGGGTGTTTGGCGGGTTGCGAAAAAGTCTTTTCCCTTCTCCCTCCGGGAGAAGGCCAGGATGAGGGGGATATTTAAAACAAATGTTTATGAAAGTGAGATCGCCCTCACCCCAACCCTCTCCCATGAGGAGAGGGGGCAAAAGGGGGTTCAGCAACCCTTTAGGGCTCTTTCTTGATGGCGAATTTTTCCAGCCGGTATTGAAGGGTCCTGTAACTCATGCCGAGAAGACGGGCGGCCCGGGCCACGACGCCGTCCGACTTCCTGAGGGCCTTGAGGATGATCTCGCGCTCGAACTCTTCGAAGGAGAATCCCTCGTCGGGAATCTCGAAGTCAACCTGTTCGATCGAGAGCGGGCGGTCCCGGATCTCGGCGGGAAGGTCCTTGAGGTCGATCCAGTCGCCCGCGGAAAGGACGACCGCCCGTTCGATCGCCGACTGGAGCTGGCGGACATTTCCCGGCCACGGGAACCGGACGAGCCGCTCCATGGCGGCGGGCGTGATCCCGAGGATCCCGCGGATCGGGCTCTCGCGGTTGTGCCGGGCGAGGAAGTGCTCGGCCAGCTCGGGAATGTCGGTCGTTCGATCTCGCAAAGGCGGAAGGGGAATGACAAGCCCGCACAGGCGGTAGTAGAGGTCGGCGCGGAACCTTCCGGTCTGCACGTCACGCTCGAGGTTGCGGTTCGTGGCCGCGAGGATGCGCACGTCCACCGTGAGCGCCGTGTTTCCGCCGACCCGCCGCACCTCCTTTTCCTGGAGGACGCGAAGGATCTTCGCCTGCATCGGCAGGGGCATCTCTCCGATCTCGTCCAGCAGAACGGTTCCCCCCTGCGCGGCCTCGAAGAGGCCCGGATGGGCGGCCGTCGCGCCCGTGAAGGCTCCCCGTTCGTACCCGAACAGCTCGCTTTCGAGGAGCGTCTCGGGGATCGCCGCGCAGTTGATGACCCGGAACGGGGCGGTCCGCCGCGGCGAGGCGAAGTGGAGGGCGCGGGCCACGATCTCCTTCCCCGTTCCCGATTCCCCCGCGATGAGGACGGTGGAGGAGGTGGGAGCCAAGCGCCTGATCATCTGGCGGACCTCGTCCATCCGGCCGGACGAGCCGACCAGGTTCTCGATCCGGAAACGGTCCTCGAGTTCTTCCTTGAGGCGGCGGTTCTCGCGGACGAGGCTGACGCGGTCGGCGGCGCGCCGGACGGTCATCAGGAGGGCATCCCGGTCGATCGGTTTGGTCAGGTAGTCGAAGGCCCCCTTCTTCATCGCCTCCACGGCGGAGGCGATCGTGCCGTGGGCGGTCATCATGATGACGCAGGCAGAGGGGTCTTCGCGGATCAGCGCGTCGAGAAGGGCGTCCCCGGCCAGATCGGGCATCTTGAGGTCCGTGAGGACGACGTCGAAGGAATCGCGCCGGTACGCCTTGAGGGCTTCGCGTCCGCCGCCGGCCGTCTCGACGCGGTACCCCTCGCCCTCGAGGATGACGCCCACGATCTCCCTCTGCGGGGGATCGTCGTCAACGACGAGAATCGACGGCATGAGAAACGGGCTCGGGGGCGGGTGAAGTCGAAGAGGCGTCTTCCGGCTCGCCTTCCGGAATGACGATGCGGACGGTCGTGCCCCGGCCGGGCGCGGAGTCGATCGAGATGTTCCCGCCGTGCTCCATCAGGATTTTCCGCGTGAGCGCGAGGCCGAGGCCGATCCCCGTGTCCTTCGTCGTGAAATAAGGCTCGAAGACCTTGTCGATGTTCTCGGGAGGGATTCCGCCGCCCGTGTCGCCGATCGTGACGGCCGTCCCCTTATCGACGGGACCGGTCGAGATCTGGAGGCGGCCTCCGTCCGGCATCGCCTGGAGGGCGTTGGCCGTGACGTTGTTGAGCGCCGTCCGGATGGCGTCGGCGTCGAACGGGATGGGCCGGGCGGCCGGATCGAGCGAAAGGGCGATCTCCACCCCCTGGGCGCGGGACCTCGCTTCGATCAGCGCGACGAGCCCCGCGACCACGGTGTTGACGTCGCCGCGCCGCTTGACCAGCCGGCCCGGGCGGCCGAACGTCAGGAAGTTGGAGACCATCGTATTGAGCCGGGCGATCTCTTCCTTCATCTGCCCCAGAAGGGCCGCGTCCGCTCCGCTCGGGTCCGCGGCGCCCTTTTCCATCCGGGCCCGCAGGTGGTCGATCGTCAGGTTGATGAAGTTCAGGGGATTTCGGATCTCGTGCGCGATTCCGGAGGCGAGCTGGCCCACGGCCGACAGGCGTTCGGCCTCGTGAAGCTTTTCCTCGAGCTGGCGGTTGTGCCGGAGCTTCACGACCATCTCGTTGAAGCTCCGGATCAACTGCCCCACCTCGTCGCTCCGGGTCTCGGGAAGGGTCTGTGAGAGGTCCCCGTCGGCCACGCGGCGGGCCGCCTGAACCACATGGAAGATCGGCCGCGTGTAGCGGGTCGAGAGGTAGAGGGCCGCGACGGCGCCCAGGGCGAAGACGACGACGGTGGCGGCGATCCTCTTGGCGTTATTCGACCGGATGAGGGCGCGGAAGTCGTCGAGCAGCATGACGATGTGGACGTATCCGATCTCCTCGTCCCCCACGACGATCGGGAGGATGACGTTGTAGCGCTTCTTCGTCTCCCCGCCGACGTTCTCCCCGAGCGTGGCCTTGACGATCAGCTCCGGCTCCGGAGAGACCTTCTTGCCCACGTGCCGCGGATTGGTGCTTGCGATGATCTCCTCGTCCGGCGTGGAGACGACGGACACTTCCTCGATCCCCTTGGAGCGGATCTCCGGGACGTACTTCTGGAGGGCGTCGCTGTCGACCCTGCCGCCCTGCGTCAGGCGCTCGACGGACACCTGGATCGCCCGGGAGAGGTCGTTCGTATAGGTCGTCACCTGGCGGATGAGCTGAGCTTCGCTCGTCATGTAGACGAAAGAGAGGGATGAGAGCGAGAGAATGGAGAGAACGAGAAGGATGAGGAGGAGCTTAGTCTTAAGGCCCAGATTGACGTGCACGGTTCGTCTGCCCCCTGACAGTGTCCCCGCCATTATAATGCCCCTCCGGGCCGGCCGCAACGTCGGCTTGGGCGCGACGCGCGCCTCCGCTATAATAACTCTGATGGACGCGAAAGAACCCCCTCTCCAATCGCTCGATCCGGCGTTCGATTTCGCCGGCCCCTTTACATGGGACGAACTGCCCCGGATTCTCCTGCGCGCCCAGGCGGCGCGGGCGGCGGGACGCTTCGTTTTCCGGGGGGCGGGGGCGGAGAAGGTCGTCTGGCTCGACGAAGGGATGGTCGTCTTCGCCACGTCGAACTTGGGGGACGACCGGCTCGGGGAGATGCTGATCAGGGCCGGCATGATCACGCTGGACCAGTACGACGAGTCGGTCCGCCTCATCAAGGAGACGGGGAAGAAGCAGGGCGTCGTTCTCGTGGAGATGGGGGCGCTCACGCCGAAGGACCTCTTCGGCGGCCTCAAGTTCCAGGTGCGGGAGATCGTCGTGTCCCTGTTCTCCTGGCCGGAGGGGAGGGCCGTCTTCATTCCTCCGGCCGAGGGGGAGATGCCGCCGATCCGGGTCCACTTCTCTCCGCGAAGCCTCATCCTGGAAGGGATCCGCCGGCGGGCTGACTCGGCAAGGCTCAGGCGCCGCCTGCCTCCGAGAGACGCCGTCGTCCGGCTGAACCGGGCGGCCCTGCTCGAGGAAGGACCCGCGATTCTCCTGCCGGAGGAACAGAAGATCGTGGAGGCGGCGGACGGCGGTCCGACCGTCGCCCAGATTCTGGATAGGACGGAGGGGGAGGAATTCTCGAGGCTCAAAGCCCTTTACGCGTTGGCCTCCGCGGGCCTGTGCGTGGTCGAGGGAGGAACGGCGACCGTAGAACCCGAGCCCGGGCCGGACCGGGAAAGCGAAGAAGCGTTTCGGGAGAAAGCGGCGCCTCCACCGTCTCCAACTCCGGAACCGGCGGAGCCGTCGATTTCGCCCGGGCCTTCCCCCGAGCCAAAGACGTCCCCGGTCTCGGGGGCCGCGCCTTCCGGCGCGGAGGATGAGGAAGAGACCCCCGAAACGATCCGCCGGTTCCTCGATGGAATGGAGGGGAAAACACACTACGAGATCCTGGGCGTGTCCGAGGAGACGGACGCCCGGGTCGTCCGCCGGGCGTACCTGAGGCTCGTGAAGCGGTTCCACCCCGACCTCCACACCCACAAGGGCCTCGAAGGGGCGAAGGAGGACCTCGAGGAGATCTTCATGCGCGCGAACGATGCCTACGAGGTCCTTTCGGACGAAGCCAGGCGGAAGGAATACGACCTGGATCGGTTCGGGCTGAAGGAGAGCGAGAAAGAGAAGGAACAGCAGACCCAGGCCGCGCGAGCGGCCGAGCAGTTTGCGCGGGGGAAGGCGGAGCTCGAGAAGGGGAACTTCTGGGGGGCGGAGGAGTTGTTCAAGTGGGCTGTCCGGCTGGATCCGACTCGAGCAAACCATTACTACTTTCTGGCCACGGCCCAGAGCCGCATTCCAAAGCGCCTGCACGAGGCCGAGGAGAACATTCAGAAGGCGATCGAGATCGCGCCTTCGCGGCCCGACTACCACGTTCTCCTCGGACAGATCTACTTGAGGGGCGGGCTCAAGGCGAGGGCCGTCAAGAAGTTCATGGAGGCGCTCAACTGGAACCCGAGCCATCCGGGGGCCTTGAAGGGGATCGAGGAGGCCGGCGAGGAGAAGCCCGCGTCGGCGATCGAGGAGGCGGGCGGCGTCCTGGGCCGGTTTTTCGGCAAGAAGGAAAAAGACTGACCCGCAATCCGGCCCAGGGACGGCGCGGGTGTTTGCCATCCGAGACAACCGGAATGGCCGTCTGGATATATCTCCATACAGTTTTTCCGAAGGCTGGACCGTAAGTTCCCGTTGAATCTACGGCCGGTTCGTGGCACGGCCCCTGCTTCAGGTTCCGCCGTCTTTCATCCAGCGCCGGTTCTCCGGCCCATTCTCGATCGCCAACAGACAGGGAGGTTTCCGATGATCCAATCTCTCAAGAAGTTCCTCGTTTGTTCGCTCGGACTGGGGGTCGCCGCGAGCGTCCTCGTTTCCCCGGCTTTCGCGGAGATCTCCGTCGGGCTCCTGCCCCGCCTTCCGGAGGAGCAGATGATCAAGATGTTCGCGCCGCTGGCCGCCTACCTCGAAAAGGAGACGGGAGAGAAGGTGAAGCTCGTCATTCCCAGGGATTTCCAGTCGTTCAGGGGGGCCGTCGCCCGCGGAGAGGTGGACTACGGCTTCGCCAATCCGCTCGTCTACGTGCAGGCCAAGAAGGAGGGAGGCGCGGTCGCGCCGCTTGCGATCGCGGCGGAGCCCGCCGGGGGGACGGCGTTTCGAGGGATCCTGATCTCGCGGAAGGGGTCCGGAATCGAGAGCGTGTCCGGCCTCAAGGGAAAGAAGCTCGTTTTCGTCGAGCCGGATTCGGCGGCGGGGTACGTGGCCCAGATGCTCATGCTCAAGAACGCCGGCCTCGAGAAAGGGCGTGACTATACGGTTCTGCCGTTCGCCGGCAAGCACAGCGAAGTCGTGAAGGCCGTGGCCGAGGGGCGGGCCGACGCCGGGGGAATCCGGGACGGCGATCTGGAGATCGCGGCCAAGGCGGCGGGCGTACAGGCGGCGTCGATCCAGACGGTCGGGACGTCCGAGCCGATTCCGAACTGGGCCTTCTTCGCCACGAGGAAAGCCAACCCAAACAAGTCGAACAAGGTGCTTCAGGCCCTTCTCCGCCTCAAGCCGGGAAGCGAGGAGGCCTCCGTTGTTCTCGGCTTGGCTCATTTGACCGGCTTCGTCCTGACGGCCGACCAGGATTACGACCCGATGCGGAAGGCTGGACAGGCCGCGGGCGTTCTGTAACAAATCGCTCAACGAGAAGACTTGCACGATTTGGCGGTGCACGGATGCACCGCGGCAGGCTGGGGATTTTCGGCAGCCTGCCGGCCGCGCGGGTGGGGGAACTTGCCCCCTCGATTTCCCCACCCGCGCTTTTTCCAGCAGGGCGTTGAATAACACCCTGCTGGCGCAATCCATGGATGGATTGCCAAATTGCGAGAATCGAAGAGTCGAACAATTTGAAAGACCTGGACGAATTCATTTCGTCCAGGTCGTAGTTGAAAAAACCATGGATGGGTTTTTTCAACATCCTATTAGTTCGGCCGGAGGTCAGCACATGGCCGGAAAGACGCTCAGGCTTCTTGCGCGGTTTGTCACGCTCCTCTCCCAGCGCGATCCTCTTCAGATCGTCCGCGAGGACGAGGACGCGATGCTCTCGTGGCGTCTGTCCATCCTCAAGAACAACAAGTTCGACAAGACCCTCCCGAAGGGCAAGCGGTCGCCTTCCTGAAAGGCGTCCAAAGTCGAAAGTCCAAGGTCCAAGGTCAACGATCGCCCTTTTGACCTTTCACGTTGGACGTCGGGCGCCGCTCCTGTCCTTGACACTCGGCTCCCCTTGAGGCTACTCTAGGCCTCGCTTTTCTGGCCACACACTCCACATCGCGAACCCGACCTGGATGCTTCCGCACAAGAAGGTTTCCTCTCATCGTACTTCCGGCCGCGTCGTCGTGCCCGCGCTCGTTCTGGCCGTGATCATTCTCCTCGTGGGAGGAGGGGGGTACTGGTACGTCACGCGCGATCTTCCCTGGGTCGACGTCCTCAAGGATCAGAAGGCCTATCCGGGGACGAAGATCTACTCGGACGACAACGTCCTGCTGGGCGAGATCAAGTTCGAAAAGGGGGTCCCGGTCTCCCTCAAGAAAGTCCCGAAGAACCTCGTTCAGGCGATTGTCGCCGTCGAGGACGCCCACTTCTTCCGCCACCACGGCCTCGACTACGTCGGAATGCTGCGCGCGCTGCTGACGAACATCTGGGCCGGGGGCGTCCGCCAGGGCGGGAGCACGATCACCCAGCAATTGGCCAAGATCATGTTTCTGACGCCCGAACGGACCTTCTCCCGCAAGATCCGGGAGGTGATCCTGGCGCGGAGGATCGAGGCCCAACTGACCAAGGAGGAGATCCTCGACCTCTACCTGAACAAGATCTACTTCGGTCACGGCGCGTACGGGATCGAGATGGCCGCCCAGACCTACTTCGGCAAGCACGTCGAGGCGCTCACGCTTCCCGAGGCCGCCGTCCTGGCGGGTCTTCCCAAGGCGCCGAACATCTACTCCCCCTACGCGGACCTGGACCGGACCAAGAGGCGCCAGCGGTACGTCCTCGACCGGATGATCGAGGAAGGGTACATCACGGCCGAAGAGGCGAAATCGGCCTACTCCAAACCCCTTGCCTTGAGGAACCTTCGGAAGAAGACGGACGTCGCCCCCTACGTCGTCGAGGCGGTCCGGAAAGAGCTCGAGGAACGGTACGGCCAGGAAGCGCTGTACCAGAAGGGATTGAAGGTCTACACGACGATCGATCCCGCGATGCAGCTTGCGGCCGTTCAGGCGCTTCAGGCGGGCCTCCGCGATCTGGACAAGCGCCACGGGTTCCGGGGACCGGTGGAGCACAGGGAGCCGCGGAAGACGGACGGGAAGAAGAAGGACGAAGACGAGACCACGGTCGGCAAGACGGTCCTGCCTCTGGGGGACGTGATCACGGGCCGCGTGACGGCCGTTTCGGACGACGGGGCCGCGGTCGTGGCGAGAGGCGTCAAGGGGCGGATCCCGTCCGCCGGGATGGCCTGGGCGCTCGACAAGGTGAAGCCGGCGAAGAGCGAGAAGGTCCCGAAGGGAAAGAAATGGCGGGCCGCGCCGGACCGGATCCTCAAGGCCGGAGACATCATCCGCGTGCGCGTGGCGGCCCTCCCGCAGAAGGGGAAGGCCGCCCTGTTCGACTTGGAGCAAGATCCTCTCGCCGAGGGCGCGGCCGTGATCCTCGACCCCGCGACCGGGTTCGTCAGGGCCCTGGTTGGGGGGTTCGACTTCGGCCGGAGCGAGTTCAATCGGGCGCTCCACGCCCGGCGACAGGCGGGCAGCGCCTTCAAACCGTTTGTCTACGCGGCCGCGATGGATGCGGGGTTCTCGCCGGCCTCCATCATCATCGACGCGCCCGTGACGTACGACGAACAGAAGGACCTCAAGCCCGGCTGGTCGCCCGAGAACTACGACCGGGAGTACTTCGGACCGACCCGGCTCCGGACGGCGCTCGCGTACTCGCGGAACATCGTGACGATCAAGCTTCTCAAGGAGGTCGGACTCAAGCCGGTCACAACCCTGGCCCGCCACTTGGGGATTTCCGGTCCGCTTCCGGAAGACCTGACGCTGGCTCTCGGCTCCGGGAGCGCGACGCCTCTCGAGCTCACGGCCGCTTACGCGGCCTTTGCCAATGGAGGCACGCGGATGAAGCCGATCCTGATCCGGGCGGTCGCGGACGCGAACGGAGAAATCATCGAGAGCCAGGAGCCGCAGGGCGAGCCCGTCGTTTCGCCCGAGTCATCGTACCTGTTGACCAGCATGCTTCAGGACGTCGTGGCCTACGGCACGGGTTGGCGCGCTCGGGAGGTCGGACGCCCCGTGGCGGGGAAGACGGGGACCACGAACGACTACAACGACGCGTGGTTCGTCGGGTACACGCCCAACCTGGCGGCCGGCGTGTGGGTCGGGTACGACAACGAGAAATCGCTCGGGCCGCAGGAGACGGGATCGCGGGCGGCCTCTCCGATCTGGACGGCCATGATGAAGGAGGCGCTCAAGGAGGTCCCTGTGGAATGGTTTCAGAAACCGCCGGGGATCACGGTTCTCGAAATCGACGCCGCCACGGGGCTCCTGGCTTCGTTCGACTCCGAGGAAACCATTCCCGAGGTCTTCAAGGCGGGGAAAGAACCGACGCGGGCCTCGACGCAGGCGGACCGCGAGGCTCTGGAAGAGGCGGCCAGGAAGGAGTTCGAAGCCGCGGCGGAGAGGGAAAAAGACAAGGGAAAGAAAGAGAAGAAGGCCGCCCGCCGGGGCCAGCGCCAGACCCGGGAGGACCGGGACTGATTTCTCGATGGGATTGCGGACTCGGCAATTTACAATTTGAAATTTACAATTTCCAATTTTCAATCTGTCTTCCCGCTTGACATCACCCCCCGAGGATTTCCATACTGCGACCGTCGCCGTATTGTCAACCAATCGCTTGAATACTTGAAAGGAAACCCGGTGAGATCCAGGAGCCGTACCTTCAAGAACCGGATCTACGCGCAGTTTGCCCGCGTCGGGAAGGCTCTTTCCAGCCCCAAGAGACTGGAGCTCCTGGAGCTTCTGGCCCAGGGCGAGCGGACGGTCGAAGGCCTGTCGAGGGAGGCGTCACAAACCATCGCGAACTGCTCTCGGCACCTTCAGGTCCTCAGGCAGGCCAACCTCGTGGAAACGCGCAAGGAGGGGACCTACGTCTATTACCGCCTTGCGGACGACGGCGTCAGCCGCTTCTGGCTTGAGCTTCGGGCTCTGGCCGAGGAGCGGCTGGCCGAGGTGGAACGCGTGGTGAGAGATTACATCGAGTTGAAGGACGACTTTGAGCCCATCGGCTGCTCTGAACTGTTGGACAGGCTTCGAAAAGGCGAGGTCGTTGTTTTGGATGTCCGTCCCGAGGAAGAATACCGGGCTGGGCACCTCCCCGGCGCGCTCTCCGTTCCGCCCGGGGAGGTTGAACGGCGGCTGGCGAGTCTCCCGCGGGACAGGGAGATCGTGGCCTACTGCCGGGGCCGATATTGTGTTTACGCGGTGGAGGCGGTCAAGGCCTTACGTAAGCACGGCTATGCCGCCCGGCGCATGGAGCAGGGGATCCCCGAGTGGCGGCTCCTTGGTTTTCCCCTCGAAGTCGGGGGGACCGCGGGATGAAACATCAGTCCGGCCGATGCGCGGAAGATGTCGGGGGTTCTTCCTCGGCCCTCCCAAGAACCCTGAGTTAGGGAAGGACCAATGGGAAATAAGGCGACAGCCGGGAATGGGAACGCCCGAGAATCCGGGGTGCGGACCCTCAACCGATTCCTGGCCCAGACGGCCGACGGGGCATTCGTCCTAGACGAGCGACATTGTATCGTTCTCTGGAACAAGGCCTGTGAGCGCATCTTCGGTCTGGATCCCCGCATTGTGCTGGGGAAGCCGTGCTGGGAAGTGGTCGGCGGAGAGGACCGCTACGGAAACCCGATCTGCCTCTCTCGGTGCTTGGTCTCCGCTGCCGCCCGCCAGGGGCGGCTTGTGAAAAGCTTCGAGATGCGGATCCTCCGGAAGGGGGAGCCGGTGTGGATCAGCGCAAGCACTCTCTTCGTTCGGGGTCACCAGAAGGGTCTCTCGACCACCATCCATCTTGTGCGGGAAAGCTGGGATCCGCGCGGGCTGGAAGGCCATCTTCAGGAACTGCTCGCGCGATTGGAAAAACACCCGTTGGCGGAAAAGGAATCTCTAGACGCGAAGGCCATGCCGCCGCTCAGTCCGCGGGAAAGAGAAGTCCTCTCCTGCTTGTCGCGGGGCCAGCACGCGAAGGAGATCGCCCGGCAGCTCGGCGTGAGTCCGAGCACGGTGCGCAGCCACGTCAAGACCATCCTCTGCAAGCTCGAAGTCCACAGTCAGCTCGAGGCTGTTGCCCACGCGTTCCAGCACCACCTGCTCTGATCCCTTCTCCGTCCTTCGGGTCCTTCGGCGGCGTTTTTCCCCTATCTGTGGGAGCAAAATCCCCTCGCTGGGGGATAGTATTCGAGAGGCTGCCGGCGTAGCCTTTGTTTCCAGCAATTCCCGCGAGTGCTTTCGTACCGCGATCCCCCCGGATGGACCCGATCTGGCCCCGACTGCGCGTCAAGGCCAGCGTTGATGGTCGTTCCCCTGATGTTACGCCTCATGCGACGCCAACGGTCCCAGGCAAAAGGAGCAGATCATGAAGGCAATCGGAAGAAGGGAGTTCCTGAAGGGGTCCGGAGTGGGCCTTCTTGCCCTGCTGGCTACGCCGGACTTGGCCTTTTCGAAGATCCAGGCCGTGGGCGACCCCCTGCGGGAATACCCCTACAGGGGGTGGGAGGATCTCTACCGGAAAGAGTGGACTTGGGACAGGGTCCAGTACGCCACCCACAGCGTGGGGTGCGTGGGCAAATGCTCGTGGAAGGTCTACTCCAAGGACGGGATCCCGCTCCGGGAGGAACAGACGGCGACCTATTCCACCTACGCCCGGCGCACGCCCGGAAAGTACACTTGGAAATGCAATGGAAAGGAGCGAGGGGAGTATATCCGGTACGGTCCGGGCGGGGTCGTCCCTTCCTATTCGCCCCGGGGCTGCCAGAAAGGGATCGTCTACTCCGACTACATGAAGCAGGGAAACTTCCTCAAGTACCCGCTCAAGAGGGTGGGCGAGCGCGGGGGGAGGAAGTGGAAGAGAATCTCCTGGGAGCAGGCGTTCGACGAGATCGCGGAGAAGATCATCGAGACCACGCTGAAGGACCCGGGAGCGATGATCACCACCTCACGGGCTTTTTCGCAGCTTTCCAAGGGGAGCTCGGAGCGGTTCACGGGGCTCCTGGGCGGGCAGCTCGTCCCCGTCTCGGCCATGGTGGGCGATGCCTATCCGGCGGGCCATACGGTCCTGATCGGAAGGATCGGCTCTACCCGGGACGACTGGTTTACAGCCGACCTCTTCATCGGCTGGACCCAGAATTTCACCGCCATGGCGATGCCCGACGCCCATTTCGCCCACGAGGCGAAGTATAACGGCGCAAGGATTATTGTGGTTGACCCGAACCACAATGTGACTGCCGCGCAGGCCGCGGACCTCTATGTGCCGATAAGGATGGGGAGCGACTCCTATCTCGCGGCGGCAATCTGCAATGCCATCATCAAGGAGAAGAAATACGATGAGGACTTTCTGAAGGAGCAGTCGGATTTGCCGTTCCTCATAAGGCTCGATACCAAAAAGTTCCTTGCCCAGAAGGACATGAAGCCGGATGGCAAGGAGTTTCAGTATTATTTTTGGGACACAAAGACCAATCAGGCCGTTGAAGCTCCCGGATGCCTTGACAGCCCAAAGGAAAAAAAGACTCTCGATATTGCGAAGCTCGGTTTTGACCCGGCCCTGGAAGGAAAATACAAAGTAAAGCTTGCGGATGGCAAAGAAATCGAATGCACGACGGTTTTCGAGATGACAAAGGCCGGGATATCAGAATACGACATGAATAGCGCGCTCGTGAGAGAGACAACGGGACTCCATCCCTCGGTCATCCGGACCATGACCGACTGGATGCTGGAGTCAAAATCCCTCCATATCACAAATGGGTATAACTGCCAGAAGCATTATGACGGGTATCAGTCCGAGAGGCTCAAGCTCTTGATACTTACCCTCACGGGACAAATCGGAGGACCGGGCGCCTATCATCAGACCTATGAAGGCATGAAGCTCGAAGGGGGGCGGGCGGCGGGCGGCCTTCACTTTCCTGACCAGCCTGCTCGTCCCGAATTTGGGATAGAGGCTAAAAAAGGCGGTAAGCAACCGCCGAGCGTGGGTATCTACCACGAGGTCATCTACGGGAAGAGCCTCGAGCGGAGCAAGAAGTATTTCGCCGGCACGCCCCTCAAGGAGCAGATCGGCTTCGACGTGAACGACATGGAGGCGTTCCTCGGGGACGCCCTCCAGAAGAAGTACCTCCCCAGCCAGAAGACGCCCAAGATCGCCCTCTGGCACTCCTGCAACAACTACCGCAACAAGACCGGCCAGCAGTGGTGGAGGGATAACTACCTGAAGAATCTCGATCTCCTCATCGTGACGGAGCTCAGGATGTCAGCCTCCGCCCAGTCCGCCGATTATGTCCTGTCAGCGGCAACCGACTACGAGAGGTGGGACGGCAGAGAGACAACCAGTAATCCCTTCTTCACCCTTTTTGGGCGGGCCGTCAAGCCGATGTTTGGCCGGAGATCGGACTGGCAGATCTACGCGGGTCTCTGCAAGGCGATCCAGGAGAAGGCCATCGCCAGGAGGGTTGGGAGCATTCCCTTCGAGTACTGGGACGGGACGAAGAAGGTCAAGCGGACCATAGACCTTCAGACTATACATGACGAGTATATACAGAATGGCGAGTTGGACACAGATGAGAAGGCGCTAAAGTGGCACAATATGAAGTCTAAAGGGCTTGGCGGTGAGGAAGGCTACGAGAAATTCGTAAAAGAGGGTTATGTAAAATTCAGAGGACCCGCCAAATATGGCAACTACGAAGACGATGCCCCTGCCAGATCCATGAGATGGCAGGTCATAGACAAAAAGCCGTCCAAGACCAATACAGGAAGGTTCCAGTTCTATGTTGACCACGAGTATCACATAAAGTTGAACCAGATGACGCCGAAGCCTCAATACACCGACAAATGGAAGGGCGGACCCATCATGCCGAGGAAGCCCGACGGAAGCCCATACCCATTCGTGATGAACTATCCCCACACTAAGTGGGGCATCCATTCGTCCTTCAGGGAAAACCAGTGGTTGATGAGGCTCCAGAGGGGGGAGGTCTACCTCTACCTGAGTCCCAAGGTCATGCGGGAGAGGGGGATCAAGGACATGAACATAGTGAGAGTGTACAACCACATGGGCGAGTGGTTCGCCCGGGCCAAGGAGTGGCCGGGACTGCCGCCCTATATCGTCTTCACCGAGCACGGCTGGGACCATCAGTACACAAAGAATTGGACGCACTACAATAACCTGAATTGCGAGTTCCTGAACCCCCTGGAGATGGCCGGCGGGACCCGGGGACACATCGTCTACACCGGAAACCACACCGGTAACCGCATCTACTACGAGACAGGCGTGGACATCGAGAAGGTGGAGGGCTGAGACATGTCCGAGTTCACGGGAAAGCAGCTCGCCGCGGTCTTCGATCTCAACAAATGCCTCGAATGCCACACCTGCACCCTGGCCTGCAAGCTCATGTGGACGAACCGGGGCGGCCGCGAATACATGTACTGGAACAACGTGGAGACCATGCCGGGGTTCGGTTATCCCAAGGGGTGGGGAAACGGGACGAACCAGACCGCGTCCGGGGAAGGACAGGTCCTGGGCGGAGGCTTCCGGAGCGTGGCGTTGGAGGAAGGGAGGAGCGACGGGAAGGTCAAGAGCCGGGGCTCCGTGATCCGGGACGGGAAGATCCCGGAGATGGAAGATGACTACGGCCTTCCGTGGGAGTACGACTACGAGGCGGTGTTCGAGCCCGGCGCCTCTTTCGAGACGCCCGGGGCCACGGGTCCGCGGCCTCACTGGGAGGGGAAGGAGGTCAGGCCCAAGTGGGGCCCGAACTGGGAAGAGGACCAGGGGGCCGGCGAGTGGCCCAATCACTGGGCGCTTGCCCTTCCCCGGATCTGCAACCATTGCACCCATCCGGCCTGCCTGCAGGCCTGCCCGAGGAAAGCGATCTACAAGAGGCAGGAGGACGGCGTCGTCCTCGTGGACCAGGACCGGTGCAGGGGTTATCGCCACTGCGTCAGGGCGTGTCCCTACAAGAAGCCTTATTTCAACGTCCTCGTCGGCAAGACCGAGAAGTGCCTCCTTTGCTACCCCAGGGTCGAGAAGGGCGTGCCGCCGGCCTGCTTCTGGCAGTGCCCGGGGAGGATCCGGTTCATCGGCTGGAAGGACGACCCGAAGAGCGCGGTCCACAAGCTTGTCAACGAGTGGAAGGTTGCCCTGCCTCTGCACCCGGAGTTCGGGACGGAGCCCAACGTTTTCTACGTGCCGCCGGTCGGCTCCTTCAAGTTCGGGCCGAACGGCGAGATGACCCAGGAGAGAAGGATTCCCCTTCAGTACCTGGCCCGTCTCTTCGGGGGGGCTGAGAACGTGAAGCGCGCTCAGGACGTCATTCTGGCGGAACGGGAGAAGATGAGGAAGGGGATCAAGAGCGAGCTCTGCATGATCCTGATCGGCCATGACAACGAGGACCGGTTCCAGCTCAACGTGGACGGCAAGCCTTTCAAGAGGCCGGAAGAGGTCCAGCCGGTCAAGACCCAGTTCGTGGCGCCATCCGAGGACCCTGAAAAACCCTCTCGCGGGGACGTCTGATGGAGACGACCCGGAATATCGAGGTCGCGGGGCCCGCCCGGCGCATCGAATCCACAAGCCGGATATACCTGCTCCTGGGCCGGTTCTTCTCCTATCCCGACGGGCGTTTCTACGGGACAACGAAAGATCCGCGGATACAGGAGGACCTGCGCTCTCTTGTGGATGGGCTGCCTTTTGACGTGAAGTTCGAGGACATCCCCTCTCCTTCCGTTCCGCAGGACGAGTTCGAATCCGAGTACATCAATTCCTTCGACATCACCCCGCCTTGTCCCCTGTACGAGTTCCACTACAGAAGCGGAGAACTGACCCGCAGGGAGATCCTCGAGGAGCTCCTCTGCTTCTACGGACACTTCGACGTCAAGCTGAGCGAGACGGAAAAAGACTATCCGGACCACCTGGTGGCGGAGCTGGAATTCATGGCTTTCCTCGCGATGAAGGAGGCCGACGCCGGAGAGCGGGGGACGGACCCGGACCCCTACCGCAGGGCCCAGCGAGATTTCCTGGAGAGGCACTTGGGGCGATGGGTCGATAGACTGGACGCACGGATCCGGAAAGTCACCCGGGAGCGCTTTTACAGGGGGGCGAGTTTTCTCCTGAGGGAGTTTGTGAAGAGCCACCTCTTGCACCTTCGAGAGCAAGGGAGCGCCGAATCAATCGTCCCCCCGGGCTTGGGAGGAGATTGCGCTGAAAGGGAGGCGTCGCCATGACGAGAATAGTGAAGTGGGCGTGGGTTTCATTCGGTGTGTTTCTCATGGGGACGGCCTCAGAGGGAGCAGCCCCCGCCCCTTCGAGACAGGGCGAGGCGCTTTACAAGGAGCAATGTTCCATTTGCCACGGCGCCGAAGGCAAGGGGGACGGCTCCGCGGCCGAATTCCTTTTCCCCAAGCCGAGAAATTTCACGACCGGCACGTTCAAGGTTCGCTCGACCCCCAGCGGCTCCCCACCGACGGATCAAGACCTCTTGAACACGGTGACCCAAGGGATGCCGGGCTCGGCCATGCCGGGGTTCTCGTTCCTCTCCAAGGGAGATCGCCTGGCCCTGGTCAGCCACGTCAAGAGACTCGCCAATCTCCAGGAGAAGCCCGAGGGGACCATCGCGGTCTCTTCGCCCCCCGCGGCGACGCCGGAAACTCTTGCCCAGGGAAAGAAGCTTTACCGGGAGATGAAATGCTGGGAGTGCCACGGCGATGAGGGGCGGGCGGATGGTCCGTCGACCGGCACACTGAAGGATGATTCGGGGGAGGCCATCCTCGCGAACGACTTTACCCGCGGCATCTACAAGGGGGGAGGAACTCTCTCCGACATCGTCTTCCGCTTCGCCACGGGGATGGACGGGACTCCGATGCCCTCCTACGAAGATTCGCTCAAGGAGCCGGAGCGCTGGGCGCTGGCCCGCTACGTGAAGTCCCTGGCGGGTCCGAAGGTGGCGGTTCAGCCGACCACGGGAACGGTTGTGGTGAAGAGAGTCTCGGGGCCCGTTCCGACCGACACCATGGATCCGGCATGGGGGAAGGTCCCCGCCGTCCCCGTTCCGCTCATGCTGCTCTGGCAGAGGAACGAGGCGGCCGCCGACGAGGTCTCGGTCAAGGCCTTGCACAACGGGAAAGAGATCGCGCTGCTGCTCGAATGGAAAGACGAGGAGGTCAGTACGCGGTTCCGCCGCGATCGCCACTTCGCCGACGCGGCCGCCGTCATGTTCTCGCTCGCGCCCCAAGTCCCTCTTTCCCGGCAGGCGCACTTCGCCATGGGGGAAAAGAAGAAACCGGTCAACATCTGGTACTGGGCGCTGGACCGGCGCATGGACCTCGTCGGCGTTGAGCCTCCGGTCCAGCCGGCTTTCGCGCGCGGTCCGGCCCTCGTTGCAGGGTGGGGATCGGGGAATGCGGCCTCGGTCCCCTTGAGGCCCTCGGCGATTGTCGAGGACCTGAACGCGGAAGGTTTCGGGACACTTACGGCCCAGCCGCGCGCGGACCAGAACGTCAACGGATCCGGGTTCTACGCGGCCGGCCGCTGGAGAGTTGTCTTTACCCGCGACCTTCGCTCAAGAGGTGCGCTCGACGCGCCGCTTGAGCCTGGCCGGGCCATCCCGGTTGCGTTCGCCGTCTGGAACGGTTCCGCGGAGGACCGCGACGGCCAGAAAGCGGTCTCTACCTGGTACAGGCTTGTGCTGGCGAGATAGGGGAGGCCACCCCCCAAGCTCTCGGGCAAGTTGACTGCACCTCCGTCCCGTGGTATTTTTTCGACCGGGAAAGGGCTGTGGTTCTTCAACCTTTCACGGATGGGAGGCGCGAGATGATTGCGAGACTTGCGAAGGGTGTTGCCGTCGTTCTTTTTTTAGCCGTGGCCGCTCCGGCATGGAGCGCCGAGGAAGGAAAGCCGGACCTCTTCGAGCAGGCGAAAGCGGCGTACCTCAAGAAACAGTTTGGGAAGTCCGCCGCGCTTCTGGAAAAGGCCGTCGCGGCCAATCCGAACGATCCCCGGTCCCACTACTACCTGGGGTACTCCTACTACAAGACCCGCTCGTTGCCCAAGTCCCTCGCCGCGTTTGCCAAAACGTACGACTTGAACCCGGGGTATTCTCCCGCGAAGAAGTAACCGGGACCTCGATTTTCCGGCGGTGATTCGCTCGGCGGGCTATGCCTCTTCCTTCTCCGACGCCCTCGCGGCGCGGTTGTAGGCCCAGTGCTCGATCTTCTTGATCTGCTCCTGCATCGTGACGGAGAGGGGCACCGTCCGGTCGAGGGCGATCATGATGTCCCTCTGCTGGAGGGGCCGCTTATCGCTGAACGCCTCGAACATGGCGCTCACGACCGCCTGCTCGATCTCCGCCCCCGAGAACCCCTTCGTTCCGTGGGCCAGAAGGTTCAGGTCGAAGTCGTCCGGGTTGTTCTTTCGCGTGGACATGTGGATCCGGAAGATCTGCTTGCGCTCCTCCTTCGTGGGGAGCGAGACGAAGAAGATTTCGTCGAACCGCCCTTTCCGAAGGACCTCCGCGGGGAGGAGGTCGATCGCGTTGGCCGTGGCGGCGACGAAGACGAAACCCTGCTTCTCCTGCATCCAGGTGAGAAACGATCCGAGGACGCGCGACGCGGCGCCTCCTTCCGCCTTGAACCCCTGGACGGAGATTCCCGCCTCGATCTCGTCGATCCACAGGACGCAAGGGGCCACGGCCTCGGCCGTGTGCGCCGCCTTGAGAAAGGCTTCCTCCGGCGAGCCGAACGAGCCGCCGTAGATCTTGGACATATCGAGGCGGAGCAGGGGAAGGTTCCAGAAGGAGGCGATGGCCTTCACGAAGAGGGACTTCCCGCAGCCGGAGATCCCGGTCATCAGGACGCCCTTGGGGAGCGACAGGCCGAACTCCCGCGCCTCCTCCGAGAAGAGCGTCTGGCGCTTGACGAGCCAGTCCTTGAGCATCTTCATCCCGCCGATGTCCTCGAGGCGGATGCCGGCTTCCGCGAACTCCATGATCCCGCTCTTTTTTATGAATTGCTGTTTCTCCTCGAAGATCGTCCTGGGGACGGACGCGTCGATCGCGTTCTTGCCCACGAGGGCGCGGCGGAATGCCCGCTCCGCTTCCGGGTAGGAAAGACCCATGGCGGCGGCGAGAATCTGCTGTTTGACGTCGGCCGGCAGGGAGGCGAGAGAAGGCGCCAACTGTTTGTTGGGGGAGGCCGTCCGCGTGAAAAGCGCATCGAGCTCGTCGGCACCCGGCAGTCCCATGTCCACGACGAGCGTGATCGTCGAGAGCTCCGCCGGAAGGTGCAGGGTCGGAGAGGAAAAGACGAGGCACGAGTAGGTCGGCCGGAACCTCTGGTAAACGTCCTTGAGGCGGCGAACGATCTCGATGTCGGACAGAATGCGACGGTGGAGGTCGTGGAAGAGATAGAACGCGACCTCCGAACGGCCCGCGGCCCAGGCGAGGGCCGGCTCGGCGTCCCGAGGCGCTCCCTCGACCGGTTTGCCGCCCTGCGTCACTCCGTCGGAAAGCGTCCAGCGGTAGAGAGGGACGGGCTTCGAGAAGGCCCTGCCGGCGAGGTCCTGCATGAGCGTCTCGATCCGCTCGTCCCCTTCCGTGACGGCGCAGATGAGGGGCGTGCGGGCGACAATCGAACGATGGATTTGCTCGGAGGGACTGGGCATCGCACGCCATCCTACCGGCTTTGCGCTCTTCGGTCAACGCTTACGCGAACGGGTCCGGATGCGAGCCATTCCCAGATGCGAGCCATTCCTTGCGGGAGAGTCCGGGCCGCTGTATATTGGGTCGGGTCGAGGACGGCTTGACCGGCGGCATGGTGTCTCGACGAACTCAAGGAGAACACGGGCAGTCAAAATCATGAATCGAACGGTTTCGCAAGCCATCCGTCTCGGCCATTCCCCCGACCCCGACGACGCCTTCATGTGGTGGCCGCTGGCCGCGGGGAAGGTCGACTCGGGGAGTTGGCGGGTCGTGCACCTCCTCGAGGACATCGAATCGCTCAACCGCCGGGCGATGATGGGCGAGCTCGAGATCACGGCCGTCTCGATCCATGCCTACGCCTATCTCGCGGATCGCTACCTTCTCCTCCCCCACGGCGCCAGCATGGGGGACGGATACGGGCCTCTCCTCGTTTCGCGGGAGCCGATGACTCCCGCCGATCTCGCGGGAGCGACGATCGCCGTGCCCGGACGGATGACGTCCGCCTTCCTGGCGCTCAAGCTCTACAGGCCGAACGTCCGGGAGATCGTCGTTCCGTTCGACGAGATCCCCCGGTACGTGGCCGACGGGAAGGCGCCCGTGGGTCTCCTCATCCACGAGGGCCAGCTCACGTATGGAAACCTCGGCCTTCACAAGGTCGCGGACCTGGGCGCGTGGTGGAAGGAAGAGACGGGTCTCCCCTTGCCGCTCGGCGGGAACGCGATCCGAAGAGACCTTGGCCCGGAGGCGATCCGGGAGCTTTCGACGATTCTCAAGTCCTCCATCCGTTACGCCCTCGATCATCGGGAGGAGGCCCTGGGCGCGGCGATGAAGTACGCCCGCGACATGGGGCGGGACCTCGCCGACCGGTTCGTGGGGATGTACGTGAACGACTACACGCTCGATTACGGGCCGAAAGGACGGGAAGCGATCGCGCTCTTCCTCGACCGGGCGCGCCAAGCCGGCCTCGTTCCGCCGGTCGGGGTCGAGTGGGCGGAATGACGGACGGTGCGAGAGGGACGGCCTGGATTATTTCCGCTTGGTACGTCAATCAGGCCCCGAGCAGCCGGATCTGGTCGGGGATTACGCTGACCGTAACGGATTTATTCTCTTCGAGCGCAGGCGCGCCGACGAGGTGCGGAAGATCGGCGAGGATTTCCACCTCTCCGGCTCTCAGCGTGTAGCGGATCGTTTCCCCCTGAAACTCCCTGGCCGTGACGACGGCATGAAACGCGGTTCCGCCGGGGGGCGGGTGGTCCAAGGCCGGGGAGATCTTCACGGCGTTTGGCCGGAACGCCAGCGTGGCGGATCCCCGGACCGCCTCGCCTCCGGGAAGGCGGATCGAGACATCCCGTGCGCCGGCCGGGAGAAAAATCGGTTCGCCGGACGGCCCGGAAACCACCTCTCCTTCCAGGATGTTCACGCTCCCCACGAATCCGGCCACGAACCGGTTCGCGGGCGAGTCGTACAGATCGACGGGCGTCCCAACCTGCTGGAGAACCCCCTGGTCGAGCAGGGCCACGCGGTTCGCGATGGCCAAGGCCTCCTCCTGGTCGTGCGTCACGAAGAGCGTCGTGATTCCGAGATTACGCTGGAGCGCCCGAAGCTCCTGGCGCATGTGGAGGCGGAGCTTCGCGTCCAAGTTCGAAAGAGGCTCGTCGAGGAGCAGGACCTGCGGCTCGATGACGATCGTCCGGGCCAGGGCCACGCGCTGCTGCTGCCCTCCGGAGAGCTGGTTGGGCCTCCGCTCCGAGAGGTCGGCGAGGCCCACCAGGTTGAGCGCCCCTTCCACTTTTTCCCGGATGGTTCGTCGGGAGAGCCTCCGCTCCTCGAGTCCAAAGGCCACGTTCTCGCGGACGGTCATGTGCGGCCAGAGGGCGTAGTTCTGGAACATGAGTCCCACGTTTCGCTTCCAGGGCGGGACGCGGGTCACGTCCGTGGCGCCGATCACGATCCGCCCGCCTTGGGGGCGGCTGAAGCCCGCGATGGCGCGAAGGAGCGTGGACTTGCCGGAGCCCGAGGGGCCCAGGAGCGCGAAGAACTCTCCAGGCTCGACGGCGAGATCCACGTCACGGAGGACCTCCGTTCCGCCGAACGACAGAGAAAGGTTCTCGATGGAGACGGCCGCTCGTTGCACGGTCCCTAGATCGCCTCGGATTCTTTCGGCTCCCGCCGGTTTTTCACGAAACGGTGCGAGAGGTAGGTTCCAACCGCCACGATCGCCACGGCCACGACGCCCAGCGCCGCACCCGGACCCCTCCCCGTGATACTCTGCAGATACCAGTATATGCCGTAGGAGATCGGAGCGTCCGTGGACGACGCCGTGAGAACGATGGTGGCCGAGAGCTCCACGGAGGCGGTGATGAAGCTGGTCACGAATCCCGCCAGAAGCCCCCCGGCTACGAGTGGAACGACGATCCGCCGGACGGCGCGAGTCTTGGGCGCACCCAGATTTTCGGCCGCTTCTTCGAGCGAGACGTGAAGCTGCCGCAGGGCCGAGATGGCGGAGCGAAGAGCGTAAGGAAGCCTGCGGACCGTGTACGCCAAGACGAGGATGGCCCACGTGGCGGTCACCGGCCCGTCCATGAAGGGAAGCTCGACGTGGCGGAACGTGCGCAGGAGACCGATGGCCAGCACGACGCCGGGGATGGCGAGAGCCGCGGTGGCCGCGAAGTCGAGGAGGCGGCGGCCGGGAACTCTGGTCCGAAGGATCAGGTAGGCGATGGCGCCGCCGATCAGCACGTCGAGGCCGGCCGCGATCGTGCAGTAGAGGAGCGTGTTTACGATCATCCGCGGGGAATCCTGGAAGATCGTGGCGTAGTGTTCCAGCGTGTATCCCTCCGGGATCATCGTGAAGCTCCAGACCTTGCCGAGAGACAGGAGCAGGATCCCGGCGTGCGGGGCGAGGACGAGAAGGAGGACGAACACGACAAAGACGTAGGCCGCGGCCGCTCCAAGGGGGGAAAGTCTCCGCTTCGCGGGAGAGACGGAGCCTCGGGAGATCGTGGCGTACTCCTTCTTCTTCATGAACCGTTCGGCGATCCAGAGCGAAAGGAGCGAGAAGGACACCATGATGACGCTGATCACGTATCCGAAAGGGTCATCCAGTCCCACGGACGTGATCCGCAGGTACGCCTGGGGCGCGAGCATGTTGGTGACGTTCAGCACGAGCGGCGTGCCCAGGTCGTCGAAGACCTTGATAAAGACGAGCGAGGCGCCCGCGATGTACCCCGGCATGGCAAGGGGAAAGACGATGCGGCGGAAGAGGCGCAGGCCGTTCGCACCGAGGTTCTGGGCCGCTTCTTCCAGCGAGCCGTCGATTCCGGAGAGGGAGGTCGTGAGGTTGAGGAGGATGAACGGGAAGTAGTGGATCGTCTCCACGAAGATGACGCCGTTCAGCCCGTCCATGAGTGGGAGGGTGATTCCCAGCCAGTCGCCCAGGAGAAGGTTGATGGACCCGCTGCGGCCGAACACGAGCTGCATGGCCACGGCGCCCACGAACGACGGCATCACGAGGGGGAGAACGCCCAGCGTCTGGATGAGGACCGCTCCGCGGAACCGGAGGCGCGCCGTGAGGTAGGCGAGCGGGACCGCGAGGAGGGAGGCGAGGAGGACGGACATCCCGGCCACGTAAAGGCTGTTCACGAACGACTCGCGCATGAGCGAGATCTCGAAGAAAGAGGAGAAGTGGCCGAGGGTGAAGCCGCCCGCGCCGTCGGAGAACGCCACGTAGGCCACCGTCCCCACCGGGACCGCGAGGAACGCGGCGAGGAAGAGGCCCAAGGCGAAGGCGAGGAGGGCCTGAGGAAACGTGAAGCGGGGCATTGGGATGCTTGCCGGCGGGGTCTTGTCTTCCCGGGGACGCGGGCTCAGCGGGCCATGGCGGCGGCCTTCTCGGCCAGCTCCGCGGCCTTGGAGTAGTTCTCCTTCGCGTGCCGATCCCACTGCTCCTCGACGGCCGCGATCTTCCTGGCAGCCTCGGGGTCCTTCTTCCCCCCCTGGAAGACGGCGATGAACGCCTTATCCTTGACCTTCGCGGCCGAGACGGGCGGCGTGAAGGCGAGGTCGCGCGCCTGGGCGAGGAGCTTCTCCGCTTCGGCGTTGCGTTTTCCGGCCAGGCGGGCCGCGGCGTCGTCGATCGCCTTCTTGGCCTTGTTTAACTCCTTGAGCCGGAACGTGATCGCGTGGTCGAACATGGACGTCACGACGTAGTAGCGGGACTCGGAGAGGTTCGCGTCGAACGAAACGCTCGCCTTGATCGTTCCGGTAAAGGGATTTGGATATCCCGCGGGCGCCTTGGCGTAGACGCTGGGAAGGACCGGCAGACGGCTGATCTTGGGGTCCAGGAGGATCTGTTGCCCCTCGGGCGAGAGCGTGAAACCGATGAACGTCTTCGCCGCCTCCGCGTTCCGCGCGCCGGCGATGAGGGCGATGTTGGCCGGCACGAGCGCGGTCACGCTCGGGTAGACGAAATCCACCGGGAAGCCCGAGTTCTTCGCGGCGAGGCCCAGGAAGTCGATGACCAGGCCGATCCCGAACTGGCCGCTGCTCACGCCGTCGGGGACGCCGAAGCTCCGCTCGGTGACCGCCGCGCAGTTTCCCGCGATCTCGAGCATCTGGCGCCACCCCTTGTCCCACCCTTCGCCCTGGAGGATCGTCTCCACCGTGAGATGCGTCGTTCCGGACTTGGACGGCGATGAGATGGCCACGTGGCCGTGGTAGACCGGCTTCGCGAGGTCGGCCCATTCGCGGGGCTCGGGGAGCTTGTGGGCCTTGAGGTAGCGGGTGTTCCACATGATGCCGTAGCCGGAGATCGCCTGGCCGCGGTAGAACCCTTCCGGGTCGTTCATCGGGTAGTTGCCGATCCTGGCGGGGATCTCGGGGCTGCCGCCCTCGAATTTCCGGAGGAGCTTCTCGCGGGCGAGCACCTCGAAGGCATCCGGGGCCGAGGCCCAGAAGACATCCGGCTTGCTCGCCGCGGGCGCCTCGCGCACGTAGACGATCCCGGCCGTGGTCCCCTTGTTGAGGATCTCGAGTTTGACGTTCGGGTATTTGGCCTCGAACGCTTTCTTGTACGCGGAGGTGAGCTCCTTGGGGAAGGAGGTGACGACGACCACTTGGTCCGCCGAGGCGGGCCCTGCAAGCCAGAGGGCCGCGACCGCGGCGAGGACGGCCAGAAAGCGGGTCTTGCGTTCCGAGAGACCGGAGTATCGCGTCATGGCTTGCCTCCCTCAGGGTGATGTGGCGGCGAGATTGTAGAAGAAGCGTTTCGCGGATTCAAGATGCTATCCGCGCATCCAAGGCGGCAAGTCTTGTCTTTCGCGGGTTCATCCCTTATTCTAACCCAGGCCATGAAGAGCTTTCGCAAAACTCCGGTTCACAATCCCGAGCCGGCGGAAGAAGCGAGGTCCGGCCAAGATCGTCGGAGAATAAGAAAGGAAAACCATGAGCCGCCTGTTCGAGTCCCTTACGCTTCGGGGTCTAACGTTCCGCAACCGCGTCTTCATGTCCCCCATGTGCCAGCACTGCGCCATGGACAGCATCCCGGACGACTGGCACTTCGGCCATTACGGGACGCGGGCCGTGGGGGGCGTCGGGCTCGTCATCGTCGAGGCCACGGCCATCACGTCCGAGGGCCGGATCTCGCCGGGAGACCTGGGGATCTGGTCCGGCGAGCAGGTGAAGGCGTTTCAGCGGATCACGCGGTTCATCCGGGAGCAGGGGGCCGTTGCCGGAATTCAGATCGCCCACGCGGGGCGGAAAGCCTCCACGGACATTCCTTGGAAGGGCGGAGGGCCTCTCGGCGCGGAGAAAGGCGGATGGCCCGTCGTCGCGCCGAGCCCCATTCCGTTTTCGCCGCGGCATTCCATCCCCCGCGCTCTTTCCGAAGCGGATCTGCGCGACCTGCTCGGGGTCTACGAGACGGCGGCGCGGCTTGCACTCGAGGCCGGCTTCGAGGTTATCGAGGTCCACATGGCGCATGGCTACCTGCTTCACGAGTTCCTATCCCCGATCACGAACAAGCGCACCGATGCCTACGGGGGCCCTTTCGACAACCGGGTCCGTTTTCCGCTGGAGGCGGCGCGGACGGTCCGCAGGGTGTGGCCGGACGATCTGCCGGTGTTCGTCCGGATCTCGGCCACGGACTGGGTGGAGGGCGGGTGGGATCTCGAACAGTCCGTGCGCCTGGCCCGTGCCCTGAAGGACGTCGGGATCGATCTCATCGACTGCTCGAGCGGGGGCCTCGTCGAAGACGCCGTGATTCCGGCGGGCCCCGGGTTCCAGGCTCCCTTCGCCGCGGCGGTCCGCGAGAGGGCGGGGATTGCGGCGGGCGCGGTGGGGTTCATCACGAGCCCGGCCCAGGCCGAGCAGATCGTCGCCGCCGGGCAAGCGGACGCCGTTCTCCTGGGCCGCGTCCTTCTCCGCGATCCGTACTGGGCGCTGCACGCGGCGCGGACGCTGGGCGCCGACGTCCATTGGCCCCCGCAGTATCTCCACGGCCGGGCGTAGAGGCGGCCGTGCAGGACGATATTATCTTCGACGTGAGCGAGGAAGACTTCGAGCAGAAGGTGATCGAGGCGTCGCGGACCCGGCCCGTTATGGTCGATATCTGGGCCGAGTGGTGTCCGCCGTGCCGCCAGCTCACGCCCGTGCTGGAAAGGGTGGCGAAGAGCCGTGGAGGGAGGATTCTCCTGGCCAAGCTGGAGGCGGACGAGAACATGCGGCTGGCGGGATTCTACAGGGTGAAGGGGTTCCCCACCGTGATGCTGTTCCTGGACGGCGAGGAGAGGGGGCGATTCGCCGGCTTCCGGTCCGAGCAAGCCGTGCGCGAGTTCATCGACGAACACGCCTCCCCGCCCGACGCCCGCGGCTAGAACGGCTTACCAACGGTGGGTCGGCCCCGGCTCCCTCGGGGAGTCGCGCCAGGGCCGTTTTGCACGGCTGGGGGGAGCGGGATGACAACACGAAATCACCGGGAAACCGTGACTTGCCCCGTGTGCCGGGAACAGAGGCCGCTCAGCGAGATGATGCACGGGGAGCTGGTCCACGGCCCCGTCGTCGAGTTGATTCAGAAAAAACAGCCGGAATGGTCGCCCAGCGACAAGATCTGCCTCGCCTGCCTCAACCGGTTCCGGACGGAATACGTGGAAGACGTCCTCGAGATGGAGAGAGGGGAGCTCTCCTCTCTGGAGGACGAGGTCGTCGAGAGCCTGAAGGAGCAGGAGCTCCTCTCCAAGAACATCAACATCGACTTCGACCGCGGGCTCACGCTGGGCGAGCGCGTCGCCGACAAGGTCGCCGAATTCGGCGGAAGCTGGAAGTTCGTCATCGGCTTTTTCGTCGTGCTGCTGGCCTGGGTGGGCGTCAACTCCGCCGTTCTCCTCTGGCGGACGTTCGATCCTTATCCCTTCATCTTGCTCAACCTTGTCCTCTCGTGCCTCGCGGCGATCCAGGCGCCCATCATCATGATGAGCCAGAACAGGCAGGAGGCCAGGGACCGGATGCACGCCGAACATGACTACCAGGTCAACCTGAAAGCGGAGCTCGAGATCCGGCACCTCCACCGAAAGGTCGATCAACTGCTCACGCACCAGTGGCAGAGGCTCCTGGAGATCCAGCGGATCCAGATGGAGTTGATGGAGGACCTTGCCCGCCGCCCCAAGGCGTAGGGGGAATCCGAGACGCGCCCTCGGGCGGGAACGTCAGGCCGGCTGAGTGTGCGCGCATCCCTCGCGCACGCACTTGAGGACGGTCCCGCTCTTCTTCGTCCGGTTCTCGACGAGAAAGAGCGCGCCGCAGGCCGGGCACGGCGTCGGGACGGGCCGGTCCCAGACGGCGTACTTGCAGTCCGGGTAGCGGGAGCAGGAGTAGAACGTCCTCCCCCGCTTTGTCTTCTTGGCCGTGAGGTATCCGCCGCAGTCCGGCTCCGGACAGGCGACGCCGATGCTGATCGGCTTGGTCGTCTTGCAGGTCGGGTAGCGCGCGCAGGCGATGAAGCGGCCGAAGCGCCCCGAGCGGATGACGAGGGGGCTCCCGCACTTCCCGCACGTCTCGCCCGTCGGTTCCGGGGGTGCGGCCGGCTCCTCCGGTCCCTTCCCAACCGGCCGCGTCGTCTTGCACTCCGGGTAGCGCGAGCATGCGAGGAACGGTCCGAAGCGCCCCCGCTTGTGGACCATGGGGCTGCCGCAGTTCTCGCAGGTCTCGCCCGTCTCGGGCGGCGCCACCGGCTGGACTCCCCCCTCCGCGTCCCGCGCGAACTCCCGCGTGTTCTTGCAGTCCGGGTAGGCCGAGCAGGCGAGGAACTCTCCGTTCTTTCCCCATCGGATGACCATCTTCCCGCCGCACTTGTCGCAAACGAGTTCGGTCGGGATCTCGTGGGTCTTGACGTTCCTCATCTCCACCTTGGCTTGCGCCAGGCTTTCCGAGAAGGGCGCGTAGAAGTCGCCGACGGCCTGCCTCCAGGGAAGATTCCCTTCCTCCACGCGGTCGAGTTCCTCCTCCATGCGCGCCGTGAAGGCGACGTCCAGGATCGTCGGGAAATGCGCCACGAGAAGGTCGTTGACCAGGAGGCCAAGCGGCGTGGGATGGAATTTCTTCTCGATTTTTTCCGCGTACTTCCGGTCCTGGATCGTCGACAGGATGGCGGCGTACGTGGACGGGCGGCCGATGCCCTTCTCTTCGAGCGCCTTGACGAGGGTCGCCTCCGTATAGCGGGGGGGAGGCTGGGTGAAATGCTGGCGGGGCGCGAGGCTCTTGAGCGAGAGCACGTCTCCCGCCTTCATGGCGGGGAGCACGCCTTCCCGTTCTTCGGCTTGGGCCTCGGGCTCCTCGGAGTTCTTTTTTTCCTCCTCGTCCCGTCCCTCCGCGTAGACCTTGAGAAACCCGGGGAACGTGATGACGGAACCCGTGGCTTTGAAGAGCCCGGGCCCCGCCTCGATCTCGACGGACGTGGCGTCCATGAGGGCGGGAGACATCTGGGAGGCGATGAACCGTTCCCAGATCAGGCGGTAGAGCCGGGCCATGTCGCGTTCCAGGAAATCCTTGACGGCATCGGGCGTTCTTGACGGCGACGTGGGACGGACGGCTTCGTGCGCGTCCTGGGCGCCCTTCTTCGACGCATAGACCGGGGGGGCCGCGGGCAGGTACTCCGGGCCGAACCTGGTACGGATCGCGTCGCGCGCCTCGTCCTGGGCCTCCTTGGCGATCCGGAACGAGTCGGTTCTCATGTACGTGATAAGGCCGACCGAGCCCTCGCTTCCGATCTCCATGCCCTCGTACAGGCGCTGGGCGAGCATCATCGTCTTCTTCGCCGTGAACCCGAGCTTTCGGGCCGCTTCCTGTTGCAGGGTGCTCGTGATGAACGGAGGGACGGGGTTGCGCCGCTTCTCTTTCCGCTCGACGCTCGCGACCCGGAACGGCTTTCCCTCGACCGCCCGGAGGGCGGCCTCGGCGGCCGCCTGGTCGGGAAGAGAGGCTTTCTTTCCGTCCAGGCGGGCGAGCTTCGCTTCGAACGGGGGAGGAGTGCCGGCTTCGAGGCCGGCCGTGATCGACCAGAACTCTTCCTGCTTGAATTCGTTGATCTCGCGCTCGCGCTCGCAGACGAGGCGGACGGCGACGGACTGGACCCGGCCGGCCGAGAGGCCCCGCCGGACTTTCTCCCAAAGGAGGGGGGAGAGCTGGTATCCCATGAGCCGGTCCATGACGCGCCGGGCCTGCTGGGCGTCCACGAGCGACATGTCGATCCGGCCGGGGGTCTTGAGCGCGTCGGTGACGGCGCGCTTGGTGATCTCGTTGAACGTGATCCGGTAGATCGCGGGGGCCTTCTTCGACCCGTTGCCGATCTCTTCGGCGACGTGCCAGGCGATCGCTTCTCCCTCGCGGTCCGGGTCGGTCGCCAGGAAGACGGCCTTGGCGGTCTTCGCCGTCTGCCTGATCTTCGCCAGGGCGTCCTTCTTGCCCTTGATCGTCTCGTACTGGGGCTCGAAACCCTTCTCGACGTCGACGCCGAGCGTCTTTTTGGGGAGATCCCTGACGTGTCCGACCGAGGCCAGGATCTCATACTCCTTGCTCAGGAACTTCCTGAGCGTCTTGACCTTTGCCGGCGACTCGACGATGATGACCGAACTGCTCATGATGACCCTGTTTCTCCTGCCGGGATGACGGGGAGCGAAACGAACCGCTTCCCGTCCATTTGCCTTACGGCTCCCTTCATTTCGAGAATGGTGAGGATCGGCGCGACTTCCCGGATGGGGCGACCGAGCTCCGCGCTGACCCGATCGATGTGTTTGGGATCAGCGGAGAGCGAAGCATACACGCCCCGTTCGGCCGGAGTCAACGAGACGGTTACGGGGGGGCGGGGCGGCGAGGCGTGCAGGGTGACTCCCTCGGCTTGGGGACGCAAGGCGTCGGCCACTTCCGAAGCCGATTCCACGAGGACGGCCCCTTGGCGGATCAAGGCGTGGGGGCCCTTGGAGAGGGGCATCCCGGGCCGTCCCGGGACGGCGAAGACCTCGCGGCCCTGTTCGAGCGCCAGGCGGGCCGTGATGAGAGACCCGGAATCGGGAGCGGCTTCGACAACGACGACGCCCATCGACAGGCCGCTGATGATCCGGTTTCGCTGGGGGAAGTTGGACGGATCGGGAGGGGTTCCGCACGGAAGCTCGGTCATGACGGCGCCGTGCGCCGCGACGGCCGCGAGCAAAGGGCCGTGCTCGCGGGGATAGGCGACGTCGATCCCGCACCCCAGGACGCCGATGGTTCTCCCGCCGGCCGAGACCGCTCCGCGGTGGGCGGCCGCGTCGATTCCCCGCGCGAGGCCGGAGACCACGGTGAATCCCATGGCGGCGAGCTCGCGGCCGAACTGCTCCGCCAGAGAGAGACCGAACGGAGAGGCCCGGCGGGCGCCGACGATCGCGACGGCGGCCGTGTCCCGGGGGAGGAACGTTCCTTTCCGCGTGAGGATCAAAGGCGGATCGGGGATCTCGCGAAGCCTGGTTGGATAGTCGGGGTCGTCGGGCGTCGAGATCTCCGCGCCCAGATCGCGCAGTTTGCTCCACTCTTGTCGGGCCTCTTCGAGCCACCCGTGCGACGCGAACGAGTCGACCTGGCGGGCGGAAAGCCCCTCGACCCGCCTGAGAAGCGCGGGCCCGGCGCGCAGAGCGGCTTCGGGGGAGCCGAAGGCGTCGATCAGCCGGCGGGCGGAAACGGGGCCGATGCCGTCGACCGACCGAAGGCCGAGCCACGCGAGCTTTTTTCCGGAGAGATTTTCCTGATCCATGGAAACCGCCTGGTAAGGTAAAACGGAAACGAATTATACAGGGCGGGGCCGGAGGGTCAAGGGCCGAAAGATTGAGGGCCGAAAGATTGAAAATTGGAAATTGAAAATTTCAAATTGGAAATTGGATGACGAAGACCGGAAGGGCGAGGGCTGAAATCGCGGATTCGCGGTTGGCCGGGGGATCGTCAGGAAGGTGCTCCTGCCTCCCTGGGGGAGGCAGGAGCGAAGTGTGGAGGAGGAGATACTGGAGAACCCCGCGTTACGGCCTGCTTTGAACCTCGTACCCGCGTTCGACTTCCTTGTAGCTCTTCACGAGGACGGCCGTGGCGGTGCCGTCCTGGATGGAGATGACCTTGGCTTCGCTCACGAGCTGGTGTGGAAGCTGGATCCGGGCTTCCGACCAGCGGGCCTTCTTCACGAGGCCGGGGAGAATGACGGCGAACTTCGCGCCCACGCGGATTCCATCTTTTCTTCCGCGGTCGATGTAGACGATGTCGTGCTGGCCGTTCGAGTTCTTGTTGTCGGCCGTCTCGACGATGTGTCCCTTGACGGCCGGCGTCACTTCGCCGGCCACCATCTGGTCGGCGCCGGAAGGCTCGGCGAAGTCGGTGACCCGGTCCCCTTCCTCGATGGCGTCGTAGGAGCGGATGACGCGAGCCGTGGCGACCCGCCCGTCCGTCGCCGTCACCTCGGCGTAGCCAAGCGACTTGATCAGGTACCCCAGATTCCGTCCCGTGATCGGATGTTTCACCGCCCGGACGGTCCGGACGATCGAGACCTTCGAGCCGGTCTGCGGATTGAAATTTGGCCCATGAGCGATGTAGATCGTGTCCTCCTGGCCGAGAAGGACCTTGTTGTCCCAGGAGCCGACGACCTCGCCTCCGGCCGGGACCGATCCGACGTAGCCGGCGGAGAGGATCAGCTTCTTCAAGGTGGGATCGACAGGCGCGGGCGGGACTGCCGGCCGCGCTTCTTCCGCTCCGGCCGCCGCCTCCTCCGGCTTTGCGGCCGCGACGGCTTCGGGGGCACCCTTCTCTTCGGCTTTGGCTTCCGCCTCCGTCTTTGAAGGCTTGGCGGGCGCTCCCGGAATCGCGATCTTCTGTCCCGGGTAGATCAGATCAGGGTTCTTGATGTCGGGATTCGCTTTCCAGACTTTCGGCCAGAGGAAGGGATCCTTGAGGTACGAGGACGTGATCCCCCAGAGAGTATCTCCCTTGACGACGTCGTGGCTCGCCGTCCCTTCCTTCTCGGCCATCGTCTGGTTGACGAAGAGAAAGACGGCGGCGCCAACGACCGCCGCCCCGATGCCGATCCATTTCGTGATCTTTGACATGTCGGACCTCCCCTGGCAGAGGCGTGGAACAAGGGACTGGAAATTATTTTGAGCCTAGCGAATGAGCCGGATATTGTCAAGGATATTTCTAGATTCGATGGCGTAATGTGCTGTTTTTGAACGGTTCAGAACTTCTTTCGGGCCTTGGTCTGGGTTCAAGGTCAGGGGTCAGGCTGTGGTTGGAGAACCCCGCCTTGAAACGCGGGGATTTCGGCCCACTTTGCGGTTCATCTTGCTCGGCCATGGGGGGTGTGGTACGGTTTTTCTTCAGGGAGCACTGCCAATCAACGAAAGATGGGAGGAGGAATGGATTTCCTGATCACGCTGGTTGTCGTCCTGCTTTTCGTCTACGCCGGTTCAGCCGTCTATCTGTACTACGGGTACAAGAACAACATGACCCTCTGAGGTATCGCGCATTCCCCGGAGGTCCTGGCGCGCATCGAAAAGAAGCTCAGGGCCGAGGGGAAAGACGTCCCCAGTTGGGTGACGGCAAGACAGAAGAAAGGCTCCTGCTGACGGCGCAAGGGGCAATGCGACGCAGGGGCGTAATGCCACCGCACTACCGCCAGGAGAGGATCTCGCTCACGGCCTTTCGCGGGGGCGCTAACGGCGTGTCCCGCGGAAAGCCGAGGACGAGCGAATCGACGACCCGGAACCCGTTCGGGACGTTCAGGCGTGAAATCAGGCGATGGTCCCGGTTGATGAGCGAGACGCCGCCGATGTGCGTCCCCCCGAGTCCCAGCGCCGTCGCGGCGATCAGGATGTTCTGAGCGGCGTAGGCGCAGGAGGCCTCGGCGTTCGGCCAGGAAGCGTCGGCGCAGACCAGGAGGAAGAGGGGGGCCCGGTGGATCGTCTGGCGAGGCGCTTTCTCGATGATCTCCCGGATTCTCTCCCCGCGGAGGGAAGGGAGAACGAGCTTGAGAAAGGGCCTCGCCTTCCAGATCCTCGCGGCCTGCCGGCGAAGCGCCGCCTCCACCTCATCGATCAGGAGCCTGTCTCGGACGGCGATGAAATGCCAGGGTTGCGAGTTGTACGGAGAAGGAGCGAGCGAGGCGAGGCGGACCAGGTCCTCGACCGTCTCGCGGGGGATTTCCCTTTCCTCGAAGCTCCTGCGGGCCCGTCTCTTTTCGATCGCCTCGATCGCGTCCATTTGCCTCCTCCCGCCGCCTCTCCGGCCTGATGCGCACTGAAAAGATACCCGATCGCTTCACCCCATCCAAGGGGATTTGGCGGCCGGTTCTTCTTCTCGCCGTTCTGGTCGCCGTTCTCTTGTCCGGGGCCTGCGCCGGAATCCCCGAAGCCCCGCCGCCGGACTACGTTCCGGCCCCCCGTTCCGTTTTCGGCGGTCTCGCACTCTCCGTCGAAGATGCCGAGGCGCTTGCTCGATCGCTGGACGCCGCGGCCAAACGGCTGCCGGCTCCCGCGAACGCCTCGCAGGGTCTTGCGGGCGTTCTGTCGCTTCGCGGAATCCTTCGAGATGCCGGGACCCCGGATGAGATCCGGGCGAAGGTCGCGGAGGCGTTCGACCCGTGGACGGCCGGAACGACGGAAGGCCAGGCCCTGGTCACGGGGTACTACGAGCCCGTGGTTGATGGCTCTCTTGCCCCTTCGGAGCGGTTCCGATACCCTCTGTACGCCGTTCCCGACGATCTCGTGACGGTTTCCCTCCTTCCTTTCGGACTTACGAACGCCTCCCGCGACCGGCTCGTCGGGCGGCTGGCCGGGAGGACGGTTGTCCCGTACTACACGCGGCGGGAGATCGACAGCGGGAGCGCCCTCGCCGGGAAAGGATTGGAACTGGCCTGGCTGGACGATCCCGCGGAGGGCTTCTTCCTCCACGTGCAGGGGTCGGGCGTCGTCCGCCTTCCGGACGGACCTCCGCGGCGCATCGGCTACGCGGGATCGAACGGACACCCCTACCGGAGCATCGGCCGGCTCCTGGCGGACGAAGGGAAGATCCCGCTTGCGGACGTGACGATGCAGGCGATCCGTGACTACTTGGCGCGGAATCCCGACGAGCGGGACAAGGTTCTCCATCACAACGAGAGCTACGTCTTCTTCCGCTGGACGGAGGGCGGGCCGTTCGGGTCTCTCGGCGCAAAGCTCGTTCAATTCGCGAGTGTTGCCGTCGATCCGCGCGTCTATCCGCCGGGCTCGATTCTCCTGCTCGAAACGGAAATTCCGGCTCCGGATGGGGGGGCGGCGCGCCCCTTCAGGAGTCTTGTCGTGGCGATGGACACGGGAGGGGCGATCAAGGGGCCGGGGCGCGTTGACCTCTTCTGCGGAACCGGAAAAGAAGCGGGCGAGATCGCCGGCCGTCTCAAGAGCCGCGGAAAAATCTACCTTCTCCGACCGAGAGGGCAGGGACCGCCGCGCGTTGAATCTGGAAAAAGGGGGGACACGTGATCGAATTGAAGCCGGAACAGATCCAGGAGTGGATGGTTGGAACGGCCACGGCGGGCGTGGCGTTCGCGGGGATGGCCCACGGCCTGTTTGGACGTCTGGCCGACGAAGGCCCGCTCTCCGCGAAAGCGCTGGCCGGCCGGGCCGGTGTTGACGAAGCGTACGGCGCGCGCTGGTGCGAGGTGGCTTTCGCGTTCGGATTTCTCGATCGGGTGGGGGACGGCTTCGCGCTTTCAGACGCGGGCAGGGCCGCCCTCGTTCCCGGTTCGCCTCAGTACGCCGGCGGGGCATTCGTCAACATGATGCTCCTCGGCCACTTCAGCCTCCGGTTCGCCGAGTGCCTGGGAACGGGCGACGTTCCCGGCGAAGGTCTCTTTGCCGAGCGCCGGATCTTCGCGCCCCTTTTTGGCCCGATGCTCGAGGCGAACTTCAAGCCCTTGTTCGAGCAGGCCGTCCTGCCGGCCGTCGCGGCCTATCGGGAGGCGGGCGGGAAGGGTGGCCGCGTGCTGGATCTCGGATGCGGGAACGCGTGGTTCCTCGTCTCGCTCGCCCGCGCGTTTCACTCCCTGACGGGCGTCGGCGTCGAGGGGCACGAGGCCCAAATCGCGAACGCGAACAAGCGGATCGAGTCGGAGGGGCTGGGGAGCCGGCTCCGTTGCGTGGCGGGAGACATCGTCGATCCGCCGGTGGACGGGCCGTTCGACCTCGTCACGATGAACCGCTCGGTCCATCACGTGTGGGACAGGAAAGAGAGGCTCATTGGGTCCGTCAGGGACCGGCTTTCGCCGGGCGGCCGGTTCGTCGTCTGGGACCCCAACTTCCCCGACACGGACGAGGGGCTTCGGACCCCCGCAAAGCGGACGATGGTCCTTCACTCTCTCGCGGAGGCGATGCAGGGGAACCGCCTGATGCCGGCGCGCGAGATCGTCGACTGGATGCGGTCGGGCGGGTTCGAGGTGGAAGTGCATCTTCTCAACGGCGGGAACGAGGGGGTCGTCGTGGGGAGGAAGAAAGCATCATAGCGGGATGTTGAAAAAGTCCATCCATGGCTTTTTCAACCACGACTTGGCCGAAGTGAATTCGTCCAAGTCTTACAAATTACGAGACTTTCCAAGTCTCGCAATTTGGCAATCCATCCATGGATTGCATAGCAGGGTGTTTTTCAACACCCTGCTAGGGGCGGGTTTCCGAAACGGCTGCCCGCGCGAACGCGGCATTGACAAACAGAGCCGAAGAAGTGTACTTTCGCGTCCTGCGCCGAACCGCTTCTTCTTTGCAACGGACACCATTCCCGGGTAGCTCAGTCGGCAGAGCAGGTGGCTGTTAACCACCCTGTCGGGGGTTCGAATCCCTCCCCGGGAGCCAGAATTTCATCCGCTGAATTCGGCGGTTCCTGTGTAACGCGAGACCCCGTGGGTTGAACCCCTCGGGGTCTTGTCGTTTCCGGCGATCCCACGCCGTTTTCCGCTCTCCCGGACATTCTCCCCTGCGTCATTCCGATCTCGGAGGCGCGGTCAGAGTCTCCCAGATATCTTCGGCATGGAGCGGATTGAAAACGCGGACGCCCCGGACGTTGAACCTTTGCTCGCCGTTATAGAGGATCGCGCCTGCGCTGAGGCGTTTGATTCCGAGCGCCTGAAAGCGCTCCATCCCCTTGACGAAATCGACGGAAAAGGTCGCCGCGGATTTGATCTCGACCGGTGTGAGCGCGCCTTTTTCCCTAATGAGCAGATCCACCTCGTTGCCGTGGGAGTCTCGGAAGAAATAAACCTCCGGCCTGATTCCCCTGTTGAGAGCGCCCTTCACGATGTCCGCGACGACGAGATTCTCATACAGGCTTCCGCGCAAGGGATCGCGGGATGCCTGCTCTTCCGTGTGGATGCCCAGCAAAAAGGAGGCGAGGCCCACATCCGTGAAGAATATCTTCGGGGATTTGATCACGCGCTTTCGGACATTCTCGAAAAACGGCGGCAGTTCGAACAGAACATACGAGGCTTTCAGCACGGAAAGCCAGGTCCTGACGGTCGTGCCGGACACGCCGACGTCGTTCGAAAGCGAAGCGAGGTTCACAACCTGTCCCACCCGGCCCGCCAACAGCATGAGGAACTTCTGAAACTGCGACAGGTCGCGCAACTGGATCAAGGCGCGCACATCGCGTTCGACGTAGGTCTGCAGATAGCCGTTGTAGAACCTGCGCGGTTCGAGCCTCTCTTCGTGAAGCCGCGGGAAGCATCCGCGGACGATCAGGTCGAAGGGGGCCCGAGGAGTCTCATAACGGAGAAGTTCATGAAGGGAGAAAGGCCACAAGGTCAGCATGGCGGTTCGGCCCGCCAGCGACTGGCTGACCGCTTCGTGCAACTGCGGTTGATGGCTGCCGGTCAGGATGAACCGCCCGCGCTTCCTGGTCTTGTCCACCATCCCCTGGACGTAGGAAAGCAGCGCCGGGAGACGCTGGACTTCGTCCAGGATGCCCCCCTCTTCCATCCGGCCGAGGAATCCACGCGGGTCGGCTTCTGCCGCGATCCGGACATCCGGGTCTTCCAGGGAAAAGTACGGTTTGTCCGGAAACGTCATCCGGGCCAGGGTGGTCTTGCCTGATTGGCGCGGCCCCAGGATGGTCACCACGGGATACTCCGCGGCTGACCGGACCAGTTCTTTTGAGATGTCTCGCGTAATCATGCTGGCGTAATGATGCTCGGTAGATGTGTAAATAGCAAGCAAAACATCTGATTTGCACAAATCTACAGTGGAACTGCATGAGCATCCGTCTGCCAAGACCAAGTCGCGGCCGTCGAGCCGAAGGTCTCCCAAGCCGAACTCGACGCCCTGCGCAAGTTGGTCGAAACGGCCAAAGGCGGGCTGGAAAAGGCCCAGGACGACCTGCCCGCGCGCGTGCCGGGCACGCACGCGCAGGCCGGCGGGGGCGAAGGCGCTCACCGACAAGGCGCGGGGCCTGGTCGCCGAGGCGAAGGACGCCTACCGGACGGTGCTCGCTCCCTATCTGCCTCAAGTCCGGTCTCCCCTGTCCCGGTTGAAGAACCCCGCCTTGAAAGGCGGGGTTCTTCAACCTCCAAGGCGCTTTTCGATATTTTGCATTCGTGCGCTTTGACCCCGCCCCACCTGCCTGCCGGTAGGCAGGTGGGGCGGGGATTGCGGCGCACTGCGCGGTTCATAGAAGATCGGCGTTTCCGCCCCCTCTTGGTTCTCCTCCCCCCTTGCGGGGGAGGATCAAGGTGGGGGGGGAGCTGGCCAGACAACGAACCACAGTATGTTGGGGGGACCTACAGAAAAGCCGGAAGGACCAGCAAGTGCTAGTGTGAATGAGCCGGGAGGCCGTCGTGGGCGTGGGTGCCGATCCGATGGTGTTCGAGACCAGAGGCGCTTGCCGGGTCGACGTGAATCGTCACGTGGCGGAGATGGGGGATGCGGTGGAGGAGGTGGTGTCGCACGTACAGGGCGCCTGCGTGCCCCTCTTGCACCGTGAGGCCGGGATCGACGGCGATGGAAACGTCCGCTTCGAGTCGGTGTCCCATCCACCGGACGCGGACGTCGGTAACCGCCTGGACGCCCGGGGCGGAGCTGGTCGCTAGGCGGATCTCCTCCGCGACGTGAGGGTCCGTCTCATCGAGGAGCCGCCCGATGACCGCGCGGCCCGCCGTCCACGCGATGACACAGATGACGCCGGTGATGCCGAGCCCGACGATGGGATCGGCTTGGGGAAACCCAAGCCATACGCCGGCGGCGCCGAGAAGGACCGAGAGGCTGGTCAGGGCATCCGCGCGCGCGTGCTGGCCGTCGGCGATAAGCGCGGCGCTGGCGATGCGGCGGCCGGCGTTGATCCGGATCCGCGCGGCCGCTTCGTTTCCGGCGAATCCGACGAGGGCGGCCGCGGCGACGATCCCGAGGTGGGAGATCTCCCTCGGTTCCAGGAAACGGAGGACGGATTCATAGGCGGCCAGGAGGGCGCTGGCGGCGATGACGACGACGATGGCCAGGCCCGCCAGGTCCTCCACGCGCCCGTAGCCGTAGCTGAACCGGCCGTTCGGCTCCCGGCGGGCCATCCGGAAGGCCAGCCATAAGGGGATCGCGGTGAGGGCGTCCCCCGCGTTGTGGATCGTGTCGGCAAGAAGGGCGACGCTCCCGGAGACGGCGACGGCCGCGGTCTGGACGGCGGCCGTGCCGAGGAGGATCGCAAGGGAGCGCCTGACGGCGCGGATCCCGACATCCGTCGACAGGAGCGCGGGGTCGGGCGGCGCATGGCTGTGCCCGAAATGCCCGTGCGGGTGCGGCGGCTTGTGCTCAGGCATCGCGCTCTTTCGCGCGGCCGAGCGTAAAGCCGAGAATCCCGAACCATATGATTCCCGTCCACACGAGCACAGCCGCCCCCAGGTGAACCGCGACCGAGGCGCCGGCGATGAGTCCCACCGCGGGAAGGGCGGACGGCCAGTTCGCCAGCGTCACGCCTCCCGCGATAAGAATGAGTCCCAGCGCCAGATGGGCTCTGAGCATTGTGTTCGGTTGCTTTACGGCGATGCGGTGGCTCATGGCGGCTCCTCCATTTTCAGCGCAGAAAGGCGCGGATGATTTCCATCAACTCCTCGGCGGCCCCGGCCTGTTCCGCCGTCGGTCTCCGCTTCTCGTCGAGGACGTGAAGGCGCACATGCCCCTCGATGATCTCGGCCATCAGGCTGCTCAGCGCTCCCCGGCAGGCGGCCACCGTCTGAAGGATGTGGAATGGCTCCTTCTCCCCCTCGAGCGCCCGCTCGATTCCCTCCACCTGTCCCTTGATTCGGCGGACCCGGTGTAGGAGTTTTTGCCTCTCGCGGATCGTGTGCGACATGGGTCAACCTCCCCTGTTTCTTATATACCATACCCCACTATGGTATGTCAAGGGCGGTGCCGTTGAACGGCTGTGCGGGGGGCCTGGTATTGCAAATCGTAAATAACGAAGCATTTTGTTTGGGGCTTATCCGCGGTCATGTAGGTTGGGTTAGGTCACAAGAGCGATTGTAAATTGGAAATTGGAAATTTCAAAGTGAAAGGTTGGACGAAAAGTGTAAATCGCAAAGCGGAGAACTTCTTCTCAGTTCTTTCGCTTTACAATTTTCAATTTTCAATGAGCCTTTCGTGGTCTTAGGGGCTTTATCGCGTAACCCAACGAACCGAATATTCGCCAAAACGGTTTTGTTGGGTTTGAGGCGCAAAAAACCGCGCCTAACCCAACCTACGCATCCGCGGAGGAGGTTTCGTAATTAATGGGTTCGGATACTAGACCGCCGTCACGACGACCTGCCTCGTGCGGGGGCCGTCGAACTCGGCGAGAAAGACGCCCTGCCAGGCGCCCAGGACGAGCGAGCCTCCCTGGACGGGGATCGTGAGGGAAGAGCCGACGAGACTGCTTCTCACGTGCGCCGCCGTGTTCCCCTCGGCGTGCCGGTCGCGGAGATTCTCCCACGGGACCAGCTCTTCCAAGCGCCGGAGGATGTCCCGCGCCACGTCGGGATCGGCGTTCTCGTTGATGAGGAGGCCGCAGGTGGTGTGGAGGACGAAGATGTGGGCGACGCCGTCCTCGATCCCGAGGTTGCCGACGGCCTCGGCCACCTTGTCCGTGATCGGGACGAGGGCCTGATGCGACGGGGTTGGGACCGTGACCCGGTGCGATTTCATCGTTTGTGGCTTTCAGTCCCGCGCCGGTTTGTTGCAAATCCGCGGATTGCGCAGATGACCGCGGATAGGACGGGCCGATTCGCGGGGTTCGTAAGAATCTGCGTCAATCTGCGTCCATCGGCGGATAACCGCTTTTCCCAGGTTGAAGAACCCCGCCTTGAAAGGCGGGGATTCTCCGACCTCTAAGGTACTTTTCGTTATTTGCATTCGTGCGCCTTGACCCCGCCCCAAGGGGCGGGGTCAAGGCGCACTTTGCGGTTCAGTCCAGGTCAATCGGCCGGGTGGGGGGCGGGGCGTTCTTGTCGACGCGCTTTAACGCCTCCTTGACGCGCTCATCGAGGATCCGCGACTGATCCTTGAGAACTTCATTTTCCCGTTCCACCCGCTCCTGGGCGTCCTTCTGCTTCTGGGCCAGGTCGGCCATCATCTCCTTGATGGACCGGTTTTCCTTCGGGGCCGGCTTGCTCTCGTGCCAGAGGACGGCGCCCGTCTTCTGGTCGATCGTGAGACGCGCGCCGCAGTCGGGACAAGCGGCCGTGATTCGGGGGGTTTCGTCGGCCATCGGGCGTTCCTTTAAGGAGAAAAGGCTATCAGCTCGCGCGGGAGGCCGAACGTCGTCGATTCGATCACCGTGCGTTCCTCCCGCACGTCGATAATACCATACTTTCTCAGCCGGTCGATGACTTCACGCACGAGGTGCTCCGGGGCGGACGCGCCGGCCGTGATCCCCACTCGCCGCACTCCTCCGAGCCACTCCGGGTCGATGTTTTCCGCCGATTCGATCAAGTGCGAGCGGATGCCGGTTCTCTCCCCGATCTCCCTCAAGCGGTTCGAGTTGGAGGAGTTCGGCGCGCCGAGGACGAAGAGGAGGTCCACTTCTCCTTCCAGCATCTTCACGGCGTTCTGGCGGTTCTGCGTGGCGTAGCAGATGTCGTCTTTTGACGGGGCCTTCAGGGCCGGGAAGCGGCGCTTGAGGATCGCGACGATCCCGGCGGCCTCGTCCAGCGAAAGAGTCGTCTGCGTGACATAGGCGACTTTATCAGGGTCCGGGACCCGGACCGTCTCCGCCTCGGCGGGAGAGCCGACCAGGAGGCAGCCTCCCGGTATCCGGCCCATTGTGCCGACGACTTCCGGATGCCCCGCGTGGCCGATCAGGATGACCGTGTCTCCCTCGGAATAGCGTTTCTTCGCCTCCTCGTGGACCTTCGTGACGAGAGGACACGTCGCGTCGAAGACCTTGAGACCCCGGCGCCGGGCTTCCTCCTCCACGGCGAGGGGGACACCGTGGGCGGAGAAGACAACGGTGGCGCCGTCCGGGACCTCATCCAGATCCTCGACGAAGACGGCCCCCTGCTCCCGCAGGGCTTCGACGACGTGTCGGTTATGGACGATCTCGTGACGGACGTAGATCGGCGGGCCGAGGAGCGCGAGCGCCCGCTCGACGATCTCGATCGCCCGGTCGACGCCGGCGCAGAAGCCGCGGGGAGAGGCGAGGATGAC
>JACPZO010000016.1 GCA_016195465.1 Nitrospirota bacterium
CTTTCCGCCTTCCGTTTTCCAATTTCCAACTTACAATTTCCAATTTACAATTCCGCCTTTCGTCCCATCCGGTCCAGAACAAGGTTCGTTCCGAAAAGCATGACCAGCGCCACGGCGAATACAACCATCCCTTCGAACTCGTGGAAGAACCCGAGCGCGGCCTCCGGACCGACGTAGTGCGTGAGGAGGCCGGTCACGACGATCCTGAGGACGTTGACGAAGAGGGCGATCGGGACGGCCGCCGCCACGAGCGCGATCCGCCGGGGCGTCGTCCGCTGAAACATCGCCGCCATGGCCACACCCAGGGCGAGGAGCGAGACGAGCGACCGGATGCCGCTGCACGCGTCCGCCACTTCGAGAGTCTGATTCTCCAAAATGAGGATGTTCCCCTCGCGGTGGATGGGAATCCAGATGATCTGGAGAACGGCCGTTGCGGCCTTCGCCGCGAAGAGCTTGAGCGGAAAGGCGATCGAGTCGTAGAGGGTATACGGGAGCGGGATCATGAAGATGAGGTAGCCGAGGGGAAAGACAACGAGACGGAGGACCGCCCATCCGGCCAGGACCAGGACAATACCGGCCAGGACGACCAGGAACGAAAACCGCATCGTGAAGTACTCGGCCGCGAGGTCTCCCAGGAAGAACATCCCCAGCCCCGCGCCCATGACGAGAAGGCCCGCCGACGCCGGCTCCGGCTCGATTTCCAGGAGCTTCTCGCGCCTCTGCCAGAGGAAGTACGCGGCGATGAAGGGGATCAGGTAGCCGTGGGAGTAGTTGGGGTCGATCGCCCAGTCCCCGGCCATTTCCCGAAGGAGCGAGAAATAGAGTACCCCGAGAGCGAGAAAGAGAACCCCCCACTGCATCCGTTGCACCGTCAGGATTGCCTGCATCCGACTACCTCCCAGACCGCGAAAGACATTGGAAATTGGAAATTGTAAATTGAAAATTGTAAAGCGAAAGAACAGAGAAACAGTTCCCCGCTTTGCGATTTACACTCTCCGTCCATCCTTTCACTTTGAAATTTCCAATTTCCAATTTCCAATTTCCAATCGATCCTGTGCCCACCGGGAGCGAATTCGCCCCTCATCGCCCTCGCCCCATTCTCCGCGCGGGACGATCTCCACGACGAACCGATCGACCTCCTCCTGCGTCACCCGGAACCGCCCCACCGCCTCCATCTCCCGGAGGATGTAGATGACGGACAGGGCGTGAAGCCTCCGACCGTCCCGGGCCACGAGGAAATCGGTCGTTCTCCCCTCGACGGACGCGAGCGCCGGAAGCGCCCTTCCGCATGGGCACGGCCCCTCCGCCCATCTTCCGACGTCCCCCGTCCGGTAGCGGATGAAAGGAAACGCGGCCGAGTTCAGGTCGGTGACGACGATTTCTCCCGACTCCCCAGCCTGTCCCGCGACAGGCGGGGCGGAGCCGTCGAGCGGAACGATCTGCACGATCACGTTCTCCGCGTTGACGTGAAGCCTCCCCTGGGGACACTCGTGGGCGATCAGCCCCGCGTCCCGTGCCCCGTATTCCACGGCGACGGGGCAGTCGAACGCACGAGTGATCGCCTCCCGCTGGAAGGGAAGGAGCGGCTCGGCCGTGGCGAAGACGGCGCGGATCCCCGAGTAGGGCGGCCGCCCCGTCGAGAGGACGTACTCGGCCTGAAGCGCGATCGATGACGCGTAGCCGTAGATCTTCCTGGGACGGTGCGCGCGGATCATCTTGTCGTAACGTTCCATCGTCCGATCGGACATCTCGAAGGCCGACAGCAGGCGGGAACCAAGGATCCTGTCGCGAATAGTCCGCATCCGGTCCTGCCGCGTCAGCTCGATCGGCGACCCCCAGATCACGACCTCCCGCTCCCCCGGCTCGATTCCGAACCACCGGTGGCTCCTGAGGCGCGCGCCCTCGTTCCATCCCATCCGGACCTGGTCCACGTAGAACGTGACGGGCTGCCCCGACGACCCCCCCGTGCTCATTCGCGTGACTCCTTCGCGCCGGCGGCTCCGGATTTCCTCGCCTCTCTCCTGAAGGTCCGCCCGCTTGAGGAACGGCACGTCCGAAATGTCGTCAACCGACCGGATCTGCCCCGCCTTCACGTCTTGAAGACGCTCGCCGTAGAACGTCGTCTCCCGTTTCGCCGCCTCGACGAGCGCCTTGAGCCGCTCGATTTGAAGGCGCCGCAGGTCCTCCGGCCTCCACCACTGGCTCTTCTCCAGGAACCGGAGAGCGGAAAACGTCGGCTTTCCCTTCAGCCCCTCGTGGAGGGGAAAGAGCAGATGCCGGACAAACGAGGAACTCATGCCCCCCTCACCCTTTCCCTCTCCCCCCAAAGGGGGCGAGGGAGAAAACCTCCTGTCCGTCAGCCGGAATCAACGCACTCCGAGACCCGCCTCCTTCTGGGAAGCCGGCCTCGCTCTCCCTCTCCCCTTGGGGGAGAGGGCCGGGGTGAGGGGCCGGCTTGCGGCCGACGAAGAATACGCCCGATGCGATCCGATGGCGGGCTTCCTTCGTGCCGACCCACCGATCCAGGTACTTGAGGGGTGCGATCGCGACCCGCGCGATTCGACCCATGACCTTTCCCGAAACACCGTTCGGAGCCCATTCTTCGACATAGGCGTGCGCCACCCAAGCCAGTCCGGACGACGGCCCGATGTGGACCCCGCTCCGCACTTCTTCAAACCCACCCCGGCGGCAGAAGAGGCGGAGACCGGGCAAGGTCCACCTCCAGAAGTCATCCGGGTCGGCATGGAACCCCTGGATGAAGGGCACCTCGATATGGACGTGGCCCCCGGGAACGAGGAGCCGGGCCATCTCGCCCAGCACTCTCGACGGGTCCGCCACGTGCTCAAGGGTCCCCGTGCAGAAGATCGCATCGAAGCAGCCGCTCGGAAGAGAAACCTCGTGCAGATCGCAGACCAGATCGGTCTCGCGGGTCTCGAAGCCGTCCACCGTGAACGTGCCCGCCGTGATTCGCCGTCCCCCCGCGCCCAGGTCGCAGATCCTTGCATCCTGCGGAAGGAGGGAAAGCGTCTCCTCTACCTCCGGCCGAGGCTGATACGTGAGCGACGGGTTGAAATACCTACGACCGCGCTTGAGACCGCTCCAGGACACGGACCTCCTCCTCGTCCACGTTGGCGACAGAGCGCCAGACGTCCGCCACGCGCGCCGCAACCCCATCCCAGGACTCCGACGCAACCGATGAACGGACCCCCTCGCGATCCCAGACTCGCGTGAGTCCCTCGATGACGGCCCTCGCCAGAGCGGCCGTTTCATCCGGCCGGACCAGGACGCCGCAAGCCGGTCCGTGCACGGCTTCCGCATTGTCGCCGACCGGCGTCGTCACGACGGGCGTGCCGCACGAAAGAGCTTCGCGGACGACGTTGCACGACCCCTCGTTCGTCGTCGCCAGGACGAAAAGATCGGCGGCCGAGAGCCAGAGCGGCATTTCCTCGTGGGGCCTGGGCCCGGCCAGCCGGACATCAGACCCAAGGCCGCGCTCGCCGATCATCCTGAGGAGCGCCTCGGTCTCGTCCCCTTCGGCCGTCGGACCGCCCACGATCAAGAGCATCGCGCCCGGAACCTCGCGCCGCACCTTAGGCCAGATTTCCACGAGGCGATGATGTCCCTTTCTCCTGCAAAGGCCGCCGGCCGAGACGACGATCCTCGCATCGGCCGGAAGACCCAGCGGGCGCCGGGCCTCTTCCCGTTGAATGGGCCTGAATGCCGCGCCGTCCACGCCGTTCGGAATCCGGACGGTCTTTTCGGGCGCGGCCCCCGATTCCCGGGCCAGCGCTTCCAGCGCCCGGCTGAGAACGACCACCCGCGAGGCGCGCCTGAGGACGAACCGGATCTGGAGGCGGCGGAGACGGTAGGCCGAAAGAGGGACCTCCGTCCCCCGGAGCGTGACGACCACCGGGCGGCGGAAGAGGAGTCCCAGGAGAACGGCCGCGAACCCGTCGGGATAGGCGAAGTGGGCGTCGATCAGGTCAAAGTCGAATCCCTCCCGCTTAAGACCTCGCACCGCCGCGACCGACGAAAGGAAGAGAAAAAGGCCGTCGAGCGCCTTGAAAACTCCGGGAACGCTGAAGAACCGCGGGTGCTTAACCTCCATCTCCCCCCTCTCGATCCGCGAGGAGAGACGCGGCCGGGTTTGCGGCGTGATCCGGTGGCCGAAGGGGAACCAGGGCACGGGCGCCACAACGCGCAGATTGGCCGGCCGGGCCGCGTGTCTCAGGCGCTCCCGAACGAACACGCCGACCCCCGGCTGGGCGGCGTTCGGGTAGACCGTTGTGAAGGAGAGGATCTTCATGAGAGCCTATTGAAAATTGAGAATTGACAATTGAAAATTTCAAATTGAAAGTTGGAGATCCTCATGTCGGCGTTCTCCGGGTTCCCGATCCCTCGAAAGAGGCCCGTGCCGCGTGATACGCATGGTCGTACAGGGACGTGATCCGTTCCCACGATCGCTCGCCGATGGCCCGCGCGCGGGCCCGCTCTCCCATCGCCCCGATCTCGCCGCGGTCCTGGATCGCCGAAATGCAGATTCTCGCAAGCGCCCGGACGTCGCCGGCGGGCGCCAGTCTGCCGGTCACGCCGTCTTCCACGAGTTCCCGGATACCCCCGACGTCCGAGCCGACCACGATCTTTCCGAGCGCCATCGCCTCCAGCGGCTTGAGAGGCGTCACGAGCTCCGTCAGGCGGATCGAGCGCCGGGGATAGACGAGAAGATCCATAATCGAGTAGTAAGCGGCCGTCTCCGACTGCGGGACCCGTCCCGAGAAGTGGACGGCTCTTGCCAGTCCCCGGTCCGCGACCTGGGCCTTCAGTTCCTCTTCCACTTCGCCGCCGCCCACGAGGACGAGCCGGGCGTCCGGCCGGGCGCGCAGGATTTCGGCCATCGCGTCGACAAGAACGTCCAGCCCTTCGTACCGGTAGAACGACCCGATGAAACCCAGGACCGGCCCGCCGTTGAAGAACCCCGCCTTGAAAGGCGGGGATTCTCCGACCTCCAAGGTACTTTTCGTTATTTGCATTCGTGCGCCTTGACCCCGCCCCAAGGGGCGGGGATTGCGGCGCACTGCGCGGTTCAGGCCGAGGCGGGCGCGAAGCGCCGGATCGGCTGGGCGCGGCTCGAACCGATCCGGATCGACGCCGTTCGGAACGACGTGGATCTTCGACGGCGCGATCCCCCGTCCAATCAAGTCATTCCTGAGCCCTTCGCAGATCGTCACGACGGCGTCGGCCCGGCGGCAAAGGAACGTCTCCGACGAGCGCGTGAGACGGTAGCGGAGCGACCCCTCGCGCGTCGTCCCGTGGTCCACGGCCGCATCCTCCCAGAAGGCGCGAATCTCGTACACGAACGGGACCCGGAACGTCCGCGCGACGCGCCACGCGGGAATTCCGTTCAGCGTCGGCGAGTGGGCGTGGATCAGGTCCGGATACTCGACGTTCGCAACCGCGGCAATCTTC
>JACPZO010000017.1 GCA_016195465.1 Nitrospirota bacterium
AACTCCGAACTCCGAACTCCGAACCGCTTCTATTCCCTTCGCAGTCGTAGTGCGGGTTGTTCTTAGCCGACACGAAAGGAGGCGATGGCGATACGAGGGTTTAGGGTGCCGGGAAACAAGTAAAGGCTTTTGGGGCTGGTGAAAACCTTATCCTGAGAAAAAGGCACAGGATAACTTCTGCAAAAGGAGAAAAAACTCATGGATAGAAAAAATGGATAAAACGATTGAGGGTGAGAAGTTGGGAATGGGATGGTTGCCGGACTATCCCGATTTTCGGGACTACACAATAGAGCACGATGAGGTGACCCCAAGTCTTAAACTATTGGGACAGAAAGATTCGGTGAAGGCCATGCTTACGAAAGTAGGGGCGGCAAAGGCGGCAAAGGTAAGCCTGCCGCCTTCCGTGGATTTGAGGGCATGGTGCTCCCCGATAGAGAACCAGGGTTCGCTTGGTTCATGCACGGCAAACGCCGGTGTTGGGATAGTCGAGTATTTCGAGAGGAGGGCGTTTGGAAAACATATCGATGCATCCAGGCTCTTCCTTTACAAGGTTACGCGAAACATGTTGCGCTGGACGGGAGACACAGGGGCGTTTCTTCGGACAACAATGGGCGCCGTCACCCTGTTTGGGGTCCCGCCGGAAGAGTATTGGCAATATGTAGTCGCCGATTACGATAAAGAGCCGGCGGCGTTCTGCTATGCCCTTGCACAGAACTATCAGGCGATCAGCTATTATCGTCTCGATCCGCCCGGGACTCCCGGTAACGTGTTGCTGAATCAGGTCAAGTCAAATCTTGCGGCGGGTCTTCCCTCGATGTTCGGATTTACGGTCTATAGTTCCTATACGCAGGCCGCCGCAACCGGAAAGATACCGTACCCAACCCCTGGCGAGAAGATTGTCGGCGGCCATGCCATTGTTGCGGTTGGTTACGACGACGGCATGAAGATCAAGAACACCAATCCAAAGGCTGTAGAAACCACGGGAGCATTACTGATCAGAAACTCGTGGGGAACGGGATGGGGCAGCGGCGGGTATGGCTGGTTACCCTATGACTACGTCGTGAAAGGACTGGCTGTCGATTGGTGGTCACTGCTGAAGAACGAGTGGATCGACACGGGGAACTTTAAGTAGGGCGGGCACGGGGTGCTCCCCCAAACAACCCTATCGGATTTCGCTCATTCGCTCGTTCCCACGGCCGCAAGAAGGGCGCGGATGAGCGCGGCCGGCGAGGGGGGGCACCCGTGGACCTTGACGTCGACCGGGACGACGTTCTCGACGGCGCCCAGGCTGGCGTAGGATGTTCCGAAAACCCCGCCGCACGCCGCGCAGTCGCCGACGGCCACGACGATCTTCGGGTCGGGTGTCGCGTCCACCGTTCGCTTCAGGGCTATCTCCATGTTGCGGCTCACCGGGCCGGTGACGAAGAGGACGTCGGCGAACCGAGGCGACGCCGTGAAATGGACGCCGAACCGCTCGCAGTCGTAGTACGGGTTGTTCATCGCGTGGATCTCCAGCTCGCAGCCGTTGCACGAGCCGGCGTCGATCTCCCGGATCGTGAGGCTGTGGTGGAAGCGCTTGTGGACCTCCTCCTTGAGCGCGTTTCCGACGATCTCGATTTCCTTGTCCGCTTCGGGGAGCGTCTTCTCCGTGACGGTCCCCGTCCGCAGGGTCTGGTAAAGAATCCTCAGCACGGCCGATCTCCTTCTTGGACTTATCCCCCCTCACCTTTGTCCTCTCCCCCTGGGGAGAGGAGGGGGAGAAAGGCAGTTCCCGCTTCTTCTCCCTCTCCCCCGTGTCGGGGGAGAGGGGCAGTTCCCGCTTCTTCTCCCTCTCCCCCGTGTCGGGGGAGAGGGGCAGGGTGAGGGGGCCGGTGCGCCGTGCCTCTCTACGATCTACCCCACCCGGCCTCCCCTTACAAAGGGGAGGGGTCCATCATTGGGTCTTGTGCCGCGACACCACCCGCGCGGCGTGAAGCAAATGTTCCCCGGCTCCTCACATGTCATTCCCCGAGTACGACTGGTTAAACGACTTGTTGCAGAGCGGGAAGTCGGGGACGATGTTTCCGAGGACGGCCCGCTCGAGGCCGAGCCAGTTGACTTGCGACGGGTCGCGGACCATCACCCGGCTGACCTCGCCCGACGGGCCGGCCTGCACCCACGTCACGATCTCGCCCCGCCATCCTTCCACGATGCCAAGCCCCGTCCGGCCGGGCTGAGGCCTGATCGAGAGACCGTCGGACGGGAGCGCCGATCCGCCGGGGAGTAGCGACAGGATCTCGCGGATCAAGCGGATCGATTCCCTCACCTCCTCGATCCGGACCCATACCCGGTCGTTCACGTCACCGGTCTGTCGGAGCGCCTCGTTGACCGCGAGCTCGTCGTAGGGCGGGAAGGGAAACCGAACGCGCCGGTCGGAAGAGACGCCGCTCGCCCTGGCGACGAAGCCCACGAGCCCGAGGTCCGCCGCGGTCTTCTTCGTCACGATCCCCGTGGTCACGACCCGGTCCTGGAGGGAGGGGTTCTCGTCGTAGATGACGACCAAGCGCTCGAATTCCGATGACAGCCGATCCATCTCGGTCCGGATCGCCTCGATCCCTTTCGCGTCGAGGTCGGCGGCCGCGCCTCCCGGGACGACGAGGTCCATGAGCAGGCGGTGGCCGAAGAGCGCCCGGTTGAGCCGGAGGACGTCCTCCCGGAGCCGGCTGAGCTGGGCAAGGAGGAAGGCGAAGGCCGCGTCGTTTGCGATTGCCCCGATGTCCCCCAGATGGTTCGCGATCCTCTCCCGCTCCAGAAAAAGCGCCCTCAGCCAGACCCCCCGGGGCGGAACGAGAAGACCGGCCATGTCTTCTACGGCCCGGCACCAGGCCAGAGCGTGGGCGACCGTGCTGTCGCCGGAGATCCGCCCGGCGAGCTTCGACCCTTCCTTCCACGAGAGCGATTCGAACCGCTTCTCGATCCCCTTGTGGACGTATCCAAGCTTCTCTTCCAGGTTGAGAACATTCTCCCCGACGGCCTGGAAGCGGAAGTGGCCCGGCTCGATGATGCCGGCGTGGACGGGCCCGACGGGAATTTCGTAGACGCCTTCTCCGTCCCCCCGGATCCATTCGTAGCTTCCGTTCGACCGGACGAACGGGGCGTCGATCGGCACGTTCTTCCTGAGCGGGAAGAAGCCGTCGGGCCAGTCCTCATGCCGGACCCACGGCCTCCGGTCCGGGTGGCCGATCGAGTCGATGCCGAAGAACGACGAGATGATCCGCTCGAACCGGTAAGCCGCGGCGAAATGCCCCGTGAGCGTGGGAAAGGCCGGGTTCCGGAGGGGGACATCGGATCGAATAAGGATGAAGCGGTCTATCTTCGTATCAGGCCCCGCGTCAGGGCCCGTGTCCGGAACGGCGAACGCCGTCCAGAGGGCGAGTTCCCGGCCGAAGGGGGTGTCGTCCGTTGCCCACTGGGCGGCCAGCCGCCCGCCGGACTTCTTGACGATCCGGGCCGCTTCATGAATCTCGTCCGCGGGAAGGGACAGAATCAAGACGCCTTCGCGCGAGGCGTCCTCGACCCGGAGGAGACCGCCGAACTGCTCGGCCAGGGCCTGCTCGACCAGGACCTGCTTGACCAGGACCTGCTTGACGTTTGGCGCTACCATCGCATCATGCTCACGGCCGTCTCGAACCACTGGGAGAGGAACGACGGGATGAACAGGCCGAGAACAAGCGCCAGGGCGAGGTGAAGGAGGACGGGAACATGAGCCGCCCGGACGGGGACCTGGTGCGCCGGCGGCACTCCGAAGACCATCGGCTGGACCTTTCGGAGGAGCCCCGCGAAGGCCACGGCCAGTCCCAGGAGGAGGATGGGAGCCAGGAACGGGGCCTCGCGCATCGTGGCCGTCAGGATCAGGAACTCGCTCACGAAGACCCCGAAGGGCGGAAGGCCGGCAACGGCCATGACGCCGACGATGAGCCCCCAGCCGACCAGCGGGTTCCCCCGGACGATTCCCTGGATCCGGTCCATCTGCTGGGTGCCGTGCATGTGGGAGGCGTGTCCCACGGTGAAGAAGATGGAGGATTTTACGAGCGAGTGAACGAGCATGTGAAGAAGGGCGGCGAAGGTGGCGAGCTTCCCGCCCAGGCCGAACGCGAAAGCCATGATCCCCATGTGCTCGATGCTCGAGTACGAGAACATCCGCTTGACGTCCCTCTGGAGGAAGAGAGCGAAGGCCGCGACGACGAGCGAGAGGAGGCCCAGAGCCATCATGAGCTGGCCCGCCCGGTTCGTCCCCGTCGCCCCATCCACGAGGACCTTGCACCGAACGACGGCGTAGAGCGCCACGTTCAGGAGAAGACCCGAAAGGACGGCCGAGATCGGCGTGGGGCCCTCGCTGTGGGCGTCGGGGAGCCAGTTGTGGAGAGGGGCGAGGCCCACCTTGGTCCCGTACCCGGCCAGGAAAAAGACGAACGCGAGCGAAAGGATCGTCGGTTCCAGCGAGGGAGCGGCGGCGTTCAGGTTCGTCCAGTGGAGGGTTGTCCCTCCCTCGCCCAGAACGCGCTCGGCGGCGAAGTAGAGGAGGGTCGTTCCGAAGAGGGCCTGGGCGATCCCGACGCCGCAGAGGATGAAGTACTTCCAGGCCGCCTCGACCGATTCCGGCGTGCGGTAGAGGGAGACGAGGAGGACCGTGGCCAGCGTCGCCAGCTCCATCGCGATCCAGAGGATCCCCATGTTGTTCGTGAGGAGGGCCAGCAGCATGGCGAAGATGAAGAGCTGGAACATGGCGTGGTAGAGGCGCATTCGCCGGGGCCCTACCCGCCCCTGCTTGAACTCGTGGGCCATGTACGGCCGGCTGAAGGCGGCCGTCGTCATCGAGACGAACGCCGTGAGGACGGCGAGGAAGACGTTGAACGCGTCGACGAAGAAGGACCCTCCCTCGGTCCGGACCGGTCCCTGCTCGAAGACCTGCCACGCGAGCCCCACGCTGAACAGGAACGCGGCGGCGGACCCGGCGATGTTGACGGCCGGGGCGAAGCGGCGGTGGCCGTAGAAGGCGAGCGGGACCGCCGTCACGACGGGCGCGATGAGGAGGCCGGCCAGCATCATTCGCCGACGTCCTCCTTGAGGCGGGCCATCTTGGAGAGGTCGAGGCTCTCGAACGTCGTCCGGATCTGGAAGAAGAAGACGCCGAAGATGAGGGCCGCGATCAGGATGTCCAGCGCCACGCCCAGCTCCACGACCATCGGCATCCCGTAGGTGGCGCTGGTCGCCGCGAAGAAGAGGCCGTTCTCCATGGCGAGAAAGCCGATGACCTGCGCGACGGCGTGCCGCCGGGTGATCATCATGAGAAGGCCGAGCATGACCGTGGCGAGGGCGATCGCCAGGGTGGATCGGGTCATGAGGGTGGAGAACTCCTGGATCGGGGACATCACGTTGTACGAGAGGACGACGAGAGCGATCCCGATCAGGAGGGTGAGCGGGACGTTGACCATCGTCTCGACGTCACGCTCGATCTTCATCCGCCGGATGAGGACGTGGAGGATGTACGGGATCAGGGCGACCTTCATGGCGAGCGTCATGAGAGCGGAGAAGTAGAGGTGGCGGACGCCGGCGCCATAAGCGACGATCGCCGTGTTCGCCGCGAGGAAGAGCCCCTGCCAGGCGAAGAGGTGCAGGAGGGCGTAGATCCGCCGCTGGGCCAGGAGGCCGAACCCCAGGAGGAGGACCAGCGCGGAGAGGAGATCGATGACCTGGGCGAGGAAGACGGGGGACATTCAGCGCTCCAGGATGAAGTGCGAGAGGATGGCGAGCGTGGCCAGGAGGAAGGCGACGCCCAGGAATTCCGAGACGCGAAAAAAGCGGAGCTTTGCCAGTCCCATCTCCAGAACGGGGAGGCCCGTGGCGATCGCCAGGAGCTTCGCCGCCATCACGCCGAACGCCAGGACGACGGACCCTCCCCCCGGCGTCCCGGCGATCCCCCACGGGGCGAACAGGGCGATCCCCAGGAGCGAGAAGAGCATGAGCTTCATCATCCCCGCCCACTCGATCATGGCTAGGTGCCGGCCCGAGTATTCGAGGATCATCGCCTCGTGGATCATCGTGAGCTCGAGGTGCGTGGCCGGGTTGTCCACCGGGATCCGCCCGTTCTCCGCGAGAGCGATCAGGACGAAGGCGATCAGGGCGAAGGCGAACGACGGCTTGAGCAGGACGCCCTTGTGTATCTCGGCCACAATCGTGGAGAGGGAGGTCGAATGCGTGATGAGCGAGGTGGCGAAGATCGCCATGAGCATGGCCGGCTCGGCCAGGGAGGCGATCGTCATCTCGCGGCTCGATCCCATCCCGCCGAACGCCGTCCCGACGTCGAGCCCCGCCAAGGCGATGAAGAACCGCGCGAGGGCGAAGATCGCGACGAGGGCGATGACGTCCGCCACGGGCGCGAGGGGAAGGTCCACCGCCAGGATCGGGACGATGGCGCCCGCGAGGACCGTGACGCCGAAGACGAGGTACGGCGTGAACCGGAAGATCCACGAGGCGTTCGCCGCGACGACCGCCTCCTTCGCGAAAAGTTTCCGGATGTCGCGGTACGGCTGGAGCGGCCCGGCGCCACGCCGGTTCTGGAGGCGCGCCTTGACGAGGCGGACCCACCCGACCATGAACGGGGCGAGCAGGAGGAGGGCTGCCGCCTGGACGATCGTCAGGACGTAAGGAAGCGGATCGTTCATCGTCCGAATATGAGAAGGACCAGGATGGTCAGGAACGAGTAGATCAGGTAAACCTGGATGCGGCCTCCCTGGATCCGGGTCGTCAGGCGGGCGATCCAGAACGCCGCGTCGGAGATGGGCTTGTAGATCCACCCCCAGAAGCGGTCGTCGACGTGGAGCGAGTAGCTCACCCGTTCCGGGAAAGCCGCGTGGCGGTGGACGTGCATGGGCGAGGACCGCTCCCTGATCTTGAAGAGGGCGCCGAAGAACACCCGGATCGGCATGGAGAAGGATGTCGCCGTGTACTGCATCCGGGGGGTCATCTTCTCGAATCCGCAGTCCCAGGCCGGCCCGCGCCGGGGCGCCCTGTGGCGCCGGCCGTGGAGCGCGAACCACGTGAGCCCGATGATCGCCCCGATCCCGAGGAATACCACCGTCCCGCCGTAGGAAGCGCGCTCGGGCGCGATCGGCGTGAGCCACAGCCAGCCGTGGGAGGAGGCCGTCTCGGCGATGCCGGCGTCCAGGAACTGCCGCGGAACGGCGTCCAGCCACTCGATCATCGTTGCGGGGAGGATCCCGAGGAGCAGGCACGCCAGCGCCAGACCGGCCATTCCGATCCGCATCGTGACGCCGACCTCCGATACGTTCTGCGCGTGGCGGCTTCTCGGCTGGCCGAGGAACGTGATCCCGAACGCCTTCACGAAGCAGGCCGCGGCCAGGGCGCTCGTCAAGGCGAGACCCGCCGCGCCGAGGGGGATCAGGACGTTCAGGAGCGTGCTCGGAAGAGAGGGGGAGAGGAGAAAGGTCTGAAACGTGAGCCACTCCGAAACGAAGCCGTTGAACGGGGGCAGGGCGGAGATGGAGATGCACCCGACCAGGAAAAGGGCCGCCGTCCACGGCATTCCGTGGATGAGGCCGCCGAGGGCTTCCATCTCCCTCGTGCGAGTCGCGTGTTGGACGGCCCCCGCGCCGAGGAAGAGCAGGCCCTTGAAGAGCGCATGGTTCAGGGTGTGGTAGAGACCCGCCACGAGACCCAGGGCCGCGAG
>JACPZO010000033.1 GCA_016195465.1 Nitrospirota bacterium
CATGAGCGAGAAGTATTCGTTCAACAGCAGGACGACCTCTTCGGGCTGCATCCGCTCCGACATCCGCGTGAAGCCGCGGATATCGGAGAAGAGGATCGTCACGTCCCGCCGCTCTCCCTTGAGGAAGGGCGTCCCGTGCTCGCTCAGGATCCGATCCGCCACCTGGCGGGAGACGTACCGCTGGAGGGTCTCGCGGTAGCGCGTTTTCTCCACTTCCAGCCGGTCCCGCTCGGCCTTGATCCGGTCCCGCTCGACGAGCCCGTCGACCATTCCGTTGAACGTGCGGGCGAGCGTTCCCACCTCGTCCCGCGGGAAAGAGGTCATCCGTTCCGAGAAGTCGCCCCCGGCGACCTTCTTCATCTTGCCGGCGAGGTTTTCGAGCGGGCGCGTGACGCCGCGCGCCAGGACGATCCCGCCCACGATGCCGAGTCCCAGGACGGCTAAGGCGATGTTGAGGCTGGTCCGCCTGTTTCGCGCGATGTCTTCCTTCATGCGCGTCTGGGAGAAGACGATCCGGATGAGCGCGACGGGCCGGTCGTCCACCGTGATCGGGGAGTCCACGGTCACGAGGTCCCCTTCCCGCGAACGGATCTTCCCCTGGGTGACGGCGGCGCGGAGGGCGCCCTTCAAGTCCAGGGCGGTCTGGGGATTCGCGGCCTTGACCTGGTTCTCGTTCGCCCAGAAGGCCATGACGCGGTTCGCCCCGTCCATCACGGCGATCGCGACGATGTCCGGGTCGAGGCTTCCCGTGACGTCCACGAACTTCTGATAGATTCCCCAGTCGATGTTCCGGCCGGTGACGGGCTCGATGAGCTTGAGGGAGGCGATGATGTTCGCCATCTTGAACATCTGGAGCTCCTGCTCCTCCCGCTTGATCCTCTCTTCCCGGGTGGCGGAGACGACGTAGGAGGCCGCGGCGATGGCGGCCACGATGACGATGACGAGGGCGACGATCTTGTAAAGGAGTTTGAACGTTCGCGGGGACGACATGGGCGGGGAGTATAGCACAGAAAACGGCGGACGGGGGAAACGGGGAAACTGAGAAACGGGGAAACGGGGAAACGGAGAAACGGGGAAACTGAGAAACGGGGAAACTGAGAAACGGGGAAACGGGGAAACGGGGAGGCGGGGAAGGGGGGGAACGGAGAAACGGGGAAACGGGGAAACTGAGAAACGGGGAAACGGGGAAACGGAGAAACGGGGAAACGGAGAAACGGGGAAACGGCGGCGATGCGAATCCGCGGAAAGGCGTTTGGACTATGGTATGATTCCCGCCCATGTTCAGAACGCCGACGATCCCCCGGTTAGTATCGGTTCCACTGCTCGCCCTCATTCTTGCCTGCTCGGGCGGGGCGGAGCGGCCGGAATTGCCCCCGACTCTCGCGACCGACACGCTGGGGGACCCCAAGACCTTCAACATGATCGTCTCGAAGGAGACGTCGTCGTCGGCCGTCGCGGGGATCCTCTTCGAGGGGCTCATCCGGCGCGAGCCCGTCACGACCGACTTCGAGCCCGTCCTGGCCGAGTCGTGGTCCGTCTCGCCCGACGGCCGGACATGGACGTTCAAGCTCCGCAAAGACGTTCTCTGGAGCGACGGCGTCCCGTTCACGGCCGACGACGTCGTCTTCACGGCCCGGGCGATCTACGACCCCAAGGTCGCCTCCTCGATCCGGGACGCCTGGATGGTCGAGGGAAAGAAGATGATCGTGACGGCGGTCGACCGGCACACGGTCGCGTTCACGCTTCCCTTTCCCTTCGCGCCGTTTCTCGACATAGTCCAGGTGGACATCCTCCCGAAGCACAAGCTCGAGGCGGCCCTGGACGCCGGGACGTTCGACTCGGCCTGGAACATCAACACGCCTCCCGGGGAACTCGTCGGAACGGGACCGTACGTCATCACGAAGTACGTTCCCGCCCAGCACGTTCTGTACGAGGTCAACCCCCGCTACTGGCGGATGGACGAGAAGGGAGAGCGGCTTCCGTCCATCAAGCGGCGCGTCCTCCTGATCGTGAAGGACATCAACACGGCCTACGTCAAGTTCGACGCGGGAGAGACGGACATCTACGCCCCCTCGGCCGACATGGTCGAGACGGTCCGCGGGAAGGCCAGGGCGAGGGACTGGACGCTGAAGGAGCTGGGCCTCAGCACCGGGACGCCGTTCATCGCGTTCAACCGGAACCCCCGGCACTTCGTGAAGGGCGGGAAGCGCGATCCACGCCTCGACTGGTTCACGGACAAGAAGTTCCTCAAGGCGCTCGCGCACGCCGTGGACAAGGAGACGATCGTCTTCAACGCCTTCCGCGGGTACGGCGAGCCGGCCGCGGCCGACATCTCGCCGGAGGTCAAGAGGTTCCACAACGCCGACCTCAAGGACTACGAATACGACCTCAAGAAAGCGGAGAGGCTTCTTTCGGAGGCGGGATACGTGGACCGCGACGGAGACGGAATCCGGGAAGACCCGCGCGGGAACCCGGTCTCCTTCGACCTCTACACGAACCAGGGAAACCGGACGCGCGAGCGGATCGCGGCGATCGTCCTGGAGGACTGGAAGAAGCTGGGCCTCAAGGTCAACTATAAGCCGCTCGAGTTCAACACGCTGGTCGAGAAGCTCGACAGCAACTTCGAGTGGGACGCGATCCTGATCGGTCTCACGGGCGGGCTGGAGCCGCACTGGGGCTCGACCTTCTACAAGTCGAGCGGTCATCTCCACATGTGGAACCCGCGGCAGGCGAAGCCCGAGACGGCGTGGGAAGCGGAGATCGACAGACTGATCGACCTCGGGGCGCGGGAGCTCGACCCGAAGAAGAGGCCTCAGCATTACAAGAAAATCCAGGAGATCCTTCACGAAGAGCTTCCCGTGATCCTCACGGCGCGGGAGTCGGTCTTCGTCGCCCACAAAAACCGCGTGCTCGGGTACAATCCAACGATCTGGGGGACGCCCGACCCGGAGAAGATGAGGCTCGCATACTAGCCATGAGACTGACGCTCATCACCCCGCGGCAGGGGACGGACAGCGAAAAGAACATCTACGACTACCGGTACGTGGCCCGGTTCATATTCTCGAAGGCGTACTCGGGCTACCTCCTGGCCATTCCCACGCTGGCGGCGCTCACCCCGCCGGACGTCGACGTCGTAGTAACGGACGAGAACGTGGAGCCGATCGATTTCGACGCGCCGACGGACCTTGTCGGCATCAGCGTCCGCACGATGTTCGCGAAGCGGGCGTACGAGATCGCGTCTCGATTCCGCGAGCGGGGCGTCAAGGTCGTCCTGGGAGGGATTCACGCCTCCATGCTCCCGGAAGAAGCGCGCCGGCATGCGGACAGCGTCGTGGTCGGCGAGGCGGAAGCGGTCTGGGGGGAGTTGCTGGAGGATTTCAGGAACGACCGGCTCAAGCCGGTTTACAGAAGCCCGGGCCACCCCAATCTCGCGGAATGCCCGATGCCCGACCGGCGCCTCCTCAAGAACGACCGGTACCTTCTGCATATCGTCCAGACGACGAAGGGATGTCCGTTCTTCTGCGATTTCTGCTCGGTCCACGCGTTCGACGGGACCCGGATCCGGCACCGCTCCATGGAGCAGGTGATGAACGACATCCGGGAGACCCAGCGGGACGGCATCCTCGAGAGGAAGAAGGCGATCTTCTTCGCCGACGACAACCTCGTCGCGGACAGAAGGTACGCGAAGACGTTTCTCCAGGAGCTGGCTCCCCTGGACGTGAGCTGGTCGTGCCAGGCGAGCCTGAACGTGGCCCGGAACGACGAGATTCTGGGTCTCATGGCGAAGAGCGGATGCGGCGGGATCCTCATCGGCTTCGAATCCATCGCCCCCGACAACCTGCGGCAGATGAACAAGAAGATCAACCTGAGGCAGGACTTCGGCGAAGCGATCCAGAAGATCCATTCCCACGGCATACTCGTGCAGGGCGCTTTCATCGTGGGCCATGACAATGACACCCCGGAGTCGTTTCGCGCTCTGGCCGAGTTCATCAACGCCAACAACGTGCTCTTCGCGCTCGTCAGCATCCTGACGCCGTTCCCCGGCACCGGCCTCTTCGACCGGCTGGAGAAGGAAGGCCGGCTTCTGCACAAGGACTGGGATCGATACGATTCCAAGACGGTCGTGTTCCAGCCGAGGAACATGACGCCCGCCGAACTCAAGAAGGGTTTTGTCCACGTGTGGAGAGAGGTCTATTCGTTCGCGTCCATCTACAGGAAGCTCAAGTATTTCTGGGAGAAGGACTTCTGGCGGGACCAAAACAGGAGAAATCCGATCAAGGCGAAATACAGGGTATTGTTCGCCGCGAGGCTCGCGACGTATCTTCTGACGCGCGACCTGGAGCGGATCAAGTTCATCTTCAAGGTCCTGCCGTGGGTGTTCGACAAGAGGGTGAGGATATCCACGATCATCACGCTCATGGCTTACAACGATTTTGCCTACAGTCTGAGAGAGAAGTGAGATGGGCCGGTACGTTCTAAGGCGCCTGGTCAACGCGGTCCCGCTCATCGTCGGGATCACGTTCATCTCGTTCCTCGTCGTGGACTTAGCTCCGGGCGACTTTTTCACCTCGCTCAAGATGAACCCCCAGATCTCGCCCGAGACGCTCCAGGCGATGGAGGCGAAGTACGGCTTCGACAAGCCGCTCGTCGTCCGCTATTTTCTCTGGTTCTGGCGCGTGCTCCATTTCGACTTCGGCGAGAGCATCTTCTACCACGTGGACGTCCTGTCCCTGATCGGCCGCTTCCTCCCCAACACGGTGATCCTGTCGGCCGCGGCGATGGTCGTCTCCTGGGGGCTCGCGGTCCCCCTGGGCCTCTTCATGGCCCTCCGGCCGGGGACGTGGGCCGACCGGCTCCTCTCGTTCTTCGCCTTCATGGGGATGTCGATCCCGTCCTTCTTCTTCGCTCTCCTCCTTCTCATCTTCGCCCTCCAGACGGGGTGGTTCCCGACGGGCGGCTCGTTCTCGCCGGACTACGACACCCTGTCTCTCGCCGGGAAGGTCTGGGACCGCATCCATCGCCTTGTTCTGCCCGTCGTCGTCCTGGGGACTTCGGGCGTGGCGGGGCTCATGCGCCTCATGCGCGGGAACGTGATGGAGATCATGAACGCCGACTACGTCCGGACGGCGCGCGCGAAGGGGCTCCCGGAGCGGGTCGTCGTTTTCAAGCACATCCTCCGGAACGCGATCAACCCGTTCATCACGATCGCGGGGTACGAGCTGGGCGCGCTCTTCGGCGGCGCGGCGCTGGTGGAGGCCGTCCTTCACCTGCAGGGGATGGGGAACTTGATGCTCCAGGCCGTCCTCTCCCAGGACCTTTTCCTCCTCATGGGCTCGATCCTGATCGGCGCGGTGTTGTTGATTGTCGGCAATCTTCTGGCCGACATCGCCCTCAAGTTCGCCGATCCGAGGATCCGGTATGAGTGACGCCCCGATTGGACCGGGGGGTGGCCGGAACGGAGGCCCCACGACGGATGCCATTGACTGGTATATAAGTATTTGTATATCATGAAGCCGCTGGTGCGGAAGGATGTCGGGTATCAACTCTTCAAAGTGCAGACCGGAGACGAACCGACCGACTGGAAGCCGATGCCGTCCGTCGGCTCAGGCGTGCGGGAAATCCGGGTGCACGCGGGGAGCGAGGTTCGGGTCCTCTACACGGCCAAGTTCGAAGAGGCCGTTTATGTCCTGCACGCCTTTATCAAGAAAACCCAGAAAACGCCCAAGCATGACGTCGATCTTGCGGCCGAGCGCTTCTGGCGTCTGTTGAAATGGAGAAAGGAAAAGACATGAAGATGACGACATCGTCCGGGAACGTTTTCAAGGACCTTGGGTTCGAGCGGGAAGAGGCGGAGAACCTGCGCGTTCGAGCCGTGCTGATGGCCGAGATCGAGAAATACATCCGCCGCAAGGGCATGACCCAGGCCGAGGCCGCCAAGAGACTGGGCGTCACTCAGCCCCGGATCAGCGACTTGATGCGCGGAAAAATCGACGTCTTCAGCGTCGACACGCTCATCGCGATGCTGGCCCAGATCGGTCTCATGGTGAGACTCCGGATCGAAAAGGCCAAGGCGGCCTGAAGGCGGTCGAGGGACATGACTGACTTCTGGAAATCTGCCGGGTGGCCGGCGCGCGTCAGTCTTGCGCTCCTCGCCGCCTTCGCGCTGGCGGCCCTCTTCGCGCCGGCCGTCGCGCCGTACGATCCTGCGGCGCAGAACCGCCGGCAGCCGCACCATCCGCCGATGCGCGTCCATCTCGCGCCTCCGGGCGAGTGGTCGGAGGGGCTCCTCTACGTCCACAAGACAAAGCTCGCCGACATCCGGAAGCGCCGGTACGAGGAGACGGAGGAACGGATCCGGCTCTCGTTCTTCAAGCGCGGCAAGGTTCTCACGACGGCCGATCCGGACGCCCGCCTCTTCCTCCTCGGCACGGACGCCCTGGGGCGCGACTTCTTCTCGCGCCTCGTGTACGGAGGCCGGATCTCCCTCTCCATCGGCCTCGTGGGCGTCGCGATCAGTTACACTCTGGGGATATTGATCGGGGCGTTCTCCGGGTACGTGGGGGGGCGGGCGGACTTCGTCATCATGCGCGCGACGGAGATCCTCATGTCTCTCCCCACGTTCTACTTCCTCCTGGCCCTGGCCGTGATCATCCCGGCGACGCTCCCGTCGTCGCTGACTTACCTCCTGATCGTCGCCATCCTTTCGTTCATCGGATGGGCCGGCCTCGCCCGGATCGTCCGCGGCCTCGTCCTCTCCGAGCGGGAGCGCGAGTACGTCCTCGCGGCGCGGGCGATGGGCGCGTCGGGCGCCCGCGTTCTCGTCCGTCACGTCGTCCCCTCGACGTTCAACTACGCCGTCGTCTCGGCCACGCTCTCGATCCCCGGATACATCCTGGGCGAGAGCGCCCTGTCCTTCCTCGGCTTGGGGATCAAGGACCCGGACTCATCCTGGGGGCTTCTTCTCGCCGAGGCGCAGAACGTGGAATACCTTCTCAGGTTCCAGTGGCTCCTCATCCCGGGGCTCCTCATCTTCCTCACCGTGATGGCTTTCAACTTCCTGGGCGACGCCCTCCGCGACCACATGGACCCCAAGAGGCGGGGAAAGGACTGAAACGGGGAAGCGGAGAAGCGGAGAAGCGGGGAAGCGGAGAAACTGGGAAGAAAAATATTGAAGAATCAAATAGTTAGGCCAATAGTCCCTTGACACGCCCCGCAATCGGGTGCTAGTGTTGCAAAATTAGGTCAGTCGGCTCCCCGTGTCCATTACCCGGTTCCGGATGGATGACGAAAATTCGATCGCTCTCCTTAATCGCCATTTCTGCCCTTCTCATCCTCTTCTTTCCAGTCTCGGCGCTCGCAAAGGGCGAGCAGATCTCGAACGTCGTCGTGACGATCGGTCCGTCGGGCGTCGCCGTCTCGGCCACGCTCACGGGGCCTTTCGCGCCGGCGGTCGAAGATGCCCTGAAGAACGGCTTCTCGAAGGAGTTCCGGTACACTCTCAACCTCTACCGGTCGTACAACTGGTGGCCGGATGAGTTCATCGCCCAGAAGACGATCCTTCGGCACGTGAAGTACGACTCGGTCAAGAAGCTCTACGCCGTCCGGTCGAGCGACGGGGATCGCTCCGAGGAGAAGAGTTTCGCGGAGTTTTCCCAGATGCTCTCGTGGACGAGCCGGCTGGCGTCCGTCGTCGTTGCCCCCCGGTCGGTCCTTGCGCCCAACGAGCCCTATTACATCCAGATTAAGGCCGAGTCGCGGACGCCGAACATCCCGGCCGTCCTGGAGACGATCCTCTTCTTCGTCTCGTTCAACGACTTCTCCACGTCCTGGAAGACGTCGCCCGAGTTCACGCTCAAGGAGGGGACGCAGTCGTTCCGGGCGCCGGACCTCTTCCCCTCCGGCGGCCTGACCGCCGCCCTGATCCGGGAAACGCCGTGACTACGATGCCCTCTCCCCCCAAGAGCCCGGCCGAGATGTTCGAGGAGCGGAAGACCAAGAACACGCGGACGATCCGCGTCCTCCTCCTGCTCTTCGTCGTCTCCGTCGTTGCCACGGGGATCGAGATCCTGGCCCAGGGCGTTCCGGAGCGCTCGCTCGGCGACACGATCATCATCTTCACCCTTCTCAACATCAACATCATCCTGCTGTTGGCGCTCGGGATCTTCGTCGGGCGGAACGTGGTCAAGCTCTATTACGAGCGGCGGCAGGACGTCCTGGGCTCGAAGTTCCGGACCAAGCTCGTCCTCACGTTCGTCGTCCTCATCCTGATCCCGACCTCCGGGCTCTTCATCGTGGGCACGGGGATGATCAACGCGATCGTGAACAACTGGTTCTCCCCTCCGGTCGAGCGTTCGCTTCGCGACGCCGTCGAGCTGGCCCATTCGCTCTACTACGAAGAGGCCAGGAAGCGGGCGGCGGGGGCCGGGAGCCGGATCGCGGACGAGATCGCAAGGGAGGAACTCCTCGCCATGGGCGCGGAAGGGCGGCTCTCGGCCCTCCTGTCCCGGAAGCTCCGCGACGAGAACATGGCCCGGATCGAGGTCCGGACGAGCCCCGCGCTCACGCGCTTAAGCGTGGCGGGGTCCGGTCTTCCCGAGGAGGCCGTCCGTCCCCCGGCGCCCGAGGCCGTCGAGAGCGGCTTCCGGGGGGAGACGGTCTCGGACATCGTCGCGACTCCCGCCGGCGAGATCGTCCGGGCCGTCGTTCCCATCGCGGCGAAGGGCGGACGGGTCCCGGGCATCGTCATCGCCGACGTCTACTTCCCGCCGGCCCTCGTCTCCAGGCTGGGTTCCATCTCCACGGCGTACGACGAATACCGTCAACTCCAGGCATACCGCACGCCGATCAAGGCGAGCTATCTCGTGACCTTCCTCCTCGTCACCCTGGCGATCCTCTTCATCGCGATCTGGTACGGCCTCTACCTGTCGAAGGGGATCACGATCCCGATCCAGAAGCTCGCCGAGGCCACGCACCGCGTTTCGCAGGGGGACCTCGACGTCAAAGTGGACGCGGCCGCGGCCGACGAGATCGGCACGCTCGTCGACTCGTTCAACAAGATGACCGAAGACATCCGGACGGGGCGGGAGCGGCTCGACGCGGCGTACCGGTCGCTCCAGGTCTCGGCGATGGAGATCGACGCCCGGCGGGCGTACACGGAGACGATCCTCGAGAACGTCGCGGCGGGCGTCGTCTCGGTCGACATCACGAGCAAGGTGACGACGTTCAACCGGGCGGCGGGAGAGATCCTCCGGATCGATCCGGCCCAGATCGTCGGCCGGCCGTACCGGGAGGTCCTTTCGGAAGGGGATTTCCGGCCCGTTCTCGATCTGGTCCGGTCGCTCTCGGAGGGAGAGAGGCGGACGGTCGAGAAGAACCTCACCCTGGCTATCGGCGGGCGGAGCCTCCACCTGCACATGGCCGTTTCCCGGCTGGTCGATTCGAGAGGCGAGCCGCTGGGGTTTCTCGTCCTCTTCGAGGACCTCACCGAGCTCATCAAGGCCCAGAAGACGGCCACGTGGGAGGAGGTGGCCCGGCGGATCGCCCACGAGATCAAGAACCCGCTCACGCCGATCCGGCTCTCGGCCCAGCGTCTGCGCCGGCGGTTCTCGGAAGGGGCCGGCGATTTTCCCTCCGTCCTCGAGGAATGCACGCGGACGATCGTTCAGCAGGTGGACGACCTCAAGAGGCTCGTGGACGAGTTCTCCCAGTTCGCGCGCTTCCCGGTGGCCCGTCCCCAGCCGAACGACCTGAACGGCCTGATCGGCGAAGTGGCCGCGCTCTACCGGTCGGCCCACCGGGACGTCGCGATCGAGACCGAGCTGGATCCGGGGGTGACCATCTTCTCCTTCGACAAGGAACAGTTCCGGCGGCTCTTCGTGAACCTCTTCGAGAACGCGGTCCAGGCCATGGACGGGCGCGGGCGCCTCGTCGTCCGGACCCGCGTCCACGCGGCCGAGGAGAAGGTCGTAATCGAGGTCGCGGACAACGGGCCGGGCATTCCGTCCGAAGAGATGGACAAGATCTTCCTCCCGTACTTCTCCCGGAAGAAGTCCGGGACGGGGCTGGGCCTCGCGATCGTGAACCGGATCGTGAGCGAGCACGCCGGACAGATCCGCGTGGCGCGAGGAGAGCCCCAAGGGACGAAATTCATGATCGACCTGCCGCTCAAGGCGGCTTGAATCGGGTAGCTGGGTGGCTAGGTGGACATTGAGAATTGAGAATTGAGAATTGAAAATTGGAAATTGAAAATTGGAAATTGACAAAGGCAGGTGGTTGGGGGTTCTCCCGTCAACCCATCGACCTGAAAAGGAGGTTCAGTGCCCGATACGATTCTGGTCGTTGACGACGAAGCGAGCATCCTGGAATCCCTGAAAGGCGTCCTGGGCGACGAAGGGTACCGCGTCCGCATGGCCGACTCGGGGACGGCGGCCCTTGCGATGCTCCGCGAGGAACAGCCCCAGGCCGTCCTCCTCGACATCTGGATGCCCGGCATGGACGGGATCGAGGCCCTGAAGCGGATCCGCGAGGCGCACCCCGACGTTCCCGTCATCATGATGTCCGGCCACGGGACGATCGAGACGGCCGTCCGGGCGACCAAGCTCGGGGCGTACGACTTCCTCGAAAAGCCCCTCTCGTACGAGAAAATCGTCCTCCTGATCCAGCACGCCGTTTCCGAGTCCCGCCTCCTCTCGGAGAACCGCGCTCTGCGGCGGAAAGTGGACTCCCGCTGGGAGATGATCGGCGGGAGTCCGTCGATGGAGGAACTCAAACAGCAGATCGCGACGGCCGGGCCGTCGCGGGGGCGCGTCCTCATCTCCGGCGAGAGCGGGACGGGCAAGGAGCTCGCCGCCCGCGCGATCCACGCCGCCTCCGACCGGGCCGCCCGCCCGTTCGTCGAGGTGAACTGCGCGGCGATTCCGCAGGACCTGATCGAAAGCGAGCTGTTCGGCCACGTGAAGGGCGCCTTCACCGGGGCAACGGCCGACAAGCCGGGCAAGTTCGAGCAGGCCGACGGCGGGACGATCTTCCTGGACGAGGTGGGCGACATGAGCCTGGCGACGCAGGCGAAGGTCCTCCGCGTCCTCCAGGAGCAGACCTTCGAGCGGGTCGGCGGCACGCAGACGATAAGGGTCGACGTCCGCGTCATCGCCGCGTCCAACAAGGACCTCCAGGCCGAGATCGCGGCCGGCCGCTTCCGGGACGACCTCTACTTCCGCCTCGCCGTCATTCCCATCCACGTCCCGCCTCTGCGCGAACGCGCCCTGGACATTCCGCTTCTCGTGAGCCGGTTCATCGGGACGCTCTCGGAAGAGTACGGAAAGCGCCCCAAAACGGTCTCGCCGGAGGCGCTCAAGAGGCTCATGGCGTATCGCTGGCCGGGCAACGTTCGGGAGATCAAAAACCTCGTCGAGCGGCTCGTCATCATGGCGCCGGGCCCGGAGATCCGGGAGGCAGACCTTCCCCCGCTCGGCGAGCGGGAGGCGGGTGTTTCACCGGCCGCGGCACCCGTCGGCGGGCCCTTGCGGGAGGCCCGTGCCGAGTTCGAGCGGAGGTACATCCTCGATCGGCTGAGGGCGAACAAAGGGAATGTCTCTCGCACGGCCGAGGAGCTGGAGATCGAGCGGAGCAACCTGCACAGGAAGATCAAGGCGCTCGGGATCGAAATCGACAGCGAAGTCCGAGACGAAGCTTGACACCTTCTGGGTTGTTCATGTATAAGACCAAATTCCTGACGCGGGGTGGAGCAGTCCGGTAGCTCGTTGGGCTCATAACCCAAAGGCCGCAGGTTCAAATCCTGCCCCCGCTACCA
>JACPZO010000003.1 GCA_016195465.1 Nitrospirota bacterium
GCGGCCGTCATCAACGAGCATCCCGGCGTCTCTCACAACTACCGGAGGAACGACGCCTTCAACCTCTGGTTCACGATCGCCGTCCCGCCCGACAGCAGACTGGGCCTCGAGAAGACGGTGGAGCGGCTGGGCGAACTCGCCGGGGCGGAATCGATCCGCCTTCTCCCGACTCTCCGGCTGTTCAAGATCGGCGTCAAGCTCGACATGACGGGCGAAGGCGACCCCGCGAACCAGGCGGAGGCCCCCGCCTACACGGACAAAGAGAGAGCGGAGTCGCTCAAGACGCCGATCACGGAGGATGAGATCCGGGTCATCCGCGTCATCCAGAAGGACTTCCCGATCGTCCCCCGTCCGTACGACGGCCTGGCCAAGGCGGCCGGGCTCTCCCTGGACGCCTTTCTCGACGCCGCGCGCCGCTTCATCGAACGCAGACAGTTGAGGCGGGTCGCGGCCGTCCTCCATCACCGGGCCGCCGGCTTCAAGGCGAACGCCATGGGGATATGGGCCGTTCCTCCGGATCGGGTCGAGAAAGTCGGCGTGACGATGGCGGGCTTTGCCGCCGTCTCCCACTGCTACCTGCGCCCCACATACCCCGACTGGCCGTATAACGTCTTCACGATGGTCCACGGCCGGAGCGTGGACGAGTGCACGGCCATCCTCGAATCGATCGCCGAGAAGACAGGCATCCGCGAGATGAAAGCCCTCTATTCCACCCGCGAGTACAAGAAGGTCCGCGTCTCGTACTTCACCCCCGAGACGTACGAGTGGGAGGAGAAGCACGGGAGCCCCGTCCCGGCCTGAAGGACTCCGCCCGACTCCCCGTCGATACCGAGGAATACCGCCCTCACCCCAACCTCTCCCAGGGGGAGAGGGGACAAAAGGTGTTTTTCAGCATCCTTTTAGAGGGAGGATATGTTTGTTGCCTTCATTTTTCCGGTTGCGCGGGAGGAGGCCCGCCGGGCGACGAATTTTCCTGAGAGCCCGCCGGCGGGGGGCGTCTCTTCGTCCGCCGGTCTAGGATCTCCGCCAGGATCGGCAGGAGGATCAGTCCGCCGGGCGCGAGGACGATGGCCAGGACGGGGATCGCCTTGGCCAGGTGGACGAGGTGAGCCTTAATGGCCGCAATATCCTCGTCCTCCCATTTCTGGTGATTCCGCTCCTTCATGAGAATCCGCATGAGGTCCTTCACCTCCACGGCTTCCGCCAGGACCATCTCCCGCTGGCGGGCGACGGCCTCCTTGAACTCCTGGATCGTCGGCAGGTGAAGGTTCATGGCGCGAAGAGGCGGGCGATCTCGTCGCGAGGAGGGATTATGAGCGGCTGACGCCTTCCTCCTTCCTCGATCCAGCGCCCTTCGCCGGAGGAGAGGACGCGGCCGATCGCGGCTGACGGGACGCCGCGCGAGTCGAGGGCGGAGAGGATTTTCCCCGTCGAAGCCGGATCGCAGGCGATGAGAAGCGCTCCGGAGGCGATCGAGGCCAGGGGGTCGATCCCGAAGAGATCGCACACGAGCTTCCCTTCGTGCGTGACGGGGATCTTCTCCTTTTGCACGAAAAGGCCGACGTTCGAGGCGAGGCCCAGCTCCACGAGGCCGGAGACAAGCCCCCCTTCCGTCGGATCGTGCATCGCGTGGACGCCGCCCGTCTCGACGGCGATCCGGGCGTCCGGAACGACGGAGAGGCCCGGCCGGCGGACGTAGTCGCGGCAACGGGAGAGGAATTCAGCCCCGAACCGGGCTTCGATCGCCGTCCCGCGCTCGCGGGCCAGGATCGAGACGGCTTCGATCGGGACCCCTTTCGTCAGGATGAGATCGTCTCCGGGGCGCGCGCCGTCGCTCGTGACGAGCCGGTCCCTCTCCACCTCGCCCAGCATCTGGCCCACGACGATCGGCCGGGAGAGACCCGCGGTGATTTCCGTGTGGCCGCCGCAGAGGGCGATCCCGGTCTCCCGGCAGGCGGCCGCGATCTCGGCGAAGATCTCCTCGGCCAGCGCCTCGTCCGTCTTCCCCTCAGGCAGGAGGACCGTGGCGAGGAACCAGCGGGGGACGCCCCCCATCGTGGCGATGTCGTTGGCGTTGATCTGGACGGCGTAACGCCCGATCTCGGGCGCGACGAACGTGATCGGGTCGGTCTTGGCGAGAAGGAAGGAGGCGCCCATGTCGATGACCGCGCAGTCCTCGCCGACGCGGGGACCCACGAGGACGCGGTCGCCGCCGGCGGCGTGGGCCGCCAGCAGGCGCTGGAGAGTCTCGATGGGGAGCTTGCCGACGGGGAAGCCCATCGCCGGGTCAAATCTTGCGGAAGATCTCCGGGAAGCGGGTCTTGAAATCCGGGTGGGACTGGGAGAGGAAGAGCTTGATCGCCTTGATCTCCTTCTCAAGGTCCTTGACGATGTCGAGCGCGCGGACTTCCTTCTCGACCGCGCTGGTGAGAGTGGAAATGCTTTTTTCGAGGATATGAAGCCGCTCGATCAGCTCGCTCTCCTTGATAGTCTGCATTTCACCCTCCAGGCGGAACGGCCCGCGAAGCTACTTGAGCTTCTTGATGTAGAAACTCCAGACTCCGCCGCCCTGGTCGACCTTGAGGATCTCGTTTCCCGTCCGCTTGGCCCAGGCCGTCATGTCGTTGGCCGAACCGGGGTCTGTGGCGTGCATGAGGAGGACCTGGCCCGCCTGCATGCCGTCGATGGTCTTCTTCGTTTTGACCACGGGGAGCGGGCAGGAGAGCCCCTTGCAATCCAGGACCTGGTCGGCTTGAATCTCTGACATTTCGTTTCTCCTCCGGATAGGATCGTTTTCAGCGAGACGAATGGAACGGAGACCGTGCGGCGGCGCTTGCTGTTCCGTTGACATGGTGCGAGGACATGTCGATTCGCCTTTTCCGTGTGGACGCTAGCAAAACCCCCTGAAACGTGTCAAGAAGATTCGGGGAACGGTTCCCAGGAAAGGGACTCCGGCGGCCCTCGGCCGGTTGACAAGATGCCTTCGAATGCCTACGATCTGACCATCCACAGACCCCGCGAAAGGAGTTCGCCATGAGCCGACGTGTCCTCTTGCCGATGTTCCTCTTGGGTGTTATTGGCCTTCTCGCCTTGCCGGCATCGGGCCGGGCCGAGGATGTCCCCGTCCGGACGTACGAGGGGGTTTCCTACGTCTCCGGCGGCGCGACGAAAGACGAGCGCGAGACGCTCAAGCCGAATTACCCCCTCAAGCTGGTCTTCGCCGGTACGACGGGGCACCTTCTCTCGGGCGTTAAGGTTACGATCGAGGCGAAGGGGAAGAAGGTCTTCGAGGCGGCCGCCGACGGGGGCCCCTGGCTCTTCGTCAACCTCAAGCCCGGCTCCTACAACGTGAGCGCGACGTACCGAGGCGTCACGAAGAAGGCCGCCGTGACGGTCGGCGCCAAGGGGACCAAAACGGTTCTTCTCGCCTGGAAGATCGAGGAAACGGTCCGGCGCGGAAAGTAGCCCACGGCCCGCCGTGGGAGGCGGGCAGGTTTTGCCCCTTCCGGGCCGTTGAGGTAAGTTCTTCCCACTAAAGCCCAGGGGAGGGCGTCTCCGCCCTCCCTAACCCATTGAATTCACGCTTCCTTCCCGCCGGCCGCAGACGGTCTCTCCTGGCACGCGGATTGGTCTTGTCTTTCTTCCAGCAGGGTGTTGAAGAACTCCTTTGCCGTAATTCCCGAGGGTTTTATCGGGAATCCAGACCTTGCAAATTCAATAGCTTCTGGATTCCCGCTTGCGCGGGAATGACGACTTCAGGATTGAATTCAGTCTTTTTCGACACCCTGTTGGGCCGCTGGTTCTTTAAGGGAGGTTCGCGCATGAACAGATCCGCTCTGGTGCTGTTTGGGGTCGGGATCACGGGCATTCTCGTGCTGGCCGGCGGGCTCGTGGGGGGGTTCGTGAATATCCCCTCGCTGTTGATCACGCTGGGCGGGACGATCGCGGCTGGGTGCCTCGCGTTCCCGGCGTCGAAGATCGCCGATCTTCTGAAAAGGATCGGAGACGTTCTGGGGGACAAGCCGGGGCTTGCGACGCCCCAGGATGTCGCGCGCCTCTCCGCCGTCTACAGGGTCGGAGGGGTCCGCCGGCTCGAGGAGGCCGAGAGGTCGATCCGTTCTCCGTTTCTCAAGTTCGGGCACGATCATCGGGCTCGTCATGATGTTCCGCAGTCTGGCCGATCCGTCGCAGATGGGGCCGGCCGTATCCGTCGCTTTGCTCACCACTCTTTACGGCGTGCTTCTGGCCAATCTCCTTCTTCTGCCGATCGCGGCTCATCTGCGCGAACGGAGCGAAGAGGACCTTTCCGAGATGGAAGCGGTCCTCGACGGCGTCCTCATGATCCACGAGGCCGTCAATCCGAATCTCATCGCCCGCCGTCTGGCCTCCGGGGATGCGGCCGTGCCCGCGGCGGCGGGGAACGGCAATCGGCCGCGAGCGGAATCCCGCCACGCGGGACCGGCGTTCGACCGCGGCCGCGTTCCGGCCCGGGCCTGACGATGTTCCTCGCGCCGCGGCCGTCCCGCCTCAAGCCCGTCCGGCCTTCTTCCGATTTCTCTTCCCGTGAGGGGAAGGAGGACGCCGATGAGCCGTGGTTTGCGACCTATGCCGATCTGATGGGGCTTCTGCTGGTTGTCCTCCTGTTTGTCCTCGTTCTTCCGTACGGCTGGAAGGATCGGAATCTTCCTCCCGAGCCGGCGCGGGCGACGCAGGCGATCGATCATCCGCCTCCTTCCGTTCCTCGCGTTCTTCCGGCCGTGCACGCCGCCGGCCGCGCCGATCCGTCCTCTCTGGCCCAGGAGATCCGGACGCTCCTGCTGAAAGATCTCGTCGAAGATTCGGGGCACGTCCGGACGGAACCAAACGGCGTCGTGATCGTGCTCGGCGAGCGGGTCCTGTTCGACCCAGGGAAGGCGGCGCTCATCGGCCCGGCCCGGCCGGCGCTCGACCGCCTCGCCGATTTCCTGACCGTGAACGCGGGATACGAGATCGTCGTCGAGGGGCATACGGACAACACGCCGATCCACACGGCCGCCTTTCCTTCCAACTGGGAGCTTTCGCTGGCCCGCGCGAACAGCGTCGTTCAGGCCCTGATCGTCCGGGGCGTTCCGCCAGGAACGCTCTCGGCCAAGGGGCACGGCGAGCACCGTCCCGTGATCCCCAACGACACGAACGAGGGGCGCGCCGCCAACCGCCGGGTCGAGATCCGCCTCGTCGATCCCGGCCACGGCGGGACCGCGCCGGCGGCGAACCCCGGCCAGTCTCCGTTCGTTTCCCTGTAGCGCTTCCTCTACGTCCGCCTTCCCGTTCTCCGTTGTCCGCGGGCGCGGCCTTGGTCCGCGACGTCCTGCCCTTGAAGTCGTCCTCCCCTTCAGGTATGTTGAAGAACCACGCCTTGAGAGGCGGGGATTTTCCGACCTCTGGCAGGTTGCTGAAAAACCCCCTCTCCCTCCGGGAGAGGGCGGGGTGAGGGCGATCTTACTTTCATAAACGTTTTTCTTAATATCCCCCCCTCATCCTGACCTTCTCCCGGAGGGAGAAGGGAAAAGACTTCGCAACCCACCAAGGTACTTTTCGTTATTTGCATTCGTGCGCCTTGACCCCGCCCCAAGGGGCGTGGACTCGGGCGCACTTTGCGGTTCATCTTTTGATTTCCATTTGTTTCGGCGGACGGCTGGGGCGACATGCAGATCAAACCCAAGAGAAAAGTGACGAGCGGGAAGACCATCGTACTGCTCGTGGTCGGCGCCGTTGCCGTTCTGGGCCTTTTGTTTCCGCTCCTCACCAAGAAACCGATGTGGGTTCGCGTCGAATGGTTTGCCGCTGGATTGTGGCTCGTCCTTGGGACCGTGATGACCGTCCTCTTGTACAACGGCTACCACATGGAGGACGACTTCAAGTTTCCCGAGGTTCCGCGCTCCGACAGGGAATGGTGGCGAAGCTGTGACTGCCTTGAGAGCGTCTGCGAGTTCTTTTCGTTCGCTCCCGACGTCGAAGGGCTCGCGGGGCTTCTCGGCGCGGCGGCCTTGGCGGCAGTCGCATTGGCCGCCGCCGGCATTGTCATTCTGGTTCTGATGGGGCTTTTCTGGCCGGTCCTGGCTTTTCTTTGTCTCGTGATCTATACGGTCCTATTTCTGGCTCTCAAGACTGTCGTGAACGCCGAAGGGGAGTACGAAGGGAACTGGCTAGCTTCGATGATCCGGGGATACGGGTGGGCCCTCTTCTACACGAGTTGGTTGTTCGCGCTGGCGCTCCTACTTCATCGCATCCAGGGAGTCGAGACTGGCGGACTGGCGGTGTTCGGATGACCGCCCGTCCTTTTGGAGTTGGGATGGACATTGACGGAGGGCCGCCATGGATGCAAGCATGTGGAGTCCTATGATTCAAAGCGTATCGAGCTCCATCCAGGTATTCGTGGAGTTGTTGGGGGACAAGTTCCTTCCGCTTGCCATGGCGCTCTCCACTGTCGGCGTGGCGACGATGGCGTTCATTCAGATGGCAAGGGAGATATTTCCGATCAGGCGGAAGTTTCACGAATTCCAGGCGAGAAGGTGGTTCGATCAAACGGCCGCGCACGTCCAGGAACCGGAGGTCCTGGAGGCATGGAAAAAGGCCGGGCTGACGCCTCCGGACCCGGCCAAGGCGTTTCACCAGCTTGTGAGGCTCACCACGGCGGGGGACGCGGGCGCCGTCCTTTCGCTGGAGATCGAACAGCTTGCCGGACAAATGGCCGCGGCCTCGCGGGTGGCCGTGGATTCGCCGTCGGCGGGCCCCGACTTCCTCCACTGCCTCGCCGCGTACGCCTATCCCGCCGATCTCGCCGATGTGGAAAAGACGCGAACGGTCTACGCCTCCCTCTCAAAGGAGGACCAGGCCGCGGCGGCGGAAGCCCGGGCGAGGGTCCAGCACTTCATCCAGCGCTCGATCGACGGCTTCCAGGTTTCCGTCTCGCGCCGGTGGAAGTTCTGGCATCATATCGCTTCCCTCGCGATCGGATTCGCGATCGTTCTGGCGGCTCTTTCGCAACGGCGGAAGGAGTGGGGAATGGCCGGGGCCGTTCTCATCTCGATCGTCGCCGCCTTCGTGGCGCCCGTCTCCAAGGACCTCGTGGCGGCTCTCCAACAGTTGAGGAAGAAGTGACGGCCTCTTGCGAAGGAGAGATCTGCGTCCGCACTCAGCCGGCGGGAGGCGGCGTCGCGGACTGCGTGAAGGAGCTTCCGCCCGGCTTTGCGGGAGCGCTCGGCCGTCTCGTCGTCTTCGTGCACGGGTACAACGACTCGTACGCCGGGGGCGCCGGGAACTACAAGGCATTCCTTCAGCTTCTCGACGCCGAATGGGGGCCGCCGACAAGCCGCCTGCTCCCTCTCCTCGGGCGGATGTTTTGGCCCGGCGACAAGAACTGGGGTCCGCTCTCTTTGATTTCGTTTCCGCTCGAGCTCGAACCGGCCGACAAGAGCGCGGCGAGGATGGCGGCCTTCATCGAGAACCTCGGAGGGAGAGGAAGGCCGATCCGCCTCGATATGATCGCCCACTCGCTCGGCTGCCGGGTGGTCCTGAACGCCCTGACGATCCTGGCGCAGAACCACCCCGGAAGCCAGGGGACTCACTTCGTGGGAAGCGTGGAGGTCCATACGGTCTGCCTGATGGCGGGGGCCGTTCCCGTGGAGTACGTCGGGCCGGGTGAGAAGTATTGGGATGGTGCGAGCCTGCCCCGGCGGACGTCCTGTCTTTTCTCCCGCGCCGACCCCGTCATCGGCCTCGCGGCGCCGCTCGGGTACACGGCCGCGGGCGAGCGCTTCTTTCCGCCGTGCATCGGGTATGCGGGACCGCCGGCGGGTTTCCCAGGGAGCGGGGAGGAGATCTACGGGGCGGTTCATGGGGACTACTGGGGCGGGAAGGTCGCGGCGAACCGTGTCGCGGGGATGCTCGATCTGGGGCCGGTGACGGCGCGGATTCAGGAACGATCCGTGACGGCCAACGAGCTTCCGTTGTCCGGAGTGCCGGAGACAAACGAACTGCCGGTCCGGGGCGTCTAAGAAAAG
>JACPZO010000004.1 GCA_016195465.1 Nitrospirota bacterium
GCCCTGCTGGATTCTAGCTACCTTGTCGCCCTGCTCGACGGCACCGACGTCTGGCACAAGCGGGCCAGAGCCATAGCCGAAGCCCTGGACACCTTGAGCATCGCCTCCGTCGTGTCGGACTGCGTTATAAACGAAGTTGCCATCGTTCTTGCTCGCCGGTGCCGGGATAAGGGGCGGAACGCCGCCGCCGCCCTCAGGGAACTTCTCGATCGGTTCCCTCCGCACGAACTGACATACCTCTATCCGGAAATCCGGCGAATGATGGAGCCGGCCTTGTCGCTCATGGCGGCAACAGACGGCCGCCTTTCTTTTCACGATGCCCTTCTGGGGCTCTCGGCCCGAGAGATGGGCACCGGGCTGATCGTCACCTTCGACCTCGACTTCACTGCTCTGGAATGGCTCCGCGTCGTTTCCAAGCCCGAGGACCTTCATCCGCCCCAAGGAGTGCGCGAAGGCCCCGCGCCGCGCGAGTTTCCGGCGCCGGCCGCCGCGCGAAGGAAGCGCAAGACGCCGGAAAAGCGTTCGCGAACATAGGCCGATCTCCTTTCCGGAGGAGGAGACTGCTCAACCCTCCGGTTCTTCCGCCTTCTTCCCCTCCCGCTCAAGCATCCGGTGGACGCGGCGGGTGGTGACGATTCCGATGAGGAGACCCACGGGAACGAAACCCGCCGTCCACGTCTTGGAGTGAGAGATCCAGCCGAAATCCTCCATGCCGGTAAAGACGTAGCCCGCGAGGCCCGTGAGGTAGTACGCGATCACGATGACTGAGAGGCTCTCGACCGTCCGCTGGAGGAGGAACTGGAGCCGGGCCCTCATCTCCATCGACTGGAGGAGGGCGAGGTTCTGCTCCTCGACGGCGAGGTCGATCCGCGTCCTCAGCATCCCGGCCAGAGAGTTGAGCTGGCCCGCGAGGACGTCCGCGCGCTCGACGAAGTTCTCGTAGCTCCGGATGGACGGATCCACGCGGAAGTGGAGGAACGCGCCGATCGCCTGGCACGCCTCGCCGCTCTTTTCACGGAGGCGCGACACGCGGTCCCGGAAGATGGCGTTGTAGGCGCTCGCCGCCGAAAGGCGGTGGCGCATCTTCTCCGTGAGACGCACGAGCGCCGCCAGCTCCTCGGTGAGCGTCTCGATCCACGCGCGCTGTTCCTCGTGCGTGACGCGCTCCGGGGCCAGCATCTTCGCGATCCCCTCGGAGTGCCCGGCGACCCGCTGCTCGATGTTCCGAAGCTCTCTGACGTGGATGCGGTACTCGTCGAGCGGGAGGAGGATCAGGTGGTAGTAGTTCTCGATCTCGACGATGCGGCGGACCAGCCGCCCCAGGGGGCCCGGCGCCAGATCGCCCGCGGCGACCACGTACTTCTCCTGGTCGTGGGAATCGAGCTGGAACGTGGTCCAGACATCAGCCTGGCCGTCGGCCGCGCCGCCGCCGTAAACCGTTCCCGGCCCGAGGAACGAGCGGCACTCGTCGGTCAGAGAAAGCCCGGGAACGATCGTCATGTCGAGATCGACCAGCTTCTCTCCCAGCCGTGGGAACGGCGGGAGACAGGGGATCTCTCCCCAGGCCGGGGCCGTCGTCCCCTCCGGCGGCTGGAAGATGAGCGTGTTGGTGTCGCAGGCTGCTGAAAAACGGGTTTTTCAGCAGCCTGCGACGCGGCACAGGGACGTGCCGCCATTTTTCGAACACGCAAGTGTTTGAAAAATGAAAGCGAGGCCGAAGCTGCGCTTTGGCCGACCGTAGCTGAAAAAGTCCTGGATGGACTTTTTCAGCATCCTGGGAGAACGTCGATTCGCCTGTCAAGAGCCTGGCTTGGCGGCCCCACACCAAGAACGCATTGCAAACGTCATGAGGCCGGGGTATAAGCGATCCGGCCTTGAATCCGGGAGGGACCCGATCGGCGCCGTGTCCGAGCTTCGCTTGATTCCTTGCCTGACCCCGCACGGGCGTCTCACGCTCGTGACGGCCGACGACGCGCCGGAGCTGGACGCGAAGCTCGCCCGGCGTCTGCGGGAGGGGTTTGCGCGAGGCTCCGGGCACGGAATCCTGCGGATCGGGGCCGGCGAGGTGGGCCGGGTTCTCCCCCCGGCCTTCGCCTACTGGCGGGAACTGGGCGCCCGGTACGTGTCCGGGCTGTGCGCCCGGCCGGACGTCGAGGAGCATCGCACCCGGATCCCCGCGCCGCCCGCGGAAGACCTCGGCCGGTATGCTCTCGCCGCCCCGGCGATGCCCGGCGCCGAGTACCTGACGGGCGACCTCCTGCGCGCGCTCTGGGAGGAAACCGACGCGGCGTTCTCCGCCGAGATGGCCGAGTCGGGAGCGACGGTCCAGGACTTCCTCAGGAGCATGAACCCGGCCTGGAACCTCGTGGGCCGCGTGCACTTCAACCTCGCAGAGAACCGCGGGGACGAGGAGGCGCCGTTCGCGTTCCTGGCGACCTACACGACGCGCCTCTCGGCGCACGCCAAAGCCCAGCACCTGCCGCTCGGGCAAGCCCTGCGCGAGTACGCGGGCGCCGCCAACAAGCAACGGCTCCTCTCCCTGCTGCTCCCCGTCCAGCGCGCGGCGGAACGATGCGCGTGGCTGCGGCCGATGATCGACGCGGGCGAGATCTTCCACCCCTTGCGATGGACGCCGCAGGACGCCCTCCGTCTCCTCGGCGACGCGCCCGCGCTGGAGAGCGCCGGCGTCGTCGTGCGGACGCCCGCGACGTGGAACGCGAACCGCCCGCCCCGCCCGCAAGCGACGGCGGTGATCGGAAACAAGGCGCCGTCCGGACTCGGCGGGGACGCACTGCTCGACTTCCGCATGGAGGTCACGCTCGACGGCGAGAAGTTGACGCCCGCGGAGGTGAAGGAGATCCTGGCCGGCGCGAGCGGGCTCGCGCTCATCCGCGGGCGATGGGTCGAGGTCGACCCGGAGAGGCTCGACCGGATGATGGAGCGGTTCCGGGAAGCCGAGCGGCTCGCGGCCGATGGACGGCTCACGTTCGCCGAGGCCGCGCGGATGCTGGCCGGCGCGGACGTCGCCAAGGACGGGGCCGACGGCCGCGCCGACCCGGATTGGTCCCGCGTCGTGGCCGGCCCGTGGCTGGCCGAGACCCTGAAGGGGCTCCGCTCGCCCGAGGGATTGGCCCGCGTCGAGATGGGAACCGCGCTGCGCGGAACGCTGCGACCCTATCAGCAGGTGGGGGTACGCTGGCTGCACCTCCTCTCCCGCCTGGGCCTGGGGGCCTGCCTCGCCGACGACATGGGCCTTGGCAAGACCATTCAGGTGCTCTCCCTGCTCCTCGTCCAGCGGGGCGGTCCCGATGCCCAACGCCGGCCTAGCCTGCTCATCGCCCCCGCCTCGCTGCTCGCCAACTGGGTCGCGGAGATCGAACGATTCGCGCCGGGGCTCAAGCCGATGGTCGCCCACCCGTCGGCCATGCCCGCCGCCGCGTTGAAGGCGCTCGCGCCGGAGGATCTCGCGCGCGCGGACCTCGTCATCACCAGTTACGGCTCTCTGCTCCGGATCCCCCGGCTCGCCGAGACACCGTGGCGCCTCGTGGTCCTCGACGAGGCCCAGGCCATCAAAAACCCGCACGCCAAGCAGACGCGCGCGGCCAAAGGGCTCGAGGCCCAGTCGCGGATCGCGCTCACCGGGACCCCGATCGAAAACCGGCTCGGCGACCTCTGGTCGATCTTCGACTTCATCAACCCGGGACTGCTCGGCTCGGCCAGAGAGTTCACCGCCTACGCCAAGCGCCTCGCGGACAAGCCGGGGAGCCCCTACGGCCCCCTGCGCGACCTCGTGCGCCCGTACATTCTGCGGCGGCTCAAGACCGACAAGTCCGTCATCGCCGACCTGCCGGACAAGACGGAGGTCAAGGCGTACTGCCCGCTCAGCCGCGTGCAGGCCGCCCTCTACCAGCAGGCCGTAAAGGATCTGGCCGGGCAGATCGAGAACGCCGAGGGAATCCGGCGCAGGGGCGTAGTGCTCGCGTTCCTGACGCGCTTCAAGCAGATCTGCAATCACCCCTCGCAGTGGCTGGGCGACGATGCCTGGCGCGAGAGCGACAGCGGCAAGTGGGCGCGCCTGCGGGAGATCGCCGAGGTCATCGCGGCCAGGCAGGAGAAGGCGCTGATCTTCACGCAGTTCCGCGAGGTGACCGAACCGCTCTCGGCGTTCCTTGGAGGCGTATTCGGCCGGCCGGGGCTCGTCCTGCACGGCGGGACCGCGGTGAAGAAGCGCAAGGATCTGGTGAGCCGGTTCCAGGAAGACGAGTCCGTCCCCTTCTTCGTGCTGTCCCTCAAGGCCGGCGGCGCGGGCCTGAACCTCACCGCGGCCTCGCACGTGGTGCACTTCGACCGCTGGTGGAACCCGGCGGTCGAGAACCAGGCCACCGATCGCGCGTTCCGCATCGGGCAGACGAAGAACGTCCTGGTCCACAAGTTCATCTGCCGGGGGACCGTCGAGGAGAAGATCGACGCGCTCATCGAATCGAAGAAGGGCCTCTCGAAGGAACTTCTCGAAGGCGGCGCAGAGCTCAACCTGACCGAGATGAAGGACGAGGACCTGCTCAGGCTCGTCGCACTGGACCTGAACGCGGCGTTGGAGGAGGGATGACCCCATGTTTTACCGATGGAGACCGTACGTGTCGATGGTCGAACGGCGCCGCAAGGCCGAGCGCGAGACGGCCAAGCTCAAGAAGAAGGGCCGCCCCGTTTCCTCGGTCAAGATCGACGGACGCGCCATCGCGAAGACCTTCTGGGGAAAGGCCTGGTGCGACAACCTCGAGCGCTACAGCGACTTCTCGAACCGCCTGCCGCGGGGGCGGACCTACGTGCGCAACGGCGCGGTGCTCGACCTTCAGATCGCCCCCGGCGAGGTGAAGGCCCTGGTCAGCGGGTCGAGGATCTACCAAGTGGCCGTGAAGGTGGCCGCGGTCCCGAAGGCGCGCTGGAGCGTCCTCTCCAAGGACTGCGCGGGAGACATCCATTCGCTCGTCGAGCTCTTGCAGGGACGCTTCTCCAAGGGCGTCATGGAGCGCATCTGCCGGCAGGAGACGGGGCTGTTCCCCGCGCCGGCCCAGATCGAATTCTCGTGCAGCTGCCCCGACTGGGCGTCGATGTGCAAGCACGTGGCGGCTGCGCTCTACGGGATCGGCGCCCGGCTCGACGCGCAGCCCGAACTCCTCTTCAAACTGCGCAAGGTGGACGAGAAGGATCTCATCGCCAAGGCCGGCCGCGGCATCCCCCTGTCCCTGAAGGGACCCGCCGCGGACAAGCTCCTCGCGGCCGGCAGCCTCTCGGAACTCTTCGGCCTGGACATCGCGGACGCCGAACCCGGTCCGTCCGCGCCGGCCGAGCCGGCGAAACCCGCCAAGCGCAGGCGCGCGAAGCCGCAGTCGGAAAAAATCGAAGAAGCCGCGGCAAAGCGGACATCCCCCGGGCGGCGGTCTCCCGCGGGGGCGAGGAACACGCCCAAGCCCCCGCCGAAGCCGCCGCCCCGGAAGCGGACCGCCGGGACTCTCCCGAGGATCAGGAAGGCAAAGTGAGCAACGCGGCGGAGCCAGGCCGCGCGCCCAAGGAACTCGTGGTGGACGAAGCGTGCGGGGCTGTCCGCAGGAAAGGTAAGGCAAGAAAACGCGCGCGCACCAAGGGGCCCCTTGGCGTCAAGAAGTCAGAGTAGATCGAGGAACTCCTCCACGGTCAATCCGGCATGCCGGATCAGCGCCCACCCGACCTCTTGGAGCATGGCTTTGAAGATTTCCTCCACGGGGAGCAGCGTTGCGTAGAAGGTGGAATTGCCGACAATATAGTGCACTTCGGAATCCCGATTCAGGATCGCGCTAATGTCGGAGATATGGCTCCACATGTCTTCAAAATACTTGGCCACATAGTTGGCCAGCAACTTGCCGTTGTCGTTCTTCGGGTCTGATATTCCGGTCAAGGACTTCTTCAGGGTGGTTGGAGTAAAGGCTTTGCCAGAGGGTTCCCATGCAGCCAATCTGCTGGTTGCCGCTCCCCATGTTCCGCCTATTGCCTGCCAATCGTACTCGCTTGCATCACGACCGTTGGTGAGAAAGCCCAGCCAATACATGTAGGGGCGTAGTTCGCGAATGTAGGACATTCGATTGGGGTACGGTGGCGAGGTAATGAGCATGTCGAATTTGTCATGGAGGAATCGAGACGGCTGCCTTGCGTCTCCCGTCACAACGGTTGGCTCGATTCGGGGATTGTCCGCCGCACCATTGAGTACAAGGGAAAGCTCCTTGCGGAAGATATCGGCATTGTCTCGCTGGAGTTCAAAGAGCGTTGGCGATTTGTTGGTGTCTTTGAAGGACATTGATTGATGATTAAATGCGGCGTTCGACAGCGTAATGACGACACGGCAGAACGCCACAAGAAGGAGGTCGCGTTCGTCGCATCCTTCTTCGGACGTGTCGAGGATGCAGGCTTTCAACCGGCACAGAAAGCGAAGGTCCTCGTCATTCCACCACCGCTCAATATTGTGGATAGGCGGCGGATCTACAGCTGGCGCGCCGCCGGACGAGGACGCCACCGCAATCACCGCGCCGAGACTTCTGGCGTTCTCAATGGTTGCCGGTGAGAACTGCCGAAACTTGACGGAACTGAACCATACGAGAAACGGATTGATCTCAAGTCCCGTTCCTCGGAGTCCCATGTATGCGGCGCATAAGGCAGTCGTCCCTGTTCCCGAAAATGGGTCCAAGACCTTCGCGGCATACTTGTGATCATCCAATATGTTGCTGACAAGTGGGACTGAATAAGCGGGTGTCAGCCGCAACCATCCGTGACGCCCACTGTGCCGGTTATGCTTGAACGTCAGATGAGCGTTCTGCTTCCGAGTGTCCAGCGTTGTCGTCAGGGATGTCGTCATTGGGATGAGAGCAACTTTGTAAGAACGGCATTGACTTCTGCCTTCAGTGTATCGGAATGGCCCTGAAAGAATGCGGCTAAGTCGTACCCGATCACGGTACGCATAAAGGCATACAACGATTTCTGCGGAGACTTCTCCGCCGTGCTGCCCGTGAGCAAAGCCCACTTCTCGTTTCGGTAACGAAGGGCAATATCGTCGTCTATCTGAAGCGAGAGAATGGCGACGCAGGGAAGATATGCTTTTGTATAGGCCGTTGCCGCATTTGCAATGTCGGCATTCTGGCGTTTCGAGTCCTTGCTCTTGTATCCTTGGCGGACTTCAAACACAACCCCTTGAAGTGTTGCCGCAACGCGGTCGCTCACATCCAAGTCGGCAGCACAATCCGCGATCCATTTCTTGATGGCATTGCGTCTTGCGGTGTTAGAGACGGAATCCGTCGCAATGCGAGCATCGAGATAGAGGGTCCGCGTCTTGCCGCGGCCCTTCTTTACGGTGTATGACCACTTGACGTCATCCTCCGACAAGGCCAAGGAGTCTCGAATGACTCTGCGGAATAGATTCTCGCATCCGATTCCGATCTGGCGGTAGATGCTGGTCATCCCGCCAGCCGCCTTGTGGGCGGCATACATAAGGGGATTGTCGAGGCCGACCCAGCTGTAGAACGGGTCGCTGCGATACGTCCTCTGGAATTCGGCGAGGGTGTATCCCTTGTCCGCACCATGTCCGAGTTTGGGGCGGTAGTCAGCGCAAACACGGATGGCGTTGACAATGTACGCCAAGTATTCTCGATCTTGTTCTTCTCGATTCACGGAATCATCGTATCCGGTAAAGCGGTTTTCCTCAATTCATCTCTCTCAGCCAACGCAGGCCGTAAGCTACGGGACGGGCTGGCGCGGGCTGTGCGTTGTTTGCACAGACCGTGACGGATCGGACCGACAGCTTCACGGCCATGTTAGGCGCCAGGCTGAGATGTGAGGTTGCCCCAGCAAAGGTAAAAGGCGAAAACGGACCAGGGGGGAGGAGAGCACGGGGGGATCAGTTTTCGGGCGGGTTCGGTGACCCGCCCTACAAAAATCCACCCCGTAGGGCAGCACACTGCGTCAACCCGCCGTCAACTGCACTTGCTGAAGCCGCAGGCCTTGTTGGTGCAGACGAGGCAGCCCTCGGCGAACTCGACTTGGGCGCCGCAGTCCGGGCAAGCCTCGCCCAGAAGGTGCGAGTCCATGTACTGCTTCCGGGATGTGCCGCCGGTACTTGCGCCGGGCCTGCTCCACCTGCTCGAGGAGCGTCTCGACGGAGACGCCGTGCTGGAAGCCGATGGACGAGAGACGCGAGAGGATCTCGAGCGTCTCCAGGCGCGTGAGATCGTGCTCGCGCAGGAGATCCAGGTACGCCCGGCGGAGGTCCTCCGGCGACCGGGCGGCCAAGTCCTCCGTCAGGCTCATGGCGTCGTCGCGGGCCGGCGGGTTGACGAAGATCTCGAACGGGATCCTCTTCCGGCCCCTGTCCTCCTCGATCTGGTAGTAGTTCATCGTGAGGTAGATGTGCCCCTCCTCCCAGGCGATCTTCTTCGTGATGCCGGGGAGGTCCTCCGGCCTCTTGAGCCGTTCGCCCCAGGAGAGCCTCTTCGTCGCCTCTTCATATCCGGGCGCCCCATGGGAGACCTTCGGCGCGGAATGTGAGCCTTCGACGGACAGGACCTGCCCCTCACGGCTCCCGTCGCGGTAGACGGTCACGCCCTTGCAGTCCAGGCGATAGGCCAGGCGGTAGACTTCCTCGATGTCCGCCGGCGTCGCATCCCTGGGGAAGTTGCACGTCTTGGAGACGGCGTTGTCCGTCCCATTCTGGAAGGCCGCCTGCATCCGAATGTGCCACTCCGGCGTGATGTCGTGCGCCGTGGCGAAGACCTTCTGCCACTTCTCGGGGACCTCGGAGAGGCCCCGGGCCGTCCCGCGGGCCGCGATCTTCTTCATGAGATCGTCGGAGTAGAACCCCTCCCGCCGGGCCGTCTCGGCGAACCGGGCGTTCACGTCGGTCATCTGCATGCCGGCCTGGTTGCGGACGAACGCCAAGGCGAAGACCGGCTCGATCCCTCCCGAGGCGTCGGCGATGATGCTGATCGTCCCCGTCGGCGCGATCGTCGTGATGGTGGCGTTCCGCCGGGGCGCCTTTCCGTCTCCGTGAGGCCGGGACCCTTCCCACCGCGGGAACGGACCCCGCATCAGGGCCAGTTCCTCGCTCATCTTGTGCCCTTCGGTCTGAATGAACCCCATAACCCGTTCGGCCCATTCGACCGCCTCCGAGGAATCGTACGGGATCTCCAGATCGTAGAGGAGGTCGGCCCATCCCATGACGCCCAGGCCGATCTTCCGGTTGGCGCGCGTCGTCTCCTGCACCTGCGGCAGGGGATAGTTGTTCGCTTCGATCACGTTGTCCAGGAAGTGGACGGCCGTCCGGACGACATCCCGGAGACGCCCCCAGTCCACCGCGCCCCCCGGAAGGGCCATGCCCGCCAGGTTGACGGAGCCCAAGTTGCACGAGTCGAAGGGGTGGAGCGGCTGCTCGCCGCAGGGATTCGTCGCCTCGATTTCGCCGATCACGGGCGTGAGCGGGTCGGACTGGTTGATCCGGTCGATGAAGACGATCCCCGGCTCGCCTGTCGACCAGGCGTGATTGACGATCTTCTGGAAGACCTCGCGGGCGTGGAGGCGCCCAACCGGCCGCCGGGTCCGCGGGTTGAAGAGATCGTACTCCTCGCTCTTCTCGACGGCGTCCATGAAGGCATCGGTCAGGGCCACGGAGATGTTGAAGTTGGTGATCCGGGTCGTGTCCTGCTTGCAGGAGATGAAATCGAGGATGTCGGGGTGGTCGACCCGGAGGATCCCCATGTTGGCGCCCCGGCGCGTCCCGCCCTGCTTGACGGCCTCCGTGGCGTGGTTGAAGACGGTCATGAACGAGACCGGCCCGGACGAGACGCCCATCGTCGTGTTGACGACGTCGTTCCGGGGGCGGAGCCGGGAGAAGGAAAAGCCCGTCCCCCCGCCGCTCTTGTGGATGACGGCGGCGAACTTGAGGGCGTCGAAGATCTCCTCCATGGAGTCGCCCACGGGAAGAACGAAGCAGGCGGAGAGCTGGCCCAGGGGACGGCCGGCGTTCATGAGCGTGGGGGAGTTGGGCATGAAGTCGAGGCTCGTGAGCAGGCGGTAGAACCGCTCCTCGGTCTCGCGGACTTCCGACGGCGTCTGGCCGAACCGGGCGTCGGGGGCCGCGATCGTCCTGGCCACGCGCCGGAACATCTCCTCCGGCGTCTCCATCGGCTCGCCGCTCTCGTTTCGCTTCAGGTAGCGCTTGGCAAGGATCTTCCGCGCATTGTCGGAGAGGGGCTTGGGAGAGAAGTCCGACCGGGAGAAGCCCGAAAGGCCCTGGCGGCGGTCGGCAAGCGCCGTTCCGACCCCCTCCGGCCCTTCCGGACCCTCCAGGAAGGGAGCTTCACCATCGGCGGCTCCTTCTCTGGCGGGCCTGGTCGGCCTAGACGGATCCACCCTCTCATCAGGTCCAGCCTCTCCATATGGCGTCATTTCGGCCTCCTTTCGTCCTTGGGCGGGATCTTGTCAGACAGGAACTAAGAAAATCAATGACTTACGCTCTATCTTGTGTGCCAGGTAGGTTTACACCCTAGATGTTGGGCTGTCAAGAAATTTTTAGTAAATTATAAACAGCGTTTATAACGAAGACTGACAGAGGTTGGAACATCATCCGCACTTTCGTGATCCTGTTTCCCGCCCGCTTCGCCACGACGATCTTCGCGTCGCCCACGGAGGTCTCCTCCCCTTCGGCCGGAAGACGTCCGAACAGCCCCAGAACGAGCCCGCCCACGGTCTCGAAATCCTCTTCCGGCAGGCTCACGCCGATCTCCCGGTTCACCTTTCCGATGTCCGTCCTCCCGTCCACCACGTACGTCCGGCCGCCGACGGAGAGAACGTACTCGTCGATGATGATCGCCATGTGCGTCTTCTGCCGCTGGAACTCCTCCAGGAGAACGGACACTTCCTTCGTCTCGGGAACGAAGTGGGCCTTCCGGAGGACCTTCTCGGTCCGAAACTCGTCCCGCCGGTCCCAGAAGGCCAGGAGGTCCTTGACGTACAGGACCCCGATGATATTGTCGATCGTCTCCCGGTAGACGGGCATCCGCGAGTACCCGTCGCGGACGGCCAGGTCCATCACGTCGGAGAACGTCGCCTCGACCGGAAGGGCCGCGATGTCCGTCCGGGGCACCATGATCTCTTTGACCTGCGTCTCCGAGAAGCGGAAGACGGAGTGGATGAGCGCTTCTTCCGTCTTGTCGAAGACGCCCTTCTCCTTTCCTTCGCGGATGATCTGTTTGATCTCGTCTTCCGTGTAGAAGCCCGTCTCGGGGAGCTTCTTTCCTCCCAGCAGGCCGATCAGGAAGTTGCCCGCGATCGTGAGGAGCCGGATGACCGGGGCCGAAACCCTGGCGAGAAAATCGACGGGGCCGGCCGACGCCAGGGCGATCCGTTCGGCGAACCGGACGGCGAGCGACTTGGGAACCAGCTCTCCCATGATCAGCATGACGAGGGCGAGCGGAACGACGACGACGACGTAGGCAAAGAACTCGGCCCCGCGGACCAGGAACGGAACGCCCGTCTCCCGGAGCCGCTCGGAGACACCGACGATGAACGATTCGCCGGCGACGGCGCCGGCCAAGGTCCCGATCAGCGTCATTCCGATCTGGATGGCGGCGAAGTACCGCTCCGGCTCGGCCTGCAGGCGGTGGACGGTCTTCGCCCGGCGGTCTCCGGCGTCCGCCAGCGACTTCACGCGGCTCTTCCGGCACGAGACGAGCGCGATCTCCGCCCCGGAAAAGAACGCGTTAAGGAAGATCAGGAGCGCGATGAGCGCCAGGATCAGAAGCGGATCGTAGGACATCGAAGGGGAGGGATCCGCGGCCCGTCAGGCCGCGCCGCCGCGGCGGGCCAACTCGAACTCCGCGAAGAAGTACCCCGTCTCGAAGCGGGCCGTGTCTGGGCCGTCCGACCCATGGACGACGTTTCGCTCGATCGACGAGGCGAAGTCCTTCCGGATCGTTCCAGGCGCGGCCTTCGCGGGGTCCGTGGCCCCCATGAGATCGCGGACCTTGAGGATCGCCCCGTCGCCCTCGAGGACCATGACGAAGCAGGGCCCGGAGGTCATGAACTCCACCAGGCTCGCAAAAAAGGGCCGGGCCTGGTGCACGGCGTAGAACCCCTCGGCCTGCCGGCGCGAGAGGTGGAGCATCCTGGCCCCGGCGACCCGGAGACCGGCCGCCTCGAACCGGCGGACGACCTCGCCGATCAGGTTCTTCTCGACGCCGTCGGGCTTCACGATGGAAAGCGTCCGTTCCAGACTCATGCGCTTTGTCCTTTCGTCGATTTCAATTTAGCCAACACGTCGCCCAGCCGCCCGACCCCGTCCCGCACGGCCGCCACAGACGCGGCGAACGCCTTCTTCTCGTCGGGCGAGAGCGGGATCTCGACGATCGACTCCACTCCTCCGGCGCCGAGCTTCGCCGGAACGCCGGTGTAGACCCCCTCGAACCCGTACTGGCCGGCGAGGTGCGCCGCGCAGGGAAGGATCTTCTTCTTGTCCTTGAAGACCGCCTCGACCATCTCGGCCACCGCCGCGCCGGGAGCGTAGTAGGCGCTCCCGCTCTGGAGCAGGTTCACGATCTCGGCCCCTCCATCCCGCGTCCGCCGAATGATCGCCTCCAGCCGGTCGGCGGGAATCAGTTCGGGAAGCGGCACCCCCGCCACGGTGGAATACCGGGCCATGGGAAGCATCAGGTCGCCGTGCCCCCCTAGAACGAAAGTGTGGACGTTCTCGACCGAGACGTTCAGCTCCCGGCTCACAAAAGTCGAAAACCGGGCCGAGTCCAGGACGCCCCCCATCCCGAAGACGCGCGATTTCGGCAAACCCGTCACCTCGGCGACGACGTACGTCATCACGTCCATCGGGTTCGTGACGACGAGGAACATCGCGCCCGGAGAGTGCCGAAAAGCCTGGCTCGCCACTCCCCCGACGATCTCGGCGTTCTTGGCCGCCAGATCGTCCCGGCTCATTCCGGGCTTCCGCGCCAGGCCGGCGGTGATGACCACCATGTCCGATCCCGCCGTGTCCGCGTAGTCGTTCGTCCCCACCAGCCCCATGTTGAACCGCTCCAAGGGACTCGACTCGGCCATGTCGAGGGCCTTCCCCTGAGGGACCCCGGGAAGGATGTCGATCAGGACGACGTCGGCCAGCTCCCGCTCCGCGATCTTCTGGGCGACCGTCGCGCCCACGTGCCCGGAACCCGCAACCGTCACCTTTTTTCTGCCCAAGAGCGTCTCCTTTCAGATTGACGGAAAGCTGCCAATCTCATGACCAGGAAGCCGCGGAGACGCGGAGGCACAGAGAAAAGAACTCCCTGTGAACAGACCTCTGCCCGCTCCGTGCCTCTGTGCCTCTGTGCCTCCGTGGCGCCTCTTACGCTTTGCCGATCTTGATCCGGCCGATCCGCCGGCCGGAAACCTCCAGCACCTCGAACTTGAGGTCCCGAAACTTGACCGTCTCCCCCGCACGGGGGATTCGTCCGAACAGGCCGAAGACGTATCCGCCGATCGTCTGGAAATCGTCCGACCTCATCTCCGTGGAGAAGGCTTCGTTCACCTCTTCCAGGCTCGCCTGGCCCGAGACGACGATGTTCCGCTCGTCGACGACCTCGACTTCCTCGGCCGCTCCTTCCTCGCCGCGGAACCGCTCGGCAAGCTCGGCGATCAGCCTCTCCCGCGTCACCATGCCGGCCGTCCCGCCGTACTCGTCCAGGATGATAGCCAGCGGCCAGGGGTGCGCCCTCATTTCCCCGACCAGCTCCGAGAGCCGCTTGTTCTCGGGAATGAAGAACGCCGGTTGGACGAGCGGCTGGATCGTCCCGTCCCCCCCGCCCGGCAGGGAGGCCTGAAGGGCCAGATCGGCCGCAGAGACCATCCCGACGACGTTGTCGATCGATTCTTCCACGACGGGGTTCCAGAGGCTCGCGGTCTCCCGCGCGAGTTCGAGCGCCTCCTTGACCGTCGCCCCGGCCGGGATCCCGGCCACTTCCGTTCTCGGCACCATGACGTCCACGGCCCGCGCCTCGCCGAATTCGCGGATCCGCCCCAAGACCCTCTGCTCGCTCTCCGTCACGGGCGCCAGCTCGGCGCGGATCTCGCCGGCCGGGATACGCTCGCCGGCCGCGGCCGCCGTCTCGCCCTCGCCCCTTGGCGGGGCCGCCAGGCGGAGGACCGCCTGCGTCCCGCGTTCGACGGCCCACGTCAATGGGGACATCAGGACTATCGTACCGCGGGCCAGATACGCGTACCTGACGCCTGTCTTGTACGGTTCCCTGAGCGCCACGGCCCGGCTCAAAGCCCGGAGAACGGAGACGATCGCAATCCAGACCGCCAGGGACAGGACCGTCCAGCGAAAGGACCCGCTCCCGATCGCAGCCTGAACGATGATCCCAGCCGAGGTCACGATCAGAATCAGCTCGAGCAGTCCCGCCGCGTAATGGAAGCGAGCCGCGTCTCGAACGACGCGCCGCCAGACCCGCCCCCGGACGTCCTCCGCCTCCCCTTCGGCGCCGGGTCCGTGCGACCGGGAAGAGAAGACGGTCACGTAAATCGCCGACAGGATCGTGATCCCCATCAGGCAAACGAACAGGATGAGGATCTCGACGTAGAATAAGGAGTTCGCTGGATTGGCAGGATCCATCCGGGCCTTACCCGGCAGGAAGTCGCGGGAAGGCAAGGCAAACGAACGAGGAACCGGTCCCGCCTCGCCAAGCCACAAACCCCGCCCCTGACGGGAAGAGCGCGTATGTTAGCCGCGAGGGGTCGGCCGTGTCAAGCAACGGAAAAAGAACGGTGAATGGGTGAATCGGTGAATGGGTGAATGGAAAACGCAAGGGCATCTTTGATGCTTGCCAGCGATTCACCGATTCACCCATTCACCGATTCACCTTCTTCATTCACCCATTCACCGATTCACCGATTCGCTGATTCACCGTTTCCTTCCCAAATGCTTGAAGAAATAGGAAATACCCGCCTTGATGCCGGCCGCCAGGGCGGCCGCCTTGATCGTCGTTCCCGACACGCCGAACCTGACCGCCCTGTTGACGGAGTCGATGGTCGCCGCAACGTCCCTGACCGCCTCGGCCGTCTGTGCCGCCGCGTCGACCCCCGACCGGGTCCTCTCGGCGATGGCCCCGACCTCCTTCGCCACCCCATTCAGTTCGGCCAGCAGGGGTGGAAGGTCGCGATCCATCTTGGCCAGGAGTTCCTCCGCCCGGGCCGCCGTCCGTCCGATCCGAACGGCGAGGTAGACGACCGAGCCCGCTACGGCGACAGCACAAGCGGATAGAATCCAGATCCAAACATCCATCGCGCTCCCCTCTCTTGGGCGGGAAAAAAATTTCAAATCATAATACCACACCCGAGCAAAATCGCAAAAGGTGCCGTCAATTAAGGAAGAATCCCTTGACAGTCAATGGGGCGCGTGTGAGAATCCGCCCGAAAAGGGATTGACCAAGATGAAAATCACGGGCGGTGCGGCCAAGGGGAGGCGGATCGGGCGGCCGGGAACGGGCATCCGCCCCACGTCGGCCAAAGTCCGAGAGGCCCTCTTCGATATTCTCCGAAGCCGGGCCCCCGGCGGAACGTTCCTGGATCTCTGCGCCGGGACCGGGGCCGTCGGCGTCGAGGCGCTCTCGCGCGGCTACGACCGCGTTGTGTTCGTGGACGCGAGCCCCGAAGCCATTCGGGACCTGGAACGCCGCCTGGACGAGCTTGGCCTTCGCCCGCTCGCGGACGTGCGGCGGGCCTTCGCGCTCGATTTCGTCGATTCCGCGGCCAAGACGGGAAAAGCGTTCGACGTGGTCTTCATCGATCTCCCGTACGCGTCGGACGAAGCCGCCGGCTTGCTCGATCGGATCGCGGCCGGCGGCCTCCTTCGCGCCGGGGGATGCGTCGTTGTCGAGCATGCGGCCCGGACGCCCCCGCCCGAGCCGCCGCGGCTCCACCGAAAGACCAGGACCTACAGGTACGGCGACACGGCTCTCTCGCTTTACATCGAGGAAACGGGCCGGCAGGAGTGAGATTGGAACGCTTCGCGGTCTATCCCGGCACTTTCGATCCGATCACGAACGGCCACGTGGACGTGATCGAACGGAGCCTCAAGCTCTTCGACCGGGTCGTCGTGGCCGTCGCCCCGAGCCCGGAGAAAAAACCCCTCTTCTCGATCGAAGACCGCCTGGAGATGGCCGCCGAGGCCACCCGGCGATTCCCCAACGTCTCGGTCGACACGCTGGACGGGCTTCTCGTCAACTACGTCCTCAAGAAGGGCGCCAGCGCCGTTCTCCGAGGCATCCGCGCCTACTCCGACTTCGAATACGAGTTTCAGATGGCCCTCATGAACCGCCACCTCGACTGCCGGGTCGAGACTGTCTTCCTGATGCCGTCGGAAGAGTACGCCTACGTCACGTCGAGCCACATCAAGGCCGTGGCCTCCCACGGGGGAAACGTCGCGGGCCTCGTCCCGAAGGCCGTCGAGAAGCGCCTTGCGGAGAAGCTCGGCCTGCCCGGCGGCGGAAAAACGGGCTAAAGAACCCCGCCCCTTTCCGATTTTCAATTTTCAATTTTCAATTCGTGAATATCGATATCCCTCCGGGTATTCGACGCATTCCCGACAGGGGCGGGGACTCGGGCGGACCGTGCGGTTGATGAGTGGGCTGGTTGTCGGTTTTTGATTTCCAATTTCCAATTTCCAATTTCCAATTTCCAATTTCCAATTTCCAATTTTCAATTTTCAATTTTCAATTCGTGAATATCGATACCCCTCCGGGTATTCCACGCGTTCCAGGCAAAGACCGCGCGCCGGCGCCGTCGGGCCCGCCAGCGCGCGCCGTCTTCCTTCGAGGATCGACGCGATCGACTCCGGCGGGATCGCCCCCCTTCCAACTTCGACGAGCGTTCCCACGACGCTCCGAACCATCTGCTTGAGAAACCCGTCCCCTTCGACCGTCACGCGCACGAGGTCCTCCGCCCGGCCGATGTCGACTCGTGACAGCGTCCGGACGGGATGCCGGGCCGTACACGTCGACGATCGGAAGGAAGAAAAGTCGTGCCGCCCGATCAGGAAGCGGGCCCCCTCCTTCATCCGGCCGGCGTCCAGCGGAAACGGGATGAGCCATGCCGTATCGCGGAGGAAAGCGGAGGGAACGGACGAGTTCAGGATCGTGTAGGAGTACGTCTTGGAGACGGCGGACTTCCTCGCGTGGAACCCCGCGGGGGGAAAGTCCGCCCCGAGGACGACGACGTCGTCGGGGAGAAGAGCGTTGAGCGCCCTCCGCCAGGCCAAGGCGTCCATCCCCAGCGTTGTCTCGAAATGAATGACCTGACCGCGCGCGTGGACGCCCGCATCGGTCCGGCCGGCCGCCGTCGCCTTCGTTCTTCCCTTGTGGATCCGGTCGAGGACCGATTCGAAGACTTCCTGGATCGTTCGGGCGTTCGGCTGAATCTGCCATCCGTGATAGGCGGTCCCGTCGTACTCAAGAAGGACCCGAACGAGGCGCGGCTCCTCCCCCACTGGCCCACGGGGCGTCACGGGTGGAGGAAAGGACGGCCCAGGCCGTCGGCGACGGCGAAAAGAACCAGAACGGAGGCGGCGGCAAGCAGGTCCCTGGGAGTTGTCCCGGGGAGCGGGGGAAGATCCAACCGCGCGGCGGGCGGCCCTGAGGACCGGCCGATACGGTCACGGAACAACTCGGCGAGATGGTCGACCGCCGCGTCCATGCGGCGGCGGGCGGGTCCCGCCCCGATCGTTTTTCGGATTTCCGTGACCCGGCCGGCCGCCACGGGGACCTCCTCCACCGTGAGGGAGAGGATGAGGGCGAATCGTTCCGCCGGAACGCCGATCCGTACCAGGGGACTCAGCCACCAGGCGAGCGCCCCCCCCAAGGCCCGGGCGGGAAGGACGGCGGACAGCCACGCGGCCATGAACGCGAACCCGGCGACGCGAAGGAGGGCCGCGCCCGCCTGCGTAAGTCCCTCGTGCGTGATCGGGATCCCGGCGGGCAGCTCGATCCACATCCGCCCGGGCATCCCGAGGAGCGGGACCAGGGCGAGCGGGACCCCCAGGAAGAGGGCCCCGCGGACCATCTTCATCTCCCGGCCCTGGAGAGCGCCGGCGGAGAGCGCGCCCAGAAACAGCGCGCCGACCAGGCCGGAGAGGAAAACGGGGTCCCGCCAGGTCCCCAGATGGACGGCCGACATCAAGGCGAGAAGAAGGACGGTCCGCGGATCGAGGGAGAAATCGGTCCGGGAACTCATGGCTCTCTCGCCGCTCGAAGGGTCGCCGTCACGTCCTTCGTCCGGAACTTCGCGAGCCCCGCGAAGATCGCCTGGGCGATCTCGTCCCGGTAATTCTCCGTCTTGAGGAGTTTCTCCTCCCTGGGATGGCTGACGAAAGAGACCTCGGCCAGAATGGAGGGCATGTCCGCTCCGTAGAGGACCCAGAACGGCCCCTGCTTGACGCCCAGATCGGCCGTGCCGTACTTCAACGCCACCGAGGCCGCCATCGAAGACTGAATCCGATGGGCGAGCCTGAGGGACGGATCTTTCTTGGCGTCGACGGCAAGATGCGTCTTGAGAAGATCGAGCTCGTTCATCTGATCGAGACGCATCCCGTTTTCGCGGGCGGCCACCTCCAGGGAGCGCTTGTCGTTCGTCAGGTTGAGGACGTACGTCTCGATCCCCTTCGCCCTCCGGTTCGGGGCGGCGTTCAGGTGGATGGAGATGAAGGCGTCGGCGTCGGCGAACCGGTTGGCGATCTTCGTCCTCTGCTGGAGAGAGATGAACGTGTCATCCTCCCGCGTGAGCACGGCCTGTCCCCCGTTCCGGCGGACCAGTTCGGCCAGACGCTTCGCGAGATCGAGCGCCACGTCCTTCTCCCGGAGGCCCCCCGGACCGATCGCGCCCGGGTCCTCGCCGCCATGGCCGGCGTCGATCACGACCAGCCACGATCCGTCGACCGATTGGACGGCCGGCTTTCTTCCCTTCGCGTCCCGGCTCGCCGCTTTCTTCTCTCCCCGCGCGCTTCCCTCCGCCGCATGGTCTCCGCCGCCCCACGAAATCTCAATCGCCCCCTCTTCCGCCAGCGGCCGGACCAGATGGCGGACGGGCCGCTCCAGATCGAGGACGACCCGCACCGTCTCCGGGTTGTACTGCGCCAGCCGCACCCGGCTGACGGACCCCTTCCCGCCCGGCTCGACCGACGTCTTGGCCGACGGATGGAGACGGGCGCTCTTGAGATCGACGACGAGACGGTCGGGATTCGCAAGCGCCATCGTCGCGAATTCGGCCTCGCCCTCGATGAAGACCCGGACGTCCCCTTTCTCGGCGGTCTTCCCCGGCTCTCCGGCCGCTTCCTCCTGGGAGATCGAGACGCCCTTGACGAGCGTCATCTTCCCATCGAACCGGACACCCGTGGAAGAAGGCTCGGGGGGGATCTTCGCCAGGAGCTCCCGCGCTTTCTTTTCCACGGCGCTTCCGGGATGGTTTGCGAGAAGCCGCTCGATCTCGAACCGGGCCCGATCCGGGTCGTTGCGCTCGTCCAGAAGGAGGCGCGCCGCCTCCAAGCGGGCGCGTGGGGCCTCCGGGTGAGACGGCGTCCTCAGGTAGACGGCCTGATAAGCCGAGGAAGCCGCATCGAGGTCGGCCGAAGATTTCCTCAACTGGTAGAGCGAGGAGGAGAGATCGCCGATCGCGGCGAAGGCCGCCCCATCCCGGGGATTCTGATCGACCCACGACGAGAGCCGCTTGACGCACGCCCTGGCCGCCTTCTCCGTCTCGGCCTTAACCGGAATGGAGACGCGCTTGACGCACGCGTCGACCGGGCCCGTCTTCGAACGCGCCGTCTTCGCCGCGTCGGCGTCGACCGCCGCGACAAAGACCACGAGCGCCGAAGCTAGGCAGGCGGAAAGCAAGAAATTCAATCGGATGCGCTGTCGGGTCTTAACCATCGCATCATATTCTTATCTCAATTCCAATCCCCCGTCAATGGTTAGATCGGTTCGGCTTTTGCAAGGCTGAAGCCTTGCCCTGCGGGGAGAGCTTTTGCCAGGCTATCCACCGACGGGTCTGTAGGGCAATCCTTCAGGGTTGCTTGTGTTAGATCGGTTCGGAGTTCGGAGCGTCTCCCGCGAAGGAACGGGCGCGGCCTTTCGCTATCCGACAACCACTTGGCTTCGACACTCGTTTGACTCCTGCCCCCCCCGTGTGCTATCTAAGCACACCCCCGGCGAGACCAGACGTTCTTCTCCGGAACCCAAGACTCACAAGGACCCATATCGATGACCTTCGAACCCAAAGAGATTCTCTCCCGGCGAATCCGCGCCCTCAACCCCTCGCCCACGATGGCGATCGACGGAAAGGCGAAAGAGATGAAGGCCCGGGGGATCAACGTCATCGGATTCGGTGTCGGCGAGCCCGATTTCGACACGCCCGAGCCGATCAAGGAAGCCGCGATCCGGGCGCTTCACGAAGGATTCACCAAGTACACGCCCGTGGCGGGGATTCACGACCTGCGGGAAGCGATCTGCGAGAAGTTCAAGAAGGAGAACGGCCTCGACTACGCCCCGGACCAGGTCGTCGTGTCGAACGGGGGAAAGCACGTCCTCTTCAACCTGGCGCTCGCCCTGTTCCAGGAGGGAGACGAGGTCATCATCCCCGCGCCGTACTGGGTCACGTACCCGGACCAGGTCCAGCTCGCCGGCGCGACGCCCGTGATCCTCTCCACGCGCGAAGAGGACGGGTTTCTCCTGACCCCCTCGCTCCTCGAGAAGGCGGCCTCACCGAAGACAAAAGCGATCATCCTGAACTCGCCCTCCAACCCCACCGGCGCGGCGTACGACCGGAGACAGATGGAGGAGATCGCCCGCGTCTGCGTGAAGAAGGGAATCCTCGTCATCTCCGACGAGATCTACGAGCACATCGTGTACAACGGGTTCGAGCCGGTGAGCTTCGCCGCCCTCTCGCCCGAGGCTTACAACCTCACGGTGACGGTGAACGGCCTCTCCAAGTCGTACGCCATGACCGGATGGCGGATCGGGTACGCGGCGGGCCCAAAGGAGATCATCGAGGCGTGCGTCAACCTCCAGTCCCAGAGCACGTCGAACATCACGTCGTTCGCGCAGAAGGCGGCGGTCGAAGCCCTCAAGGGAGACCAGGGACCCGTGCGCGCGATGGCGGAGGAGTTCGGCAAGCGGCGGAAGTACCTGCTGGAGCGGATGGACCGGGTCCCCGGCGTCCGGTGCTTCCACCCACGAGGGGCGTTCTATCTGTTCCCCAACGTCTCGGCCTACGTCGGGAAGACGTTCAACGGGAACCGGATCAACAACTCCGAGGAGCTCGCCCAGTACCTCCTGGACGAGGCGCGCGTCGCCCTCGTCCCCGGCGAGGCCTTCGGCGCCCTGGGGTACCTCCGCATCTCCTACGCCGCGTCGATGGAGAAACTCAAGGAAGGAATGGACCGGATCGAAGCGGCCCTGAAGAAGCTCGCGTAGCCCCCGGCCCCGCATCCGGGAGCGCGGCGCTTGACAAGCCCCCTTCCCACATCCTAATCTCTGGTTGATTCCACAAGGGGTTCCCCATGGCCACGGCGGCGAAGACCCGCTCCGTCAAGTTCACCTACGAAGACTACCTGCTCTTCCCAGAGGACGGGAGAAGGCGCGAAATCATCGATGGGGAGCTATACAACGCGGATATCGCCCTCGGCCGGTCTCCGAGCCTCAAACACCAGAGAACCTCCGCCAACCTTCTTGAAACCCTGAACGCCTTCGTCCGGCCGGACGGTGTCGGAATGATCGTTCAAGCCCCCTTTGATGTCGTTTTTCCCAACGAGAACGTCGTTCAGCCCGACCTCTCGTTCGTGTCGACGGCACGGGTCTCGATTATCGCCAAGAAATGCATTCAAGGGCCTCCCGACCTGATCGTGGAAATTCTTGCCGAAGAAACCTGGCGCCTGGACGAGACCATCAAGCGGAAGCTCTACGCGGAAGCTCTACCAGGTTGCGGAAAAAGTCTCCTCTCCCCCTGCCAGGGGGAGAGGGCGAGGGTGAGGGGGTTAAGAAAGCCGCCGATTCTATTCCCCTCACCCCAACCCTCTCCCAGAGGGAGAGGGGGCAAAAGGGGGGGTTCAGCATCCTTCTACGAGCGCCACGGCGTGCCGGAATACTGGATCGTCGACCCGGAACTGGAGACCGTCAAAGTCTTCCGGATGACGGATCAGGGTTACGTCCGCGCCGCGGAACTTTCGCGCGAATCGGGCGACGCGCTCTCGACCCCCC
>JACPZO010000022.1 GCA_016195465.1 Nitrospirota bacterium
TCCGGGGCCCAACGTAGAGAACATCCACGGTCTTCTCGGGTTCGTTGTATCGGTAGATGATGCGGTGGCTCCGCACCCGGCGGGAGCGGAAACCGGACAACTCGAAGCGAAGCTCATGCCCGAAGAGGGGGTTCAGGGCCAGATCGCGAATCCCTTCTCGTATCCGCCGTTTGATATCCGGGTGTAATCTCCGTACGAGAGCGGACGCCTCCGGAGTATACCTTGTCCGGAGGGCCTTCATTCAGGCTTTTTCTTTGCCGAAGGCATCCTCGTGGCTTACCCACTGGCTGCCGCGGGCCTGCCTGAGAGATCGGCTGAGCGACCGCATCGCCCGAGCGTCGCTCAGAAGCTCGATCGTCTCCAGGAGCGCTTCGTAGCGATCCGGCGAGAGCACTACCGCGGCGGGGATGCCGCCCCGGGTGATTGCGAGCACCTCATCCTTCTCCGCAAGGTCCCGAATCAACTTCAGGAAGCGGCTCTTCGCATCGGTTGCCGAAACAAAATGGTCGACCTGTGTCATCGCCTCCTCCTCCAGGTCACGATTATGGTCATTATACTGGTCTCTCTCGGCATTGGTCAAGACGCAGGTTGGATATGCAGCCCAAGAGACCTTTGCGCCGTCAGCGAGCAGACGTGGGGTTGAGGTACGTCGGGTGATCCGTGTCCGGCCGTCCCCGCCCGGGCGGGGACGAGAATGAACTGCCCGAGTCGGGTGGTGGGGACGCCGGAGACTTGGGCGTGTCCAGGAATCTACGGCACAACGAGAAGATCGACGGGATGCCAGCGGGAGATTTCGGCTATCTATTCCGTTCTCGCCGAAGCTTCTTGAGGTACTCGATGTCCTCGAGATCCTTGGGCCGAGGGCGGCCCCTGAACTCCTTGAGGCGAATGAGATCATCTATGGACGCCACACGGAGGAAGAATCTCTCCCGCTCGTCTCTCAGAACATCGGCCCTTCCTTCGCATTCCTCGAACGAAAGATGTCTGCCGAAGCCCGAAACAATAAAAACGTCGATTTTCGTGATGTCCCGTACGAAGGTGACGATCGGCTTCTTGTCCCGTTCGGAGGAGGAAGGCTCGAACCCTTCCGCGTCGAGGACTGAGAAGGCTTCGCTCCTTGACTGGGGCGACACCCAGAGGTCGTAGTCGAAGGATGTCAACGGGGCGCCATGAAGGACGATCGCCTGCCTGCCGATCAAGAGGTACCGGACCCCTCGCGCGTTGAACTTCTTGATCAGGCGCTTGAAGATGGGCGTTTGGGGCCTTTGCACGGCTTGAGGCTTCTCAGGTAGCAGGTCGTCCGAATCTGCTCCTCGATGGCGCGGAGCTTCTGCGTCAGAGAGAGCGTAGAGAACCACCGGATGTTCTCGATTACCTGACGATCCCGGCTGGGCATTCTCATGCCAGGCTTATAGCACAGCGGGAACCGGGTGTAAACCGTGCTGCGGAGCCCCCCGCGGCCGTGCGGTCATGGCGAGGAGCCGCGCAAGAAACCGCCGCCAGATGTCCACTATTCGGAAATATCCAACGCGATACGCAAGGCTTGGTTCAAGGCTTCGGTTTTCGCGAGAGACAAGGCGCCGACGTAATTCGTCAGGGCTGATTTCGGCAGACTGACCAATTCGTCACAGTGAATACTGCTGTCATGTTTCAGACCCTCTTCGACGCCGATCCGGACCTGAGTGGACAAACCGTCATGCGTGGAATAGGCAGGGGCGCAAATGACCGTGGAGAAGCGTGAATCAATAAGGACTTGGCGACTGACAACGACAAAGACCCGATATTTTCGAGGGTCTCTGGCCGAGGGATGGACGACGCGATAGAGTTCCCCGCGCTTCACGGGATCACCTGATACGCCAAGACGTCTACCGCTTCTCGATTGAGTCGATCGGCTTCCCGGTTAATAATGGCGAGGTCTCTGGCGTTCTGCTCCTCTCGGAACATTTGCTCGATGTAGGCACGAACGGCGGCCTCGATGAAATCGGAGCGGTTCTTGAACCGGCCTGACCGTTGATCGACGGCGGCCAGGAGATCTTCGGAAAGGGTGATAGATGTCTTTACTTTCATACCACCAAAATACTCCGTTCTAGAGTATGAGTCAAGCGTCCAAGGTGTCAAGCGCGGCAACGCCGGGGGAGCGCTAAGCGAATCGGGGACGTTCCCTATTGTGACTTGAACCGGTCTCGTGCCGAGACCGGCGACCGCGTTTGTGGGGCTGATGGAGGGCACGATCGGGGCTGTGGTGGGGGGGGCTTTCGACCGGGGCGTATCCGGGAATCTATTGCACGACGAGAAGATCGACGGGATGCCAACGGGCGATGAGTTCGAAGTCCGCTCGGTTGGAAGTACAGACCGCGGCTCCCTGGCTTCGCGCGCTGAATGCAATAAGGGCGTCGTTGGTCAAACGGGGGATCTTCGACCGGAGGGAAGGGTGACAGTTCCTGACCCAAGCGAGAAGATCGCCGGTTTCCTTCCAGACGCCGCGCGAGGGCGTCAGAATTCGGCCCACCCGTTCGAAAGGCCGGAAAAGCTCCTCGATTCTCCGACGCGCGATCTCGCTCAACGCGCCTGCCAGAAGTTCTTCGATGACCACGGAACTGAAAAAGATTCCGGGCGTTTCGTAGGTGTAGAGGTTCCGCAGCGCTTCCCCCCGCGCGCCGGTGCGGATAAAATCAACGTACAAGTCCGTATCGACGACGTATTTCCGCACTCACTTGCCCGGGGCGATCCCGCCCTTTCCGCGGACTTTTTCCAGGGAGGCCAGGATTTCCTTCCGGAAGATGACAAGATCCAGCGCTCTGGTGACCGTCTCGGTCTCGGTTTTTGTCCCCAGAATGCGCCGGGCGCGCTGGATCTTTCCTTCGTCCAAGTAGAAGTTCTTTCTCTGGACTGCGTGTCTCACCGGCCCCCCTCCCCCATGCCGTCTGGTTGTACGTATACAACAAGTTCCGATATGTATCGTCAAGGGCAGGAGCGGCGCAGGAGCGGCACTCCGAAGTCACGATCGGGGCAAGCCGGCTGTTGCCGCCAGCTCCACGGCGATCTCGCCGGCCGTGCGGGCGTTGGCGACGAGGAGGGCGCGGTTGGCTTCGATGGAGGCTCCGCCCGTGGCCTCGGCGACGGCGCGGAGGAGGAACGGCGTGACGGCGTTTCCGCGGATCCCTTCCCTCTCGGCGTAGAGGAGCGCTTCGCCGATCGTCTCTTCCAGCCACGCGGGATCGAGCCCCTTGTCCTCCGGAACCGGCTGGACGATGAGCGGTCCGCCGAGACCGAGCGCGTGCGATTCCCGTACGACCGCAGCCGCTTCGATGGGCGTTTGGACTCTCTGCTCGAGGTGAAGACCGGAGCGGGCCGAGTAGAACGCGGGGAACTCGCCGGTCCGGAACCCCACGACCGGGACGCCGAGGCTCTCCAGCATCTCGAGCGTCTTCGGCAGATCGAGGACGCTCTTCGCCCCGGAGGAGACGACGGCGACGGACGTCCGGGAGATCTCGCGGAGATCGGCCGAGACGTCGAACGTGTTCTCCGCGCCTCGGTGAACGCCGCCGATCCCGCCCGTGGCCACGATCCGGATCCCGGCCAGGGCCGCGATCCGGATCGTGGCCGAGACGGTCGTTCCCGCCGTTCCCTTCGTCGCGACGAGGAACGGAACGTCACGCGCGCCGGCCTTGCCGATCCCTTCGCCGCGGGAGAGACTGTCGATCGCGGACGCCGAGAGGCCGACGCGAACCGACCCGTCGATGACGGCGATCGTCGCGGGAACGGCGCCCGCGGCCCGGACGGCCTGTTCCATCTCCAGGGCCGCTTCCCGGTTCACGGGCGCCGGAAGGCCGTGGGCGATGACCGACGACTCCAGGGCGACGACGCCCGTGCCGGAGGCGAGGGCGTCCTTTACCTGCGGCGAGACAATAAAATTGTGCGCCATTCCGCCTTCAGTCCGCATGTGTTGTGTCTCGATCGTTAATTTCAAATTTCCAATTTTCAATTTCCAATTTTCAATTTTCAGTTCCCACTTCCACCACCTTCGGGACGGCCGTGAACAACAGCCACGTCCGGACGGCCGCCTCCGGGCCGTAGAGGAGTCTCACGGCTTTCGCGTATTTCAACATCTGGGGACGGTACTGTTCGACCTGGGCGGCGGTCTCCTCCGGCGCGCTCGCCCGGCCGGTCTTGATGTCGACGACGTGATAGACTCCATCCCGTAAGTATAGCCGATCGAGGCGAATGGCGAGAGTCTTCTCCTGCTCGGCGACGATGACGTCGATCTCGGACCCGATCAGCCCCTCCGTTCCCGTTGCCCAGGAAACGCCGGGAGACGACACCGCCCGTTCCACGTGTTCGCGGACTCTCCCGATCTCGTCTTGAATGCCGGCCTCGTCCTGCTCGGGCGCGGCCGCGGCGATCTCGCTCTTCCAGTGGTCCCAGGCCGGCTGGCCGCCCCGCGCCAGAACGTCGAGGGCGCGGTGAACGAGCGTCCCTTTCACCCGGGCCAGCTCGCCCGCCGGCTCCCACGGAGTCGCGGGAGCGGGTCGTTCGTCCTCCAATTCCTTGCCGTCCGTCTCGAACGCTGGTCCGGCCGGCCGGAGAGGCGCCAGGCCCTCCGTGGCGGGATATTCCCTCGCCTCGGCCGTCTCCTCCAGGCGGGAGATGCGGGGGGAGGCGGACGGATCCGCGGCCGTATGGAACGTGGTTTCGGGGGAGGAGTCGGCCCCGAATTCCATTTCCATCCGGTCGGCCCCGACGGGGACAGGCGTTTCGGGAATCGGCGCGGCGGAGGCGATGAGGCCGAGCCACGATGCGTCCGCTTTCGGCCATTCGATCGTCTCGCCGGTCTCTCCCTTGACGGAGACGCTTCCCGCCAGAACAAGGCGATCGCGGGCGCGCGTGGCGGCCACGTACAGGAGGCGTTTCTCTTCAGCCAGGCTCTTCTCCATGTACCGGGCGCGGAACCAGGCGAACGGATTGGAGTCTCCCTTTGCGGCGCAGGGGAGATCGATGCCCGCGAAGCTTCCCTCGACCGCGACGGGGCGCCTGTCCCGGGGATGAGGTTTCCCAAGCATGGGGACGACGACGATCGGGAACTCGAGCCCCTTGGCGGCGTGGACGGTCATGATACGGACCGCCTGGGAACGCGCCTTTTCCGATCCATCCCCCTCTTCCATCGGGAGATCGGCCTGGGCCTCGTCTCCGCCGTGGACACGCAGTGTCTGGAGGCGGTGGAGGACGTCGGCCGGGGCCGACCAGCCGCGCGCCTCGACGGCGCGGACCATTTCGTGGAGCTTCCCCAGGTTCGCCCGCGCCGGGGGGCCGAGCAATGCGGCCGTCGTCTCGCGGAACGCCGTCTCCTCGAAGACTTGCCGGAGGGTCTCCGACATGGAAACCCGGCCCGCCCAGGCCGACCAGCGGTCGAGTGCGCGGCTCGTTCTTTCGACGCGGGGGTCGGCGGACGCCAGACTCCTCAGGCGGGCTCGCAGGCTCTTGCCGTCGGCCGTCGCGACGCCAAAGAGATCGAGGTCGGAGAGGCCGGCCCCCGGCGAGGTGAGCCATGCGGCGAGGGCCAGGTCGTCGTTCTCGTCGATCAAGAGGGCGAAGAGGTTCAGGACGTCGCGCACCTCCGGACGGTCGAAGAAGCCGAGCCCGCCGACGACGACGTACGGGACATCCGCTTCGCGGAGCGCGTCGCAGTAGACTTCGAGGGAAGTCCGGGTGCGGAGGAGGACGGCCATGTCTCCCAAGGAGGCGGCGCGCGGCCCCGAAGCGTCTCTGTCGAAGACCGGGAGTCCCTCGGCCGACCGAAGAGTTTCCGCAACGAGCCTGGCTTCCCCGGTCCGCCCCGGATCTTTTCCCAGGACCAGCCGGATCGACACGGAGCCTTCTTCCGGGCGCGCGCCGAGAGAGGGCGTGTAATCGCCCTTGAGGAGAGGGGGAAAGACCCGGTTAGCGAACGCGACGATCGCCCGGGCCGAGCGGCGGTTCGTCTCAAAGGGGATGACGGCGCGGTCTTCCTCCGGCAGATCCTCGATCTTCCGCCGGACCGATCTCATGAGCGCCACTTCGGCGTCGCGAAAGAGGTAGATCGACTGGTTGGGATCTCCCACGGCGAAGAACGTCCGGGGCGTGTCGGACGATCCCTCTCCGGAGAGCCATTCCGAGACGAGGGGTTTCACGATCTCCCACTGGAGTCCGCTCGTGTCCTGAAACTCGTCGATCAGGAGGTGGCGGACGCGGTTGTCGAGGGCCAGGAGGGCGTCCATCGGGTGGAACCCGGCGTCGCCTCTCGCCCGCTCGGCCGCTTGGCCGGTCAGGAGGCCGAGGGCCAGGAGCTCCAGATCGTCGAAGTCGATCCCCCCGTGCCGTCTCTTGAGATGGTTGTATCTCGCCTCGACCTCGACGTAGAGGATCAGACACGAAGCCCATGCGCGGGCGGCCCGGCGGGCGGATTCGAACGGCGGGTGGCTCATCGCTTCGTCGGCGAGCGGGGCAAGGAGGCCGGCGACCGCGGTGTGGAGCGATTCGTAGAGGGCCCGGTCGACGCCGTTCATCTCCTTCTTCGTGACTGGGAATGTCCTGCGGGGTTCACCTTTCTTCGTGAGGAACCCACGGGTCAGCGAGAGGACGTCCTCGATCGTCCCGAAGTCGCTCGATCGGACGCGGGCGGCGAGCGTTTCGAGCGCGTACTCTTCGTGAGCCGTCGTGTTGCCCTTCATGAGAGACCGGAACTGAAGCAGTTTTTCCCGCAGGTTTTCGCCGCCGCCGCCCTGCCAGGCGCGCGCCCAGGCCTCCTTTACGCCGTGAGCGTACGTTTCGGCGTATTCGTCCGGGTCGATGGCGCCGTTCCTCGTCCACCGCCGGATGACGTCTCCCAGCCGCTTTCGCCCCCCGAGCATCTCCTCCAGCGTCTCCGTCAGGGCGCGGATCCCTCCGGCCTCGCCCGCGGCGTCCCGGAACATTTCGCCCGCGTCCGTCCCGCGGCCCCGCCTCCACGACAAGACCGACTCCTCCACGGCGCGCGCCCGGAAGTAGGCCTGGTCGTGCGGGTCGAGGACCGAGAAGTCCGGATCGAGGCCGACGGCGATCGGGAAGCGGCGGAGGACGTCGCCGCAGAAGGCGTGGATCGTGCTCACGCGGAGCCGCCGCGGCTCGTCGCGGACATCCATCCAGAGCGAGCGGAGCCGGTCCTTCTCCTCGCCGCCCGGAAACCCTGCCTGGTCCGGATGGGCGAGTCCCCGGACGATCCGCTCCCGCATCTCCAGCGCCGCCTTGTCCGTGAACGTCACGGCGACGATCCCTTCCGGCGCTTCTCCCGCGGCGAGCAGGGCGAGCGTTCGCGTCACGAGGGCGTGCGTCTTTCCCGAGCCGGCCGGGGCGTGGATCATGACGTGGCGGCGGATATCGCGGATCGTCTCAACCGCCATCTTGATCCTCCCCGCGATCCGGGCGGTCGTCCGGTTCTTCCGGAAGAAGGTGATGTCGGCAGACGTCGGAGAGCGCGCAGGCTTTGCACGCGCGGGGATCGTCCGCGTGGGGGAAGAAGCCGCTCCGGATCGCTCGGACGACATCGACAGCCCTCCCGGCGGCGAGATTCAGGACGGCATCGAACTCTTCATCCGCGGCCCAGGTCCTCGTGCGCGCCGCGGGGTGGTCCGCGGTTTTCCCGCTTTCCCGCAGAAGGATCGGCTTAATGCCGGCGTTCGGCGCCGAGCGAACGGAGGCGTAACCCATCCGCGCCACGCGGGTCCCTTTGCCGCTCCGCTCGAGGAGAAGCGCGTAAAGCGGAAGCTGGAGCGACCGTCCCTCCCGGACGCTCGTCTGCGTCGGAAGGCGCGAACCCGTTTTGTAGTCGAGGATCGTCGCATCGGAGCCGGTCCGGTCGATCCGGTCGATCCGCGCTCGGAACCGCGCGTCTCCGCTTTCGCAGGCGAGCGTTCCTTCCACGGTCTGTTCGGAGAGCACTTCTTCGGCCGGCCACCCGCCCTCCGCTTCGGCGTCGATCCAGGAGGCGAGGACGCCCCGCCTGTCTAACGGGGCCAGCGCCCGCCTTGCTTCCACGTCGAGACCCTCGCGCGCGAAGATGCCCTTCGCGATCTCCGCCATGCGCGCGAACGCCGCTTCCCTTTCCCCTTCCGCGATAGGCCGTTTCCACTCCCCGTAGAACGCGGCCAGGATCTCGTGATACGCCTTTCCTCGGAGGATCGCCTCGGCTTGGTCCGGACCGGGGAGAGGCGCGGGAAGGCCGAGGACTTTCAACAGGAAGTACCTGTAACCGCATTCGAGACAGCTTTCGATCTCCGAGACGGAAAAGGTGCGGTCGGCGAACCGGTCCCGGATGACGGGCGCGGCGGGCGTCCCGGTCAGGTTTCCGCCGTGTCCGGGGACCCCGTTCCGGATCCCCGCGCCCTGGGCGATCGCCGCCTGGAACGATTCGGCGATTTCCGAGAGATCGTCCGCCTCCGGGGCCGCGCCGGCCGGGAGAGTCCCCGCGCCGAATGCGGCTCGGTCCCATTCTTCCTTCGACAAGGGAGGGGCCCCCGAGTCTTTCGGCGGAACGCTCCCGATCCGCCCGACTTCAACCAGTTCGTCCAGTTCGGACAGGAACGGAGACCGCTCTACGGGCCGGCCGTTCACCTGGAGGGGATAGACGAGGTGGCAGGCCCGGCGGCCCGCGTGAAGGAGGCGGAGAAAGTCCTGCCGCCTGGCCTCGACGCGCTGGCGGGCCGACGGAAGGCCAAGCTGTTCGCGGACCCATCCGCCGAAGAAGATGTTCGTCGGCGCGTTCCCGGGAAGGCCGTCGATCGTCAACCCGCCCACGCAGACGAGATCGAAATCGATCCCCCGCGCCTCCATCGGATCGAGGACCTGGACGGCGGATGTCTCGCCGCCCGCGACGCGGACCGTCTCTCGGCCCAACGCCCGGCGCAGGTGGTCGGCGATCTCCCGGAGACCGGCGGGTCCGGCCTGACCGCCGAGCTTCGACGCGGCGCCGACCGCCGACTGGAGCCTTTGCCAGATTTCGAAGAACCGTCTTGCCCCCTGGTGGTCTTCTTCCGTTCGGAGGTTCCCGCGGAACCCTCCGGCCGCGAGAGCCTCCCACAGGGCCCGTCTCCCATCCTCCCAGCCGGACGCTCTTGCGATCCGGTCGAGACGATCGAACAGGACCGAGAGGCTCCGCCGGATCTCGTTCGCTGTCTTGCCGGGGGATGGTCCACGGCTTGCGTCATTCTCAATCGCTCGCGCGCTCTGTCGGGCCGAAAGCGTCTCGTCGACGAGAGAGAGCCACTCCTCCCTCGACGCGGCCGGCGGATTCGTCCGGGCGAGGGAGAGGAGAACGGAATGCGCCTCGGCGGAGAGGAAGGAGAGATAGGGGGTTGAGAGAAGCCGGGCGACGGCGCCGGGCGACGCTTCGACGGCGGCATCGAGGAGGGCCGAGACGGCCTGGATGGACGGGACCCTCGGCGCGGGTTTTCCGGGGGCGATATTCGCCGGGATCCCGTACCGGGGAAAGATCTCCTCCACGAGCGGGATATAGCGGTCCGACCCGAAGAACGTCACGAGGACCCGCGAGAGGTCCGGGATCTCCCCGTTCAGCGCGCCCTGCTTGACGATCCGGGCGATGGCCGCGACTTCGGCCTCCGGACTTGGAACGGGCGTGAGCGTGACGGCGCGCTCGAGAACGATCCGGCCTGCCAGGGCGGCCCGCTCATCGGGAGTGGCCCGGTTGAAGAGGAGCGAGTCGAGAGAGGGCGGGGCGGAAGCGTCTTTCGGGGATTCCGCCGCACCCAGTTGCCGCGCGAGGCGTTCGGAAGAGGCGTATCCGGCGCAACCGGGAACGAAAGGAACGTGAGCCGTGACCGGCACGCGCTCGGCCAGACGGCGGAGGATGTCCCGCTCCCGGGCACCCATGTCCTCGAATCCCCAGACCGCGATCTCACGGATGTTGTCAAGGAAGGCGGAGACATCGTTTCCAGGGGAGGCGAGCCGTTCGAGGGCCCGCCAGCGGAGACCCGCCTCGTCCCAAACGTTCAGCCGGTCCAGGAGCATGGCGTAGCGGTCGAGGACGGCGTCCAGGGCCTCGGCCGTTTCCCGGACGAGCCCGAGATGATTACGGATCGCGTCGACCCGCGGCGTCAGGGGAAGGGGCGCGTCGTAGTCGCGGATCTCACGGAAGAACTTGAGAATGTGCGAGACGAGGCCGGTGGAAAAGCTCCCGTCGGGCCCCCGGAGCGGCTCCAGGACGGGGAGATCGCCCATTTCGTCTAGGAGGCTTCCAAGAAAGACTTCCTCATCGAGTTCCTTCACGACGGGGATCTCCTCGGGCCGGAGGATCTCCCGGACAAGGTCGCGGAAGGTCCACGTCGGCGGAGGAAGGAACGCCGCGGACTCTCCATTCGCGGCTCGCGAGACGCGCGCGGCGATCCGCCCGCGGACGAATCGGCCCGCCCGGGAGGAGGGAACGAGAACGATCCGGTCGTCGAACCGGAACGGCCGGCCGCGTTCGACGGCCTCCGCCGCCCACGGGGCGAGAAGGCGGTCGAGGGCGCCGGAGTCGGCGTACGAGAATGTGTGGACGGCGATCGGCATGGTGAAAGGGTAGCAGACGCCCGTGACAGATGGGGTCACACCGGAGAGCGTCCTTTAATAAGTATCAGATTAGGGCCGATCGAACAATAGAGGAAAGGACTTTGCTGTGACCGAGAAAGTCGTCCGGATGATCCGGGGGTTTCTGGAATGAGCCGTCCGTGGCGATTTGAGTTCGACCAGCTTTGTCTTACGTCAAGCGATGTGGCGGGCGGCCGTGCGGATGATTCTCCATTCGAAGTCGGAGAGGACGATCCCGATTCTTCGGACGGCCTCCACGGGATCCCGGCGGAGCTGGCTCAGGAATTCCGGGTCGTCCTTGGCCATGTGAACGACGCTTTCCAGGCCGTCGAGGTGGACTTCGGTGATGTTGTCGAGGAGGGTCATCGTCTTCGCCGGAGGTTTCAGTTGTGCATCAAGGAGCCGCGATCCCCTTTGAGCGACGGCCGGAGCGAAGAATAAGCAACCGGCGTTCCACTTCTCTGGTTTGGGACGATCGACGCAAGGAATTCAATGAATGTTCAACGAGAACAAGGAGTTACGCTTCGGTCCCAGATGCGTCGAAATGAGACGGACGCTCTTGGAAGGAGCGTCGGCAAGGTTAGAGGGTCGCTCCCGGTGGACAGGGAGTCGACTCAGGGTGACGGGATGCCGCTAAGAGCTTGTTGAAAAATCTCCGTGCATACTTCCACGTCATTTCCGCGAAAGCTGGAATCCAGACCGAAAGGACTGGATTCCACATGTGCGAATACGGGGGAGGTGCCATGGAGTGCCCCGCTACGGCTAGGCGTTGGGGTCCGGTGTTGTTGCTTCCATCGAGGATCCCGGAAGTTCCTACTCCTTCATCTGTTCCAGGATTCTCTTTACGTGCGCCCCATCCGGTTTTCGCAGGCAAGTTATGATGCTTGCTCTTTGGCCTCGCGTTTGGATTTCAACTCCATCCCAGAACCACCCTGAATGATAATGATAACCCGCGATCTTCTCCCAGGGGCTTTCTTCGTCGGTTCGGCTGAGCCAGAAGAAGCCCCAGCTTCGGATTACGATCTTGTCAGGCGTCAGATGGATTTCTTGCGGAATCAGGCGGCCACGCAGAAATAACGTAGGGAGCAGAGATGCTTTAGTCCTGTAAGGTTCGAATCTGGCAACTCTCTCTTCGCGCGCGAAGCTGTGCCCACAGTACTGGCACTTCCTGGCGATCGTCCTAGACAGTTCGCCGCACTCCGGGCATGGTTTTCCCTTGATCCGTCTCCCACAGGCGGCGCATACCGACGCCTCGCTCGCGACGGGGGACAGGCATTCCGGGCAGTTCTCCATGGTTCATGTCCTCCTTGCACAACCATTGGCAGAGATTCAATAGGCCAGGAGACAGGAAAGATGAGTCGGGCGGCGAATCACGCGGGCCGCGACCCCATTCGGAACCAGTCGAGCGTCCGGCGGAGGCCCTCTTCCATGTCGGTCTCCGGCAAGTATCCGAGCCGCTCTTGGATTGCCGTAATGTCGGCCTGCGAATGTCGGACGTCCCCCGGTCTGGCCGGACCGTGGACAGGAAGAACGGGTGATTCCACCATTCCGGACAGGATCCGGTGAAGCTCGTTGAGCGTGAACCGCTCCCCGCAGGCCACGTTGAAGACGTGGTGGCCGGCCGGGAGTTCGGCGGACGCCGCCTTAAGGTTCGCCTGGACGGCGTTGGCGACGTACGTGAAGTCGCGGCTCTGCTCGCCGTCTCCGTTGATCGTCGCCGCTTCCTTCGAGAGAAGCGCCTGAATGAATCGCGGGATCACGGCCGCGTAAGGTCCGTCCGGGCTCTGGCGGGGACCGAAGATGTTGAAGTACCGAAGGCCCACGAGCGTCATGCCGTAGAGGGAAGAGAAGAGGTCGGCGTACCGCTCGTTGGTGAGCTTCGTCAGGGCGTACGGCGAGAGGGGGCGTCCGATTCGGCCCTCCACCTTGGGGAGGGATGGTTCGTCTCCGTAGACGGAGGATGACGACGCGTAGACGACGCGGCGAACGCCGGCCTCGCGGGCGGCCGAGAAGATATTGACCGTCCCGTGGATATTGACGGCGTCGGTTGTCGACGGGTCCTCGATCGAGCGGGGGACGGAGCCCAGGGCCGCCTGATGATAGACGACCTCGACCCCGCGGCAGGCGTCGCGGCAGGTTTCCTGGTCCCGGATGTCGCCCTCGATCACAGAGAGGCGGTCGGCGGAGACGGGATGAATCTCAGCCAGGTTCGTCCGGCTCCCCGTGGCGAAGTTGTCGAGGACTCGAACGGCGTCGCCCCGGTCCAGGAGCGCGCGAACGAGATTGGACCCGATGAAGCCGGCTCCGCCGGTGACGAGGACGTTCACCGGCTACGCCTTGACGATCTTGTCGCGTCCGGCATGGACGCCTTTTGTCGCGTTCCGCGTGTCGACGATGAGGGGGGCCAGAGCCACGATGCGGCCATAGTCCACGTTCGAGTGGTCCGTGGCGATCAGGACGCAGTCAACCGACCGGAGGAACTCGTCGGTGAGGGGGGCCGATCTGAGTTCCAGGTCCGGATAGTGCCGGTGTCCGCGGCAGACGGGGACGTAAGGGTCGTGGTAGGAGACCTCCGCGCCGCGTCCCTTGAGCAGTTCGATCAGCTTGAGCGAAGGCGATTCCCGCTGGTCGTCCACGTCCTTCTTATAGGCCACGCCGAGGACGAGGACAGCCGCGCCCCGGATTCCCTTCCCCTTGTCGGAGAGGGCGTCCACGACCCGCCGGACGACGTATTCGGGCATCCCGGCGTTGATCTCCCCGGCCAGCTCGATGAACCGCGTCGCGAAGTCGTACTCGCGCGCTTTCCACGTGAGATAGAACGGATCGATCGGAATGCAGTGGCCGCCCAGACCGGGCCCCGGGTAGAAGGGCGTGAAGCCGAACGGCTTCGTCTTCGCCGCGTCGATGACCTCCCAGACATCCAGCCCCATCCGGTCGCAGAGGATCTTGAGCTCATTGACCAGGGCGATGTTGACGCTCCGGTAGATGTTCTCGAGGAGTTTCGTGAGCTCGGCCGCCCGCGTCGAGGAGACGGGGACCACCTTGTCGATCACGGACTGGTACAGGGCGACGGCGGCCTCGCGGCATGCGGGCGTCGTTCCGCCGACGACTTTTGGGATCGTGCGCGTCGAGAAGTTCGGGTTCCCCGGGTCCTCCCGCTCGGGCGAGAAGGCGAGAAAGAAGTCGCGGCCGACCTGCATTCCCCCGGCCGAGAAGCGCGTGAGGAGGCGCTCGTCCGTCGTCCCGGGATACGTCGTGCTCTCGAGGACGACGAGCTGGCCCGGCCGGAGGACGCGCGCGATCGATTCGGCCGTCTGGTCGATGTAGCGGAGGTCCGGCTCGCGGTGATCGTCGAGCGGCGTCGGGACGCAGACGATGATCGCGTCGGCTTCGGAGAGCCGGTCGAAGTCGGCCGTGGCGGCGAACGGCTTGGCCGGCCGGAAACGCGCGGCCGAGACCGCCTCCCCCTTGATGTGATGGATGTACGACCGGCCGGCGTTCAGGGCCGCGACTTTGCGGGGATCGACGTCGAACCCCAGGACCTCGAACCCTTCCTCGGCGAAGCGAAGGACGAGGGGCAGGCCGACGTATCCCAGTCCGACGATTCCGACGCGGGCCTGTCTGTCTTTGATGCGGTCGAGAAATGCGGAGAGAGCGGCTTCTGCCGCCTGCGGTTGTTCGGCCGTTGTCCCTGGTTTCAAATTCGCCTCCTGGAGGGGATGAAAAAGGATTTTATTCTAGCCGAACGCCTGTGAAAATCAACGCGCAATCTTTTTTTCGATCAAGCCCACGAAGTCGACGGCTTTTGTATACAAGCCCCGGGCCTGCGTTTCCGTGATGAGCCCGGCGACGTCGTAGATCGCCTGGTTTCTCTTGCTGCGCATGCGGTCAAAGAACGTTACGAGGTCTTCGTATTCCTTTCCCAACGCGGCGGACATGAAGGCGAAGGTGTTCTTGTGTCCTTCGGCCCCCGCGGGACGGTATCCCTTCGAGAACATGAAAGCCCGAGACGCCTGCAGGATGGCGTTGTAGGTTACGGCGAACCCCCAGTCCCAGTCTTCGGACATGATCTTGCGGGCCACTTTCAGGTCGCGCTTGGCCCGGTCGAGAGCTCTCCGGATTTCGTTTCGGGAGATTTTCTGCCGCCGAATGCGGCCTGACCTCAGTAGGTCTTCATACATCCCGAGAGTCCTCGACGATCGGGATTTTTGGCCCGCTCAGTACGCGGGCGAGGAAGCCGCCTTTTTCTTTGCGCCGGTTTTGTAACTCCTTCCGGCTGAACAGAACGTAGTTGACCGGCCGCGACAACCGGAGCTCGGCCTTAACGAGGGCCCGGTGGATCGCGAGTTCGTCCGCCTCTCCGACGATCAACACGTCCACGTCGCTCGCCGCTCCGGCCGTTCCGGTCGCATGGCTGCCATAGACGAACGCCAGGTCGATCTCCCTTGAAAGCGGACCCAGCGCCTCCCGGAGCACGCCGGCAAGGCCGGCCGTTTTCCGTATCAAGCCTTCCAATTCCGCGAAGATCGGACATTTACGGTTTGCCCGGTATTCGACGACACGGTCCCGCGCGGACCGGTTGATGATTCCCGCTTCAGCCAGCCGTCCGAGTTCCCGCTGAATGGCGCCCGGTCCGACTCCCGCGAGCCTCGCGATCTGGCGAAGGTAGAACGATTCATCCGGGCGGGCGAAAAACAATGCCAGTACCGTGCGGCGGGTCTTGCCAAACAGGGCGACAGAAAGATCGTTACGCTTCGGCGCACCCATATTGGGTTCGTTTGTACCCTTTTTGGGTCCGTGTGTCAAGCGAGGCGACAACACCTTTCAAAGGAAAATGGGGACGTTGTTTCTTACGTTGCAAAACTCTTGACGGCGGATAGGGAGGCGTGTAGTGTTCGCCCATGCCACGGCATGCTCGCCTCGACATTCCCGGCGCCCTCCACCACGTCATGGTCCGGGGGATCAACAAGACCGCGATCTTTCGGGACATTCGTGACAGAGCGAGGTTTCTTGAGCGGCTGGGGACGAATGTTGTTGGCGACGGATGCTCCGTCTGCGCCTGGGTCCTCATGGACAACC
>JACPZO010000018.1 GCA_016195465.1 Nitrospirota bacterium
ACGCCCGTCTCGACGGGCATCCTGACGAGATGGCTCTACACGCGGCTGGCCGATGTCGTCGTCACGACGAGCGAGGCGATTCGCCGGACGCTGATCGAGCGGAACGGGTACCCGGCCGAGAGACTCGTCGCCGTCCCGACGCATATCGATCCGGCGGCCTATGACCGTCCGGAGGCCAGGGCGGCGGCTCGCGCCGTGCTCGGGATCGGCCGGGACGCCTTCGTCGTCGGAACGATCGCCGTTCTCAGGTCGTGGAAGGGACACGATCTCCTTCTCGATGCGGCCCGAGATCTCCGGGGGGCCGCGCCGGGGCTTCGGATCGTCATCGTGGGCGACGGCCCGCAGGCGGACCGGCTCCGGGCCCGCGTCGCGAAAGAAGGACTGAGCGAGACGGTAACGATGACCGGCCACCGCGAGGAGGTCGCGGAACTGCTCTCGGCGATGGATGTATTCGTGTTTCCCTCGACGGCGAACGAGGGGGTGCCGCAGGCCGTCCTCCAGGCGATGGCGGCGGGACTTTCGGTTGTCGCATCGTCGCTTCCCTCCATCGCGGAGGTTGTGCGGGAGGGGGAGACCGGCTTCCTTTTTCCGCCCGGCGACGCATCCGCTCTTGTCGGCAGGATCGCTCTCCTTGCCGGGGACGCGGATCTCCGCCGGAGAATGGGCGAGGCTGGAAAGGCCCGTGTCCGCGAGCGGTTCTCGGAAAGCGGAATGCTCGACCGGCTGGAGGAAGTTTACGGCAGGGCCGCCTCGGGGCGCGGGCGCGGCGGGTGTTGATCCGCGTACGCCCCGATCCGCGCGTAGTCACGCGGATCGGGGGGGGCTGCGAACCTCTGGCGTTAGAATCCCGGCCGCGGTATGATGACACGTTCCGGCGGGCCCGGCCGAACGGCCGGCTCGACGGGGCGAGACGAGGCGCGGACGCGATGCTGACGACCCTAGAAGAGATTACAAAACGGCTCGTGGAGCGGTACGATCCCGATCGGATCATCCTGTTCGGATCGCGGGCGACTGGAGGATCTCGTCCGGACAGCGACGTCGATCTCCTGATCGTGAAGGAAACGCCCAAGCGGCCGATCGACCGCCGATGCGAGGTCGGCATGATTCTGGCGGATCGGAATCTCGCGCTGGACATCGAGGTTCTGACGCCAGAGGAGATGTGGCGCCTCCTGTCGGTTGGAAGCCCGTTCCTCCGGGAGGTCTTGGAAACGGGGAGGGTCCTGTACATGCGAAAGGCAACCGAGTCATGGCTGCGGGACGCCGAGGAGGAACTCACGGCGGCTTCTATGCTGCTTGAGCGGGAGGTCTTCCGCCCCGCCTGCTACCACGGCCAACAGTGCGTCGAAAAGACGCTCAAAGCGCTGGTCCTGGAAAAAGGGGGGAGCCCCGATCGGACGCACGATATCGCGAAGCTTCTGAACGGCGTCGAATCGTTCGGCTGGGGGTCCATTCTCTCGATGGACGATGCGGTCTTTATCGACAGCATCTACCGAGGGCGCTATCCGACCGAGGCCGGGCTCCTTCCGCACGGCGAGCCCTCCAGGGATAACGCGGTTCGGGCGGTTGCCGTCGCCCGCGCCGTGTACGAGAGAGCCAGAAATCTCCTCGGCCTGTCCTGACATGCTCCGGCGCGGAAACGGTTTGTGCTGTTTCCTGGAAGCCGGGCGGGCCGGTGTCTAAACGGGGGACCCGCCGGATCGCGTTCGTTCGGCGGGCGTACACGCCGTTCGGGGGCGCAGAGCGGTTCCTCGATCAGGCGGCGGGCCGCTTCGCCGAACGGGGCGGCGACGTTCATCTCGTTTGCGAAACCTGGCGGGGCGAGGACCGGCCCGGCCTGACCGTTCATGCGGTGGGGTCCGCCCCCCTGGGGCGGACACTTTCGAGCGTTCTCTTCGTTCGCCGGGTCCGGGACGCTCTTCGGACCATCGATCCCGACGTCACGGTCAGTTTCGACCGCATCCTCGATGCCGACATCTACCGGGCGGGCGACGGGTGCCACCGGGCGTGGCTCGACCGGCGCGGCCTCCGGGGACGCCTGGACGCCCGTTTTTCCCCGTTTCACCGATGGATCCTCCACCTCGAGCGGCGCCTCTACGCCGGGGGCGGCGCCCGCCTCATCGTGGCGAATTCAACGCTGGTATCGAAGGAAATATCGCGGTACTATGGGACCCCGTCCGGCCGGATCGTCGTGCTCCCCAACGGCGTCGATCTCGACCGGTTCCACCCGGGACTTCGCCTTCGGTGGCGGTCCGGCGTCCGGAGGGACTGGGGCATCGGAGACGACGTCCCGGTCTTTCTGTTTCTCGGCTCCGGGTTCGAACGGAAGGGACTCGCGCCGCTGATCGAGGCCCTGGGGCGGGGAGCCGGACGGGAGGGAGCGGGAGGTTTCCTCCTCGCCGTCGCAGGGAAGGGAGATCCGGGTCCGTACCGAAGGGCGGCGAAACGGCTCGGGATCGACGGAGAGATCAAGTGGCTGGGTCCGGTCAAGGATCCTGAGCGCCTGCTGGGGGCCGTTGACGTCTTCGTCCTTCCGACTCTGTACGATCCTTTCAGCAATGCCTGCCTCGAGGCGATGGCGGCGGGCGTTCCGGTCGTCACCACGAGAGACAACGGGGCCGCGGAAGTCGTGGAGGAGGCCGGGGCGGGCTGGGTGATCGACTCGGCCGGCGACATCGACGCTCTCTCGCGGTCCATCGCGGCGTCGTGCGATCCGTCCGAGAGGGAGAAGCGCGGGCGGCTGGCCCGCGAGGCGGCCTCGCGGCTGTCGTTGGATCGTTTCGTCGAAGGGATGGTACGTCTGATCGAGGGTTTAGCAGGCTGCTGAAAAACAGCAGCCTGCGCGCGGTGCAGGGATGCACCGCCAAATCGCGCAGATCTGGTGTTGAGCGATTTGAAAGACTTGGGCGAATTCACTTCGCGCAAGTCGTGGCTGAAAAAGCCATGGATGGCCTTTTTCAGCATTCGGATGGGAGAAACGGGAACGTGAGGGTCGTCGAAGAGATCGAAGGCATCCAGTCGGGGGAGAACGTCCGGGCGCGCTTGGCGTGGCTGGGAGAGAGGATCCTCTGGGGCGGGTTCTGCGTCATGGTCCTATTCCTTCCCACCTCCGAATCGGCCAAGAACATCGGTTACGGACTGGCCCTCCTGGGCGGGCTGATCCACGGCGCCGCGTCGGGAGGCTTTTCGCTCGCGGCATGGCGGCGCGCTCCGCTCCTGCCGTTTCTGCTCGCTTGGCTCGCGGCCGCGTCTCTCTCGACGTGGTACGCGATCCAACCGCCGCAGTCCCTGCGCGGCCTGTGGGACGTCCTCAGGTATTCATCGGCCTATCTGCTCGCGGCCGCCTCGCTGTCGGACGAGAACCGCCGGCTCTGGTTCGCCCGCATGATGGCCGTCGGCATCGGCGCCGGCCTCCTCTGGGCGGGGTGGGCCCTCGCCCACGGCCAAGGGCACGGGGGCTTCGAGGAAATGAGGCTCCAGGTCCGCTCGCTCGGCTTCCCGAATCAGACGGCCACCTCGCTCATCATCTACGCGGCGTTTTTATTCGGGATCCTCCGCTTCTGCCCGCCGGCGAGACCGGCCGACCGGGTCCTTTTCGGGACCGTGTTCGGTCTCTCCGTCATCGGTCTCGTCCTGACGGGTTCGCGGGGAGGGTGGGTCGCGGCGGCGACCGCGTCGCTTGCCATCGCCGTGGCGACGTCGAAGCGGCCCTTGGCCGCGGCGGGCGGCGTGGTCTTGAGCCTGGCCCTGGTCGTGGGGGTCTTGTCGGTCGTTGCGCCGGAGAGGGCGGAGCGGATCATGTCGATCGCGTCTCCCCAGAAGGTCGTCCAGATGCAGGAGCGGTTCGATACGTGGAGAGCCGGGCTCAAAATTCTGAACGACGCGCCGATCTTCGGAATCGGTCTCAAGAACATGGCCTTCGTCAATTACGAGCGCTACGCGTTCGAGGGGCGGCCGGACCATGCGCACAACCATTTCCTCAACGTCCTCATCGAAACGGGCGAGGCGGGTTTCGCCGTCTTCATGGTCCTTCTCGGCGCGATCGCCTGGCGGCTCGTCCGTCTCCGCTCTTCCACCGGGGCCGCACGGACCTACTGGACAGCCGCCGCCGGGGCGTTCCTCGCGATCATCGTTCAGGGGCTCGTCAATATCTCGTTCCACGTGGAGCCCGCGCTCCTGCTCATGACGATGCTGGGGGGCCTGGAGGGGGCGCGGACCGGGGAGGGAAGGGTTTGAAGGCGGCGGGGGCGGATCGGTTTTCGAAGCTGGTCGATCGTCTCCCCGGCCGGCGGGTCGTCGTGGCCGGGGATTTGATGCTCGACCGGTACGTCTGGGGCTCGGTGGAGAGGATCTCGCCGGAAGCCCCCGTGCCGATCGTCCGCGTGATGCGCGAGACCGTTCACCTGGGCGGCGCGGCGAACGTCGTGGGAAACCTGGCGCGCCTGGGGGCGAAGGTTTCCGTCATCGGCGCCATCGGCCGGGACGAGGCCGGTTCCGTCCTCCTGACCGAGCTTCGAAAAACGGGGGCCGAGTGCGGCGGGGTCGTCGTTTCCGATAAGCGGCCCACGACGATCAAGACGAGGGTCATCGCCCAGCACCAGCAGGTCGTCCGCTTCGACCGCGAAGACGCCGGAGAGCTGAGCGACGGATCGAGGCGGCGGCTTCTGGACGGGTTGACTTCGCGCGTGCCGGAGGCGGACGCGGTCGTCGTGTCGGACTACAGCAAGGGGGTCGTCTCCCGCGACCTGCTGGCGAAGGTCGTCGCCCGCGCGCGGCGCCGGGGGATTCCCGTGTCCGTCGATCCGAAGGTCGGGCATTTCCCCTGGTACCGGGGCGTGACGATCGTGACGCCGAATACGGCCGAGGCCTCGGCGGGGGCCGGCATCCCGATCCGCGACGAGGAGTCGCTGTCGGCGGCGGGCGGGCGGCTTCTCAAGCTCCTTCGGTCCGAATCCGTGCTGATAACCCGGGGAGAGCACGGAATGTCGCTCTTCGAGGCGGACGGACGGATCACGCACATCCCCACGGCGGCCCAGGAAGTGTTCGACGTGACGGGGGCGGGCGATACGGTCATCGCCGTCCTGACCCTGGCCCTCGCGGCGGGAGTCTCCCTGGTTGACGCCGCCCGCCTCTCGAACGCGGCGGCGGGGGTCGTCGTCGGAGAAGTCGGCGCCGTGTCGGTGTCTCCCGAAATTCTCAGGGAGGCGATCGGGGCCGGGGCGCATGTCGAGCCGGAGGAGCGGGGGAGAAGAAAGCGAAATTGAAAATTGGAAATTGAAAATTGAAAATTGAAAATTGGAAATTGAAAATTGGAAATTGGAAATTGAAAACTTGAAATCGGGGATCGGAGATCGGAACGCAGGATGAAAGCCCTCATCACCGGCATCGACGGCTTCGTGGGGAGCCATCTCACATCTCTTCTGCTTGATGAAGGGACGCAGGTCTTCGGGCTTGTCCACGACATGGGCCGCGTCCACCGCCTCCAAGCCGTCGCCGGCCGGGTGGACCTCGTCCAGGGGGACGCGACCCGTTCCGAGGATCTCGTCCGCGTCATCGAGCGCGCGATGCCGGACGAAATCTACCACTTGGCGGGCGCCGCGCACGTTCAAGGCTCCTGGAAAACGCGGCGGGCGACGTACGAGGTCAACTTCCTGGCGGCGGTGAACCTGTTCGAGGCGGTGAAGGCCGTCGGGTCCCGGGCAAGAATCCTCGTCGTGGGGTCCAGCCACGAGTACGGGGCGGCCGGACCCGGGGAGATGCCGCTTCGGGAGGACTCTCCTCTTCGGCCTCTCTCTCCCTACGCCGTCAGCAAGGTCTGCCAGGAGATGGCCGCCTACCAGGCGAGCCACGCGGAAGGGCTGGACGTCGTCATGGCGCGTCCCTTCAACCACGCGGGGCCCGGACAGGACACGTCGTTCGTTTGCGCCGATTTCGCCGAGCGCGTGGCCCGGATCGCGCGCGGCGAGGCCCCGCCGGCGATCGAGGCGGGCGATCTCGCGCCCCAGCGCGACTTCACGGACGTGAGGGACGTTGTCCGAGCGTACCGATTGCTTCTGGCCCGCGCGCCGCGGGGGGAGGTCTACAACGTCTGCTCGGGCAAGCCGCGGAGCATCGGAGAAGTCCTGAACCTGATGATCGGGCTGGCCGGCCGGTCGATCGAGGTGCGGGAGGCCCGCGAGCGCGTCAGGGCCGTCGAAATTCCGCTCCTCGTCGGGAGTCCGGAGAAGATCCGGAAGGCCGTGGGCTGGACGCCGGCGATTCCGTTCGAGCGAACCCTCCAGGACATCTACGACTTCCATCTGAATCTCCACCGGGCGGGCGTCTAACAGGGGGCTGAAAAAGTCCATCCATGGCTTTTTCAGCCACGACTTGCGCGAAGTAAATTCGCGCAAGTCTCACAAATCGCTCAAGAAAGAACCTTCGCGATTTGGCGGTGCATCCCTGCACCGCGCGCAGGCTGCTGTTTTTCAGCAGCCTGCTAAGATTCTTTGACGTTCACGGGGTTTTCCGCTAACTTACTCAGTTGTTGTTTCTGGAGCCGCAAATGCAGACTTGCCTGATCACGGGAGGCGCCGGTTTCATCGGTTCGCACGTGGCGGAGAGACTTCTTGCCAGGGGCGATCGGGTGATCGGCCTCGACAATTTCGACCCGTTCTATTCGCGGGGAATCAAGGAGGGGAACATCCGTTCCGCCCTGGCGCACCCGTCTTTCCGCCTTGCGGAGGGCGACATCCGGGACGCGGAGGCCGTTTCCCGCCTCTTTGAGGAAGAAAAGCCCGACGCGGTCTTCCATTCGGCGGCCAAGGCCGGCGTCCGGCCGTCCATCGCCGACCCGCTCGGGTACCAGGACGTGAACATTCGGGGCACGCTGGTTCTTCTCGAGGCCGCCCGGAAGGCGGGCGTGCGGCATTTCGTCTTCGCCTCGTCGTCCTCCGTCTACGGCGAGAACCCGAAGGTCCCATTCTCGGAAGACGATTTCGTGGATCACCCGATCTCCCCGTATGCCGCGACGAAGAAGGCGGGCGAGTTGCTGTCGTACACGGTTCACCACCTGAGCGGGATGCCGATCACGTGCCTGCGCTTCTTCACCGTCTACGGCCCCCGTCAGCGGCCCGATCTCGCCATCCACAAGTTCACTCGGCTGATCGACGAGGGGAAGCCGATCCCCGTCTTCGGCGACGGGTCCACGTCGCGGGACTACACGTACATCGACGACATCGTGGACGGTGTCGTGAGAGCGATCGACCGGCCCGGCGGATACCGGGTCATCAACCTGGGCGAGTCGACGACCGTGACGCTGTCCGAGACGATCGCCGAGATCGAGCGGGCCCTGGGGAAGAGAGCCTCCATCGACCGACAGCCGCTCCAGCCGGGCGACGTTCCGCGGACGTACGCGAGCGTCGAGAAGGCGCGGCGGCTCCTCGGCTACGAGCCCCGGATGCCGTTCCGGGATGGGATCGAAAAGTTCGTGGCATGGTACAGGGAGGCCGTGGCGGCGCCGGCGGCCGCCGGAGGGAAGAGATGAGCGGGAACGGGTCGAAAGGCGTCCGGCGGGTCGAGAAGCCCTGGGGCCACGAGCTGATCTGGGCGGAGACCGGCCGATACGTGGGGAAGGTCCTGCACATCCGGGCCGGCGAACGCCTCTCCTTCCAGTACCACCGGGTGAAGGACGAAACGATCTTCATCCAGGCGGGGCGGATGCTTCTCGTCGTGGAGGACGGCGACGGGAGGCGTGAAATCGAAATGGATGCCGGGGAGCGGTTCCACATCACGCCGGGCCTGCGGCACCGGATGGTCGCGCTCTCCGACTGCGACGTCTTCGAGGTCTCCACGCCGGAGCTGGACGACGTCGTGCGCCTAGAGGACGCCTACGGGCGCGAGGGAACGAAAGAACCGTAATTAGTTATTGGTCAAGCGTTAATCGTCAATCGTTATTGGTCAATCGTTAGTTTGGTTGGAGGTGTTGGGTGGGATCAGGGAGGATCGAGAGTTTTCGGGATCTTGAAGCGTGGAAGGAGTCGCGAGTTCTTCGGCAAACGGCATATCGACTGGCTAGACGGCTTCCGAAGGAGGAGCGGTCCCTGCAGGAGCAGATTAAACGATCGGCTGTTTCTGTGACTGCCAATATAGCGGAAGGATACGGTCGTTTTCACTACCAGGAGAACATTCAGTTCTGCCGACAATCTCGCGGGTCGGCTTGCGAGCTCCTGGATCACACGATCACGATGCTTGACGAGGGCCTTGTCTCAGCCGCCGAATACAAGGAGTTCGAAGGTCAGGTGGAACGAGTTCTCAAGTTGCTGAACGGGTACATCCGAATGCTTACGAACTCAAAGAAGAATTCGAAGTCCCGATTGACCAATAACCAATAACCAATAACCAATGACCAATAACCAATGACCAATGACCGTCTCTTTGCAGTGATTCTCGCGGGTGGGTCGGGGACCCGTTTCTGGCCGCGGAGCCGCGGCCACCGGCCGAAACAGCTCCTCGACATCGTCGGCTCCGAGTCGATGATCCGTCAGACGATGGGTCGAGTCGCGCCGCTGGTCGAGCCGTCCCGAATCTATGTCGTGACCAACGAGGCCCACCGGGGCGAGACGCGGCGGCATCTCCGCGAGATCCCGCCCTCCAACATCCTGACGGAACCGGTCGGCCGGAACACGGCCCCGGCCGTGGGATACGCGGCCGCGATCGTGAGCCAAGTCCGGCCCGACGCCGTGATGCTCGTCCTTCCGGCCGATCATCTGGTGGCGGACGAGAGGAAGTTCAGGACGGCCCTTCTCAAGGCGGCGCGTTATGCGGCCCGCTCCGGCGACCTCGTGACCCTGGGGGTCCGTCCGACGCGGCCCGAGACGGGGTACGGGTACATCCGCGCGGGACGCGCGATCGGCGGCGGGTTCCGGACGGTGTCCGCGTTCGTCGAGAAGCCCGACCGCGGCCGAGCGGCGCGGTACGTCGCGAGCGGGCGGTACTTCTGGAACAGCGGTATGTTCGCGTGGCGGGCCGACGCCGTCCTGCGGGAGATCCGGACGCATCTCCCGGTCCTGGCCGACGGCCTGGACGAAATCGCAGCGAGGCGGGGAGGGCGCCGGCAGGCCGCCGTGCGGTCGGTCTACCCGGGCCTGCCGTCCGTCTCGATCGACGTCGGCGTCCTGGAGAAGTCGGAGCGCGTGGCGTGCCTTCCCGTCTCGTTCAAGTGGGACGACGTGGGATCCTGGACGGCGCTCGACCGGATCCTCGCGCGCGGGGAAACTGGAAACGTCGCCCACGGGACGCACATCTCCATCGACACGAAGGATACGCTCGTCTACTCGCCGCGCAAGCTCGTGGCCACGGTCGGCGTCAGGGACCTGATCGTCGTCGAGACCGAGGACGCGCTTCTCGTCTGCCACAAGGACCGCGCCCAGGACGTGCGCCAGGTCATGGACCAGCTCAAGGCCCGGCGGATGACGGAATACCTGTGAGGGAGAGAATGCGATGACGCGACTCGAAGCAATCCGGGACGTCGTCCGGTTCCGATATTCCTTCCGGACGCTCGTTTCCCTGCCGATCGCGCTCCTCCTCCCCTTCTTCGCCGCAGCCGATTTGTCCATTGCCGGCCACGGTGTCGTCGGCTGGGGGCTTCTGGATGCCGTCGCCAAGGAGGGTCCAGGCAGTGGGTGAGACCGGGCTGACCGACGATCTTAGCAAACGGATCCGCGAGGGACTGACTCGGGCTCCGATCGACGTGCGGGGTGCGGTGGTTTTCGGGTCGCGCGTCCGGGGAAGCGCGACAGCCGACTCGGACATCGATTTGCTGGTCGTTGCCAAAGATATTCCACGGCGGCGGCACCGCCGGGGAAATGAAGTTGCGGCGATCAAGCTGGCACTCGGTCTCGGTGTTCCCGTGGACGTGCTCCTGCTCACGGAAGACGAATTCCATTCGAACGTGAGCAACCACAACCCCGTTTTTCTGGAGATCGCGTTCGAGGGAGAGGTGATCATCGACGGGGACGCCCGCATTTCGGAGATGCTCCGCGAAGCCCGCGACTATGTACTTGCCAGCGGGGTTAGACGCGTGGAGGGGGGGTGGGAGTTTCCCGTTGAGCACCGCAAGGCGACGGCTCTGTCGGAAGTCCGGAATGAGGATTTCGCCCGCGCGTGGCTGGGGGACGCGGAACGCGACTTACAAGCGGCGCACCTGCTCGGCCGGGAGGGGCTCCACGAGAAGTCCGTATACCACGCCCAGCAGACAGTTGAGAAGTCTCTCAAAGCCGTCCTTGTGTGCCTTGGGTTGTTTCGGAAGACGCATGCCGTTGCGGAGGTGTTGCGGGAGAAGCTGACATCGGAAGGAATCGCTCCGGAATGGCAGGAGCCTCTGGCGGAGGCAGTGCGAGCGGCCCTTACGATCGAGCCGGAATTTACCTGGAGCCGGTATCCCGGCATCGAGGATGGCGCGGTCTGGGTTCCCCAGGAGGCTTACGATTCATTCGATTCCGGCGAGGCGTCAACGAAGGCCGAACGAGTTCTTGAGATCGCCAAGGAATTTGTGGCTTGGTGGTTCGATGGGCCGGGGGGAGGCGCGTAACCGGCTCCCCAGGCGTCCGGGCTCTCATCATCTGGAGACGGAGGAGGCGCTTCTCGTCTGCCACAAGGACCGCGCCCAGGACGTGCGCCAGGTCGTGGACCAGCTCAAGGCCCGGCGGCTGGAGAAGACCCTGTAGGCGGCGGACGCAGGCGGACTATGAGGTTTGACAAGCCTTCCAAGAAATGGCTATTATAGCCACATGAAAAAGGCCTCTATTACCGAAACGAAGAACCGTCTCAGTGCGCTGCTTGACCGTGTGCGGCACGGTGAAAGCGTGCTCATCATGGATCGGGACAAGCCGGTCGCGCGCCTGGAGCCGGTATCGGCCAGTGGGGACATGGCGTTTGAGGAATGGCTCCGGGAGATGGAACGGGCGGGCTTGGTCAGGCGTCCCGGAGTGGAGCCCTCGAAGCTGAAGTGGAGCGAGCCGATCCCCAGGCCTAAACGAGGCGCGAGCATTCTGGCGGCGTTGCTCGCGGAACGGGAGGAGAGCCGATGATCGGTTACTGGGACGCGTCCGCCGTCGTCCCTCTGGTTGTCGGCGACACCAAAACGTCCGGCCTAGAGGCGATGCGGAAATCTCGGACGGGGATGGTTACCTGGTGGGGGACGGTCGTGGAATGCGCCTCGGCCATCGCACGGATGGAGCGGGAGGAGGACCTGAACGCTTCGGAAGCGGGGCGTGCCATCAAGCGCCTTTCGGATCTTCGGCAGTCGTGGGCCGAAGTCGCACCGGCCGAATGGCTCCGGGAGCACGCCGTGAGGCTTTTGCGCCTTCACAATCTGCGCGCAGGGGATGCCCTGCAACTCGCGGCGGCGATCCTCGCGAGCCGGAACCGTCCGGGAAGCATCGAGTTTGTCTGCCTCGACAAACGCCTCGCCCTGGCCGCCGAGCGGGAAGGCTTCCGCGTGATCGGTCCGTGAGCCTCCCCGGGGCCCGAGGCAACATGGCGTCCGGCGTTCCTGCGACCCTTCGGGAGATCATCCGGTTCCGCGACCTGGTGACCGCGCTCGTCGTGCGCGAGCTCAAGATGCGCTACCGCGGGAGCGTGCTCGGGTTCGTCTGGTCGTTCCTCAATCCACTGCTCCTGATGCTCGTTTACGCGCTCGTTTTCTCGTTCTTCAGCCGTCATCAAATCGAAAACTACACGGTCTTCGTCCTGACGGGTCTGCTTCCGTGGCTCTGGTTCTCGCTGGGGTTGTCCCACAGCGTGGGGTCGATCGTGAGCGGCGGGCCGCTCATCAAGAAGATCGTTTTCCCCGTGGAGATTCTCCCGCTGGTCGCCGTTCTTTCGAATTTGGCGAACTATCTCCTCTCCCTTCCGATCCTGCTCCTCTTCTACCTCGTCGGGGGCGTCACGCTGACGGCGTGGGCTCTCTTCCTCCCCGTGCTTGTCGTCGTGCAGTTCGTTTTCATGACGGGGCTTTGTCTCATCCTGGCTTCCATCAACGTCTATCTCAAGGACGTGGAGCAGGTCCTGGGAAACGTGCTCACGCTCACGTTCTTCCTGACGCCGATTCTGTATCCCGCCTCGTTGATTCCGGATCGTTTCCGGGTCCTGCTTTACGTGAACCCGCTCGCGCCCCTGTTCGAAGCCTACCGGAACATCCTGTTCGAAGGGAGAGCCCCCGCGTGGGAAGGCTTGGCGGGGCTGGGACTTCTTTCGCTGGTCGTTCTCGCGGCGGGCTTCTTTACGCTCAACCGCCTGCGGGACGCCTTCGCGGAAGAGGTATAGCGCCGTGACGGAAACGGGCGTCCCCGCGATTCAAATCCAGGACCTCTCGAAGCAATACCGCCGCTACTCGATGGCGGGGATCTCCACGATCAAGGACCTCTTCGTCAAGGGATTCCTGGGACGGGAACGCGTGGCGCGTGACACGTTCTGGGCGCTGAGGAACGTGACCCTGGCCGTGCCGGAGGGCCGGACGATCGGGCTCATCGGGCCGAACGGCTCCGGGAAGAGCACGCTCCTCAAGCTCATTACGGGGATCCTGAAGCCGACCGCCGGGTCGATCTCGGTCAACGGCCGGATCTCCGCGCTCATCGAGCTCGGGGCGGGGTTCCACCCGGAATTCACGGGGCGGGAGAACGTCTATCTGAACGGCGCAATGCTGGGCATGAGCAAGGCCGAGATCTCGGACCGGTTCGACGAGATCGTGGGCTTCGCGGAGCTGGAAGAGTTCATCGATGCGCCCGTCAAGACGTACTCCTCCGGGATGTACATGCGCCTGGGGTTCGCCGTGGCCGTGGCCGTCGAGCCGGACGTCCTCCTGGTGGACGAGATTCTGGCCGTGGGGGACGAATCGTTTCAGCACAAGTGCCTCCGGCGGATCAACGAGATCCAGAACCGCGGGCGGACGATCCTGTTCGTCTCGCACGATCTTTCGAAGGTCGAGAAGCTCTGCCACATGGTGGCATGGCTCGACCACGGCACTCTTCGAATGGCGGGGGAGCCTCAGGCGGTGATCGACGCGTACCTGGCCGACGTGGACAGGGCGGACGAGAGGGCGCTTCGCGCCGTCAACAAGGCGACCGAACATCAGCGCTGGGGGACGCGGGAAGTGGAGATCACGGGAGTCCGGATGCTGGACGCGCGGGGCGAAGAGAGGGCGATCTTCGACTCCGGGGAACCGGTCGTCATCGAGATCGCGTATAGGGCCGATCGGCGCGTTGAGGACCCCGTGTTCGGGATCGGTCTCTTCCGAAGCGACGGACTGCAATGCTACGGATCGAACACCGACATCGACGGAGTGACGCTCCCCTACGTGGAGGGAGAAGGGACCGTTCGGTTTGTCGCCGACGGTCTGGACCTGCTGGCCGGGGAGTACCTTCTGGATTGCGCGGTGCACCGCCGGGACCATCATCCCTACGACTACCACGTCCGTCTCTATCGGTTCGCCGTCCGGTCCGAGATCAAGGACAGCGGCGTGTTCCGGCCCGCCCACCGGTGGGAGGACCGCCGATAGCAGGGCGTTGAAAAACACCCTGCTTTGCAATCCGAGGTGATGCCGAAGGCCCGAACAAAGGAGATCGTTCTCGTCACCGTTGCGGCCCTTGCGATGGGAGGGGTCATCGCGTGGGCGTGGAAAGCCGCGGGGGTCCCGACCACGCCCGATCCGGACCTCTGGGGCGTCTACCCGCGCCCGGGCGTGTGGCGGAAGTTCTTCTCGGCGGTTTTTCCTCTCCTGTTCCTTTCTTTCTCCCTCTGGCGGATCTTGTCGGGCCGGAACGCCGCCGACGGGGATCCGGCGGCCCGCCTGCGCCGGTTCTGGGATTTCGCCACATACGCGGGCCTGGTCCCCATTCTTCTCGTCTTGTTCGCGTGGCGGCGGGTCGGGGACTGGTATGGATGGCTGGGCGGGATCTTCGTCGCCCTGGTCATTCTCAAGACGGGGATCGCCGCGGCGTTCGAGACGCGGCGCGTTCCCGTCCTGGGTTACGTCTTCCTCGGCGCGTGGCTCTCCTTTTCCTTTCCGACGACGGGTGACGAGCCCCACTACCTCCTTCTCACGCACAGCATTGTCCATGACCGGGACCTGGACCTTAAGAACAACCTCGATGCCGAGGACTACCTGCGGTTCTGCTGGGTCGGCTTTCCGTTCCACTACTTCGCCGCGGCGCCGGGCGGGGGCATCTACTCGATGGGGTACAACGGCCTCTTTCCGTTCATCCTGGCGCCGGGCTATGCCCTTCTGGGGCGCCTGGGGGCGGTGCTCACGGTCGCCCTCATCTCGGCCTGGATGGCGCGGGAGGCACGTCACCCGGTCCGCGCGCGCCGCGGCGTTCTCGTGGCTCCTGATCGGCCTGACGCCGCCGGTCGTCTACTTTTCCGGCCAGGTCTACCCGGAAACACTGGCCGGTCTGCTCCTCCTTCTGTTTCTCCGTCGTTGGGTCAAGGACGATCCCCGCCTCGCATGGTGGGGAGCGGGCGTGATGCTGATCCTCGTGGCGGCGAAGATCCGGTTCGGGGCGCTCTCGGGCGGCGTCCTTCTTCTCTTGCTCGCGAAACTGCGAACGTGGCCCGCGAGGATTCTGGCGCTTGCCTTTTTCGCCGGGTTCTCGGCCGCCCTGGTCTGGGTGGACCGGACCTGGCTCGACGGCTTCCTGATCTACCGCCAATCGGTCGACGCGGGAATGTCTTTACGGAAGATGCTTCCGAGCGGCGAGTCGGTCACGGCGATCCTCGGGTTTCTCGTGGACCAGGAATTCGGCCTTGTTCCGTACAGCCCGCTCTACGCGGCCGGTCTTGCCGGTCTCGGCTGGTTCGCCCGCCGTTATCCGAGGGCGCTCTTCGCGTTCGCCGCCGCGGCTGGGGGGTATCTCTATCTTCTCGTGACGTATCAATCCCCCCTTTGGCACGCGGGCTGGTCCGCGCCCGCACGGTACCTCGCGGGCATGGCTCCCCTGCTGGGGATCGTCGGAGGGACGACGATGGCGGGTTTCCGCCCCGCGCTCGCCCGCGCCGCCGCCGGGGCGGGGGCGGTTCTCGTCGCGCCGCAGGTCTGGCTCCTGACGGTGAAGCCTCTCGACCGGTACAACCTCGATACGGGATCGGCTGTCCTCCTCGAGAAGGTGCACCAGGTGACGGGCTCGGAGATCGCGCGCTACTTCCCGTCCGTGGTCAACCCCACGTTCGAGGGGACGCTCTCCCTGTGGATCGCCGCCGCTGGAATCCTGGTCTGCGGCGGGATGATGTTCGCCCGAAACCTTTCCCCGCAGAGTCCGGACGCGCCGGGCGCGGTGCGGCACGCATGGATCGGCGCGGCGGCCGCCGTCGTTTCGCTCTCCATCCTTCTCCTGATCGGCAGGATTCAGCCGACGCGTGTCCTTCAGGGAGAGGCGATGCGGGCGGACGGGGGGAGTCATTTCAACGACGGCCGCCGAAACGTCTGGGTCCTTGAGAACAACGCGACTTTGCGCGGAGAGATCCTCGCGCGCGGCGGTCCGACGGAATTGACGATCTTCGCGGGGGGGCTTTCGACGGACGAGGCGAAGCCTGTGTTGGGGATCGACGTCGACGACCGCAGGATTGCCGAAGTGGAGATTCACGCCGGAGCAACGGATTGGGTCGAGGGTGTCTACAAGATATCGACCCGCATGGAAGAGGGCCGGCGCGGGATCCGCATCGGTCTCCTGAACGGGACGACCGGACAGGGTGTCTTCCGCGGAAGCTTTATTGACAGGGTTGAGATCTGCGGTCATAAGTGCGCGAATTAATGTAAAAAATAAGAAAAAAATAAGCGAAAAATAAGCCTTGACGAACCATCCGGCGGGCCTATAATGTTCATGCCGTGAACATCCCGTTTCTTCCAACGGGAAAGTTCCAGAGGCCCCCTATTGGATCCAACGAGCAACAACGGATCAGCCCTGCCCCGCGAAGACCACCTGAGCCTTGAGCTTCTCGGGGCAATCGCCGAAAACCAGTCCGCCACCCAGCGGGATCTCTCCAGCCGTCTCGGGATCGCCCTGGGGCTTACGAACGCGCTCCTCAAGCGGCTCGCCCGCAAAGGGTACATCAAGGTTTCCCGCGTCTCCCCGCGCCGGGCCAGGTACCTTCTGACTCCCACGGGGATCGTCGAGAAGAGCCGCCTGACCTACTCCTACATCCAGCACAGTATCGGCTACTACCGGGACGTCCGGTCACGGGTCCAGGGCCTCTTCGACCGACTCGCGCGTGACGGCGTGAAACGGGTCGTTTTCGTCGGGACCGGGGAAGTGGCCGAGATCGGTCTCATCTGCCTCCACGGGATGCCGCTGGAACTCGTCGCCGTCGTGGACGACGCCCAGATCGGAGGCGTCTTCCTGGGGCACTCCGTGCGCGCCATCGGGGCGCTGTCCGAGACCGAGCACGACGCCGTCGTCGTCACGGCCGTGCGCCGCGACGAGGCGCTTTTCTCTCGTCTGGAGGAGGCGGGCGTCCTCCGTGAGCGGATCTTCGAGTTGGACGGGAACGGCCCCGGAGCGGGGTTCCGGGCGGCCGGAGGAGAGGGTCGTGTACAGGACGGCTGAGGAAGTGGCCGAGCGGATACGCCCGGTCCTCGATCGATACGGGATCGAGAAAGGGATCCTCTTCGGCTCCTACGCTCTCGGAACGCAGACCGCGCGGAGCGACGTGGACCTGATCCTCGTCCAGCGGACTTCCAAGCGGTTCCTGGATCGCTACGAAGGGATCCTCATGGACCTCTACCAGGTTCTCCGGGGGGTCGATATCGAGGTCCTGATCTACACGCCGGAGGAGATGGAGGCGATCCGTCACCGGAAGTTCATCGAGCGGGCGCTCCGCGAGGGGAGGGTGATTTATGAGCCGCGATGAGGAGCGCCACGAGGCCCTCCGCTGGCTGGAGACAGGTCGGGAGGATCTTGACGTCGCCCGGCTCCTTCTCGAACAGGGCAAGTACTCCCACGCGTGTTTCTGTGGTCAGCAGGCGGCCGAGAAGGCGCTGAATGCGCTCTGGTACGGGATTGGGGCCGACCCGTGGGGCCACTCGATCCAGAAGCTGATCGTCGAGATTCCGGAAGAGCGAGTGCGAGCGGCCATGGAGAGCCGCATCGAGGACGCCGCGTTTCTCGACCGTTTCTACATCCCGACACGGTATCCGAACGGTCTTCCCGATCTCACGCCGGGGAAGACCTACTTTAAGCGGGATGCCGAGGCGTGCATCGGCGTGGCCGAGCGGATCGTTGAGACGGCGGCATCCCTGGTCCCGTAGTTCATGGACCGGGAGGCGGGAGGAGATAGGGGGTGTGAGCCGGGATGAGCGAGGGATCGGCGCGGGAGAGCGGGCCGCGGGCCTGGTACGCGGTCTATACGCGCGGGCGGCACGAGAAGAAAGTCGCCCGGGCCTTGTCCGGCAAGGAAGTTCCGGTTTTTCTTCCGCTCGCCCGGAAGAGAAGCCGCTGGAAGGACCGCTGGAAGATCGTGGACGTGCCGCTCTTCACGAGCTACCTGTTCGTGAACGCCCGGCCCGATCCCGGATCGCAGCTCGCCGTTCTCAAGACGCGGGGGGTGGTCCGGATCGTGGGGATTAACGGAGTCCCCACGCCGGTTCCGGACGAGCAGATCGACTCGCTTCGCGTCGTCGTCGAGAGCGGCGAGCCGGTTCTCATTCTTCGATCGATTCCGCCCGGGGCGCGAGTGGTGGTCCGGCAGGGGCCGTTCGAGGGAGTCGTCGGGAAGGTCGTCAGGTTGAGCGAACGGAAGGCCCGGCTCGTCGTCTCGATCGAGCTTCTCAACAGATCGGTCGCGGTGGAGCTGGACGAAGACTGGCTCGAACGGACCAACTGACCCGGGAAGATTTTCGGCCGGCAACGGATCGCTGACGGCCAACAGCTTGAATTTACATTGCTTTTTCGGTTGCAGGCCCTGTAACTGAGAGGGCGGAGCCGTGCCTAAGGGACATGATTCGATGAACCGCAAAGTGCGCCGCAATCCCCTGGATTTCGGCCGGAAAGGAGTTCTCTGAGTGGCGGTCTTGGCGGACCTCGTTAGCCGTCTTCAAGAAGCGTTTCGGGATGCGGATGTGAGTTTTCCCGTCGTGGGAGCCGTGCTGTTCGGTTCCGCGGCGACGGGTCGGGCGACCACCCAGTCCGACGTGGATCTTCTGGTTGTCGGCGAAAATCTCCCGACGGAGCGCCACCGGCGCCACCGTGAGATCATGGACATCAAAAGGTTGTTGGCCGATCTTCCGGTTGAAATTATTCTGCTGTCTCCCGCCGAGGTCCGATCCAACTTTGCCAACCACAACCCTCTCTTCCTCGATATTGCGGAAGACGGAGTCGTTCTGCTGGACCGGCAAGGCCAGTTGGCGTCGGCCATCGAGGAGACGCGCCGTTACGTCCGCAGTCGAGGGATCGCTCGGACGGGGGGAGGGTGGCGTTTCCCGGTCGAGAGAGGCGTTCCGACATATCTCTCTCATGTAAGCAATCGGGACTTTGCCATGGCGATGCTCGATGATGCGGCACGGGACGGCGCGATCGGCGTTCGCCTGGTCGGCGACGGTTTTTACGACAAGTCGGTGTACCACTTCCAGCAGGCGGTCGAGAAAGCCGTGAAGGCAATGCTCATCTCGCTTGGCGTCTTCCGGAAGAGCCACGTGGTCGGCGAGGCGTTGCGCGGCGCGGCGAGCGAGGACGTGGTTCCCCAAGAGTGGCGGACACGGTTGCTCAAGGTTGCGGAGATCTCCGAGTCCATCGAGCCGGAAGTCACCCTCAGCCGCTATCCCGGAATCATCGACGATGCATTGTGGCTCCCATCGGCCGAATACGAGCTTGAGGATGCGGAGGGGGCGAGGGGCAAGGCCGAGGAGGCCCTGCGGGTCGCGCATGCTTTTGTCGACGACTGGTTTGCACGACCGGGGAGCAAAACAGATGAAACCTCTTGAGACGGAAGGCTAAGCGGTGGGGGGCGGAGCCATGGCTGAAGGGTCCGGAAATCCAACGATCGCTCCGGGCCGCCTGGAGCCCGAGGAAAGCGAAGTCGTCATGGAGGTCAAGCGGCGTCTCGTGGAGATGCTGGGTGACCGGATGATCCGGTTCGTCCTGTACGGATCGAGAGCCAGGGGCGACTCCGATCGCCGTTCCGATATCGATATTGCGATCATTGTCCGCGGACTGACCACGGACCTCAAGAATCGCGTATTGGACGCGGTCGCGGACGTGGAGATGGAATTCCTCATTCCGTTGTCGACGTTTGTCGTCTCGGAGGAGCAATTCGAATATCTCAGGCAGCGCGAGAGACGGATTGCCCTGGATATTGAAAAGGAAGGGATTCCACTGTGACGGAAGAGAACAAGAGAGAGAACATCAAGGTTGAAATGGAGCGATCCGTTCGAGCGTTGCGTGAGGCCGATGTGTTGTTCGAGAACGAGCTCGTCAGCGGAGCGGTGTCGAGACTGTATTACTCACTGCTCTATGGCATGAGGGCCCTGCTTCTCGCTAGGGGGTTCGAGCCCAAGAGCCACGAGGGCGCTCTTCGCCTGTTCGGTCTGCATTTCGTCAAGGAGGGGATTTTCGGAATCAGCGACTCTCACGTTTTCTCCAGGCTCATGAAGTACCGGGAAGAAGCGGACTACAACGCGGCGTATTCCTTTTCAAACGACGATTTCGTCGGATTCAGAAAGGAAGCCCTGGCTTTGACCGGCAAGATCGAGGTCTACCTCAAGGAGAAGGGATATCTTTGAGGCATGTGCGGAATCGCCGCCATCTTCGCATATAGCCCGGCGGCGCCGGGCGTGGACTCCGGCGAGCTTCTCAAGATCCGCGAGCGGATGAAGTCCCGCGGGCCGGACGGCGAAGGGCTGTGGGTTTCGCCGGCCCGGCGGGTAGGGCTAGCGCACAGGCGGCTCTCGATCATTGACCTTTCTCCCGCCGGCTCCCAGCCGATGAGTTCTCAGGACGGAAGGCTTCGGATCGTCTTCAACGGCGAGATCTACAACTACCGGGCGCTCCGGGACGAGCTGGAACGCTCGGGCGTTCGCTTCTTTTCGACCTCGGACACGGAAGTCATGCTTCACCTCTACGCGGCGAAAGGCCGCGACTTCGTGAACGACCTTCGGGGCATGTTCGCCTTCGCGCTCTGGGACGAAAAGGAGAAGACGCTTCTCCTGGGCCGCGACCGCTTCGGAATCAAGCCGCTCTACTACGCCGACGGCGGGGGGACGGTCCGCGTCGCCTCTCAGGTGAAGGCGTTGCTCGCGGGCGGTCGTCTTTCCCGCGACACGGACCCGGCCGGTGTGGCGGGGTTTTTTCTCTGGGGGAGCGTCCCCGAGCCGTACACGACGTTCCGGAGCGTGCGGGCGCTTCCGGCGGGGACGACGATGCTTGTGTCCGCCCTCGGGGCGGACGATCCGGTTCCCTACGATTCGGTCGGGCGATCCATCCGGGCGGCCGAGGAAGAATCCGAGGGACTTTCCGAGGCGGAGGCCGTCCGGCGAATCGGCGCGGCGGTCCGCGAGAGCGTCCGGGCGCACCTCGTCGCGGACGTTCCGGTCGGGGCGTTTCTCTCGGCCGGAGTGGATTCGAACGCCGTCGTGGGGCTGGCGGCCGGCATGAGCGCGGACCGTCTGGGGACGGTGACGCTTTCGTTCGAGGAATTCTCCGGGACGTCCGAGGACGAGTCGCCGGCGGCCGGGGAGATGGCCAGGGCATGGGGGACGGCCCACCGGACGAGGACGGTCACGAGAGGCGAATTCGAGTCGGAGATCCCCCGGCTTCTCGACGCAATGGACCAGCCGACGATCGACGGTGTGAATACTTACTTCGTGAGCAAGGCCGCGGCCGAGGCCGGGCTCAAGGTGGCTCTCTCCGGCCTGGGAGGGGACGAGGTGTTCGGTGGATATCCGGCGTTCGACCAAGTGCCGCGGATGGTTCGGTGGGCGAAGGTCCCGAGCCTGGTCCCGGGCCTGGGCCGGGCGTTCCGATGGGGAGCGGGTCTGGGGAGGAAGGTCTTCGGCATGCGGCCGAAGCTCGCGGGAGCGGTCGAGTACGGGGGAACTTATCCCGGCGCGTACTTTCTCCGCCGCGGTCTCTTCATGCCGTGGGAGCTTTCGTCCGTCATGGACGCAGATCTGGCGAGAGAAGGACTCAAGCGTCTGTCTCCGTTTTCCCGTCTCGAATCGCCTCTTGTGCCCGCGCCGCAGACGGCGTTCGGCCGCGTCGCGGCGCTGGAGATCGGGCAGTACATGCGGAACCAGCTCCTGCGCGACACCGACTGGGCGAGCATGGCGCACGGTCTGGAGGTGCGCGTTCCGCTTGTGGACCGGATTCTCCTCCGCGACGCGATCGGCCCCATGGCGGCGAGACTCGCGCGCAGACGGAAAAGCGCCCTTGTGGATGCGCTCGGGCTTCCTCCTCTGAACGCCGCGGCCGCGCGTCCGAAGACCGGCTTCGGGATTCCCGTCTGGGACTGGGTGGGCCGGTGCCGGGACCTCGACGCCTGGCGCGGCGTCCCGGCCCTCAACGGACCCGCAATTCACGGTTCCCGCCGCTGGGCGTACACCGTCTACGCGCTTCACGGTACTATCTGAACGCCAGGCACAAGGCTGGAGAAGATCGCATGGCTCTCACAAAAGATGATGCTTTAGAGATTGCACGATCGTTCCTGGTGGAAGCGAAGAAGCAACACGAGATCTCGTCTGCCTATCTGTTCGGTTCGTACGTCAGCGGAAGAGAGAAGGACTGGAGCGATATCGACCTTGCCGTCGTCTTGGCGGGAAAATCAATATCCCATGACCGGTATGTCAGTGAATCGTTCGAGATCTTTCACGAAGCACAGGAATACAATTCGTTGCTCGAGGTGGTCTGCTTTCGGCAGGAAGAATTCGAGGAAATCGGCGCCTCCATCGTCAGTCGGATCAAGAGGGAAGGCATTCCGGTGACAACGCCGTGACGATCGGAAACCGGCGGTCCGTTGGGCTTCATCCAGGCCCGGCGCGAGGCGATGACGAGGCGGCCCTGAGTCCCCACCACGGGTCTTTCGAAGCAATGGCTGATCGCTCTCCCTTCATCACCGTCGTCATCGCCGTTTTGAACGGCGCGGGGACGATCCAGCAGGCGATCGACAGCGTGGCGGGGCAGACGTATCCGGCGAAGGAATTGATCGTCATCGACGACGGCTCGACTGACGCCACGGCGCGGATTCTCCAATTCAACCGGGACCGGATCGCGTACACCGAATCCGACCGCAATCATGGAATCGCCCATGCCTGGAACCTGGGCGTCGGCCGGGCACGGGGGGACTGGATCTACTTCCTGGGGGCCGACGACTACCTCTGGGACGACGGCGTGCTCGATCGGATGGCCCCGATTCTGGCGGCTGCCTTGCCCGAGCACAGCGTTGTTTACGGCGAGGTCAACGGCGTCGAATCCGGCGGCCGCGTACTCGAGAGGTACAACGGCGCGTGGTCCAGGCGGGCGTTTCTCCATTCGGGGATGAACCTCTGTCACCAGGGTCTCTTTCACCACCGAAGCCTTTTCGAACGGCATGGGTCGTTTGACGAGACGTTTCGGGTCGCCATGGATTACGATCTGCTTCTTCGTGAACTCAAGAGCCGGGATCCCTTCTACGCCCAAGGGATCGTCGTGGCGGGAATGCGGCACGGGGGACTGTCGAGCGACCCCGCCCACACGATGGCGACTCTGGCGGAGTTCTCCCGGGCGCGCAGGAAAAACGGCGTGAACGGCGTTCCCTGGGGGATTCATTGGAAGATGCTCAAGGCGCGCGCAAAGACCCTGCTCTACAAGGGGCTCGGTCCGGACGCCGCGCACGCCGTTGCCGATCTGTATCGGTTGGCGACGGGCCGGCCCAGGAAGTGGACCCGGGTCTGACGGTGGGAGGCGGATTGAGCGAGACCGAACCGATTCCCCAACATGTCCCCGTCATCCGGATCGAGCCCTCGCGAGGGTGGATCAATCTCAACCTGCGCGATCTCTGGGAGTACCGGGAGCTTCTCTACTTCCTCGTCTGGCGGGACGTCAAGGTCCGCTACAAGCAGACGGCGCTCGGCGCGGCTTGGGCGGTGCTCCAGCCGTTTATGACGATGGTGGTGTTCACGATCTTCTTCGGGAAGCTCGCCAAGATCCCATCGGACGGAATCCCGTATCCGGTCTTCGCCTTCGCGGCCCTTCTCCCCTGGCAGCTCTTCGCCCACTCGCTCAACGAATCGAGCAA
>JACPZO010000019.1 GCA_016195465.1 Nitrospirota bacterium
CTGGAGACGTACGAACGGATCTTCTCGCGATATCTCGACCCGACGCCGGAGGACCCGCTTTCTGCCGCGGCCCAGGCCCAGGCCAATCTCTCGCTTTCCTTCTGCTGCGCCGGTCTCGGCGACGGCCGGCGCGTCCGGCGCCACATCCGGAACGCAATGAGACTCAGGCCCGGAAGCGTGGCGAGAGTTGATGTTTTGAAGAGATTCGCGAGGTCCTTCTTGTCCAACGGGGCATCGGGTCGCGGATGACGGGTCATCTCACCAGACCGTCGGGAGGGCTCCTGCCTCGCCTGGCTCAGTTTCGCGCTCAGCCCCCGGGGATGAGAGGGGCATTCGCGCGGGCCGTCTTCGACTATCTGGATCCGGAGGGATCCGTGGAGCGCCTTCTGGGGCGTCTCGTCCCGGCGGCGAATGACGAGGAGGTCCGCGACGCCGTGCGGGAGGGGGTCTCCGACCCGGAGATCTCGCGCGTCTTGGGTCTTCAGCCCCAAACGCCGGGTCTTCTGTCGGCGAGGGAGATGGTCTTCATCCACGCGCTGGTCCTGCTGGCCCGGCCGGCCGTCGTCGTGGAGACCGGCGTGGCGCACGGGTCTTCATCCGTCGCGATCCTGAGCGCACTGCGAAAGATCGGCTCCGGCCGGCTTTACTCGATCGACCTTCCGATGGTGGAGCGGGAGGGGACGATCGAGAGTCCGGAGGGGGCGTGCGACGTCGGCAGGGAGGAGACGACCCTCGTGGCGGCCTATGACCGCGTCGGCTGGCTGATTCCGGAGGCCCTCCGTGACCGATGGGAGCTTCACCTCGGCGACTCGCTCAGGGTCCTTCCGGACCTCCTCTCCCGGCTGGACCAAGTGGATCTCTTTCTCCACGATTCGCTCCACCGGTATGCCCACATGCGGGGGGAGTTCGAGATCGTCTGGCCCCGGTTGAGCGATGGGGGGATCCTCTTGGCCGACGACATCTTCGTTTTCCACCACGCGGCCATCGCCGACTTCGCCCGGAGCGCGGGCGTTCGCTTCCGGACATACTTCGGCATGGGTGTCATGCAGAAACCGGGGAGAAGGAAAACGGGAGACGGGAGAGGGGAGAAAGGGACATGAGAAACGTGAAATGGGAAGCGTGATGCAGGGAATGGGCATGGAGACGCCCCTGGAAACACCGATCGCGGACCTTGAAGGGAAGGACGCCTCCGGTCTCGTGGAAAGGATCGACCCGGAAAAGGCACCCCGCGGCGTCATGGCGGTCCACCTGGCCCGGTACGATTTCGCGAAGTCTTTCGCGGAAGGGAAATCGGTCCTGGACGTGGCCTGCGGCGCGGGGTATGGGACCGCCGTCATCGCGGACGTCGCTCGGCGGGTCGTGGGTATGGACAGAAGCGGGACGGCGGTTCGATACGCGCGAACGCGGTATCGGCGGGCCAATACGGCCTTCCTCGTGGGCGATGCCGGAGGGCTTCCGTTTCCTGAAGCCTCGTTCGAGAGCGTCGTCTCCTTCGAGACGATCGAGCATCTGCCGGATATTCCCCGCTATCTCGAAGAGATTCGCCGGGTCCTGCGGCCGGGGGGAGTGTTTGTCGTTTCGACTCCGAGGGTACGGAAAACCACGACGATGCCGGCCAACCCGCACCATACGATCGAATATTCGGCACAAGATTTCGAAGCCCTCCTGGGCCAGTTCTTTGCTCGCGTGGACCTGTATGGTCAGGTCCGTGTCCAGAACGGGATCCTCCGATGGCTACAGAGCGTGGACGTACTTGGTTTGAGACGCTTCGTTCCGGCGGGCGCGAGGCGGGGCATCCAGCGGAGTCTCCAGACCGCTCCCTTCGCCGAGATGGATGTCTCGGATCAAAGGATCGTCCCGGGCGATCCGTCGCGCGCCGAGTACGTGCTGGCGGTGTGCGCCGGATGATGGCCATCGCACTCATTCCCCCTCACCCCGGCCCTCTCCCCAAAAGGGGAGAGGGGAGCAGAGAGGAGCGAATCATGGTCTCTTTCTCCTCCTCTCCCCCTCAA
>JACPZO010000020.1 GCA_016195465.1 Nitrospirota bacterium
TCGAAAACGAGAGGGGCGGGGCGTCCCGTGGCGCCCTGCAAGGTCTTGACCATCGCCAACCAGAAGGGGGGCGTGGGGAAGACGACGACGGCCGTGACGCTTGCCGCCACTTTCGCGGCGGAAGGAAAGCGCGTCCTGCTCGTCGACCTGGATCCTCACGGCAGCGCGACGCTTCACATGGCCGTCATCCCGGAGAACGTTCCCGCCACGATGTCGGACGTGGCCCGGCTGAACGGGACGAAGATGGACGACGTTCTGCTTTCCACGAGCCAGCCGAACCTCGACCTGGCGCCCGGCTCGATCCGCCTCTTCCGCGTCGAGCGGGATGCCTATCTCCGCGGCGTGGCCGACCCGGGCCTGTGGTTCCGCCGGATCCTGGAGCCGATCGCGTCGCGGTACGATTACGTGGTGATCGACTCCTCGCCCGCCTTGGGGAACCTTCTGGTCAACGCCCTGACGGCTGCCGACCTCGTGATCGTTCCGGTCCAGGCCGACTACCTGGCGCTTCCGGGCGTGAAGCTACTCCTGGAGACGATCGCGGAGATCAACCAGATCCTGAACATCCGGATCCGCTACAGGGTCCTGGCGACCATGTACGACGGGCGGCTGAACTCCTGCCGGATGACTCTGAACACGATCCAGGCGAAGTTCGGCGAGATGGCGTTCAAGACGGTGATCTCGATCGACACGAAGTTCAAGGAAGCCTCCGCGATCGGAGAGACCGTGGTGACCCGCTTCCCCGAGTGCCGCGGCGCGGCCGAGTTCCGGCGTCTCGCGGAGGAGATCAAGGCATATGGCTAAGTCGAAGGGAGCGCGCCCGGTTGCGCCCCGATCCATCGGGGCTGTCCTGGAAACCCTTCCCAGGGTCGACCTGGGATCGTATTTCCTCAAGCACACGATCCTTCCGCCGCAGGATTCCGATTGGCTCCTCGTCCGGCCCGAGGGCCAGTCGGTCCTCACCCGCGAGGACCTGATCGGCCCGAGCGTTTCCGATGGGCCGGACCGGCCGACCGCCGCGAAGGAGAGTCTTCCCGTACGCGAGGAAACACCGGCCGACCCCGCTCCGATTCGTGAGGAACCTGTCGCCGAAGGGAACCTTGCGCCCACGGACGATGCGAGTCTCCCCACCCCCCCATTTACAAAGGGGGGCCAGGGGGGATTTTCTGGGCGAACGCAGGAGGGGGGCTCGCCTCTTTCGGCCCCCGTCGCGGAAGTTACTCCGGTTCCCTCGCTCGCGGAAACCCAGCCGGGGGAGACAGCCGGATTGCCTCCGCATACTCCCTCGCCCCCTTTGGGGGGAGAGGGACGGGGTGAGGGGGTCGCGCCGCCGGCCCCATTCGTCAGCCCTCAGCCTGGCCCTCTTCCGGAGGGAGAGGGGAGCCGCGATGTTGCCAAGCAGTCCGACGCTTCCGCGGAGGCGAAAGAGGCGACCCCTCAGGTCGAGGCGCCCGCAACGGAGCCTCCCCCCCGCCAACCGGCTCCCGCGACCCCCCCGGCCCAGGCGTCCGCCGGGAGCGCGCGCGAGTCCCTGGTCCGGGGCGGGGTCGAGGAGATGGTTGTCTTCTCGATGGGAGGGCAGTTGTTCGGAACGGAGATCCTCAAGGTGAAGGAGATCATCCGAATGCCGGAACCCACGCCCACGCCGCAGGCGCCTCCGTTCGTTCGCGGGCTCGTAAACCTCCGGGGAGCGGTCGTTCCCGTCGTGGAGCTCCGGGACCTTCTCGGGATGCCGGGGACCGGATCGTCGGACAAGCCGTACCTGATGATCGCCAACGCGGCGGGCCTGACGATGGGGGTCATCGTGGACGGAATTTCCCGGGTCATCAAGATCTCCGGCGAATCGCTGGAACAGTATCAAGGGGGGGTCCTCGGCTCCGGGTCCGGGGAGGAGGCCGTCTGGGGAGTCGTCAAGGAGGGGGATTCGCTCGTGAGCCTCATCGATCTCGACGCTGTGTTCCGGGACTCGCGGTTCCACGCGCTGAGGTCCGGGGGCTAGGGGAGAAGAAATGGCGGAACGACCGCCCGACCACAAGCCCGTCTATACGATCAGGATCGCCGCGGCGCTCTCCGGCGTCACGTCTTCCACGATCCGGGAGTACGAAAAACAGGGACTGCTCAAGCCGTTCCGGTCTCGGCAGAGCAACCACCGCCTGTTCTCCTACCGGGAGATCCTCTGGGTCCAGAAGGTGTGGCGGCTGATCCACGAGGAAGGCCTCAACGTGGAAGGGATCCGGCGCCTGATCGCCGTCGAGCCGTGCTGGAAGGTCCTCCGCTGCCAGCCGGAAGCCCGGGCCGCCTGCGGTTCGCAGTCCTGGAACGGGACGATCTGCTGGAACGCGCGGGAGGAGCGGGCGTGCTGCCGGGACGCGTCCGTCGTCTGCCAGGAGTGCGAGGTCTATCTCCGGGGCGCGGAGAGCCCGCTTCTGTCGGTCAAGAAGCCGGCGGGCGCGGGGGAGACGGTGAATCGGTGAATCGGTGAATCGGTGAATCGGTGAATCGGTGAATAGGTGAATAGGTGAATAGGTGAATAGGTGAATAGGTGAATAGGTGAATAGGTGAATAGGTGAATAGGTGAATAGGTGAATAGGTGAATAGGAAGAACACTCACGAAGGTCCCGCGGTCGCCGGAGTTCGTCGAGGGAATCATCAATCTACGCGGGAAGGTCATCCCGATCGTGGATCTTCGGAAGCGGTTCCATCTGCCCAGGGTGGAGTCGACCAAGTCGACGAGGATCGTCGTCGTCGACGTCGAAGGGAAGACGATCGGCCTCGTCGTCGACTCCGTCTCCGAGGTCCTTCGGATCCCCGCGGAGACGATCGAGCCGCCGCCGCCGATCGTGGCGGGCATCGACTCGTCGTACATCAGCGGCGTGGGGAAGCTCGAGGACAGGCTCCTGATCCTCCTGGACCTGGCAAAGGTGCTGACGGGCGAGGAGAAACATCTGCTCGCGGGAGTGGCGTAGCAAGAAGAGTCTGGGGTTCAAGGGTGAAGGTCGAAGGTTGAAGGTCGAAGGTTGAAAGCTCGAACCTTTAACCTTAAACCCTAAACCTTGAACCGTCGACTTCGGGCCGCAGGGCCGAACGATGAACGAGGTCACGAACATCCAGCAGGTCGTTCAGCAGATTTCGAGCGCCGAGCGCGTTCAGCAGATCGTCCAGCAGCAGGGCGACTCCCAGCAGAAGGCGTTTGCCCAGGCGCTGACGAAGGAGGCCGACCAGCGCCAGCACGAGGTGAACGGGTCGCCGGAGGAGGGGCGCGTCGCAAACGAGGGGAAGGCCGGCCAGCAGAGGAAAAGGAAGAAGCGCGGGCCTCCTCAGGCCCCCGAGCAGTCCGAAAACAGCCCCGTCGAAGAACCGCCCGTCGAGGAAGAGGAGAAGGGACACAAGATCGACATACGGGTGTAGCAGGTTGCGGAAAAAGTCTCCTCTCCCCCTGCCAGGGGGAGAGGGCGAGGGTGAGGGGGTTAAGCAAACCGTTTATTCCATTGGCCCTCACCCCAACCCTCTCCCGGAGGGAGAGGGATCAAAAGGGGTTTTTCAGCACCCTGCTAGCCCCGGACTCCGAACCTAGGAGCGTTCCTTGGACGCAAGGCCAGTCGGCATAACGGCGCCGCTCGAGACGATCGTCCTCTCCCGCCCCCAGGCGGCCGGTCTTCCCGCCGTGCTCAAGGCCGGGGAAATCGTCACGGGCGAGATCCTTTCCCTGCTTGACGGGGGGAAGATATCGATCGAGATCAAGGGGAGGGTCGTCACGGCCCAGACCAATCTTTCCCTTTCCGCCGGCCGGACTGTGGACCTCCGGGTCGTTGACGTCGGGCCCAACGTGATCCTCTCGCTCGTTCCTCCGCCGAGCGAAGACGCCTTGGCGGCGGGACGAATCAAGTCTCTGATCGGCCAGGCCCCCGCCCTCTCCCAAGCCATCGAGGATCTGCTCGGCTCCGCGCGTGCGCTGGCTCGGGGGCCGGAAGGGTTGGCCGGAGCCGGGGCCGCGACCCTGTTCAGCAAGGCGGGGGCCTCGATCGGAGGGGAGGCGGGCCGGCTTCTGGATCTCGTGGGAGCGCGTCTCTCTCAACTTCCCGTGGCGGGGGACAAGGTCCCTCCCGACTTCGTTCCGAGACTGATCGAGACCCTCGGACTTGCCCACGAGGCGGTTCTCCGGGCCTCCGTCGAGAGACCGGGCCGACTGCCGGAGGCGATGGACAACCTGAAAGGGCTCCTCCTCTCGCTCAAGGAAAGGCTGGAGATCCGGCCTTCCTCCACGGCGGGCGCGGAGGCTCAGAGACCGGACGGGGGCGCGCAGGCGCCCCGTCTGGCTGCACAGGCGGCGGACGGGTTCGTCAAAGCCGTGGAACTGGCCCAGTGGCAGAACGTCGTCAATCGGGCGCAGGACGGGCCGATCGTCTTGAGCGTTCCGTTCGCTTTTCCGGACGGCATGTCGGCGGGAGAGCTCCGAATCCACCGGGACGGGAAGAAGGGCCCCGATTCATCGGGGAAAGAAGACGGGCCGACGACGGTCGTGCTCCTTCTCGACATGACGAAGCTGGGGTCGATCCGAATAGACGCCTGGATTTCCCCGAAGCGGGCCGCCGTCCGCGTGACCGTGAGCGAGGAGGACGCGGCCGGGTTCGTAAGCGGTCTCCTCCCCGAACTCGCCATGCGCCTTTCGGCGATGGGATACGAGACGCACGCGACGTGCGGCGTGGCGGCGAAGGGATCGGAGCCCCGCGAGGCAGGCGGGGACGCTCCGCCGATCCCCGCGGGCATTCTCGACATCCGGGCGTGAACAGAGGGGCAAAGGCACAGAGGCACAGAGGCACAGAGGGGCAGAGGGGCGGAGGGGTAATGGAGCGAAGGAAAATCCGGCAAAAGGCGGCTGTCGCCCTCAAGTACCGCCCGGAGCGGGACAAGGCGCCGCGCTTGACGGCCAAGGGGAAGGGGCTCGTCGCGGAAAAGATCATGGCTTTGGCCCGGGAGCGGGGGATCCCCGTTCACGACGACCCCGCTCTCGTTGAAATCCTTTCTACGCTCGAACTGAACCAGGAGATCCCGCCCCACGTCTACAAGGCCGTTGCCGAGATATTGGGGTTCGTCTACTCCTTGAACCGCCGGTGGAATGAACAGGGCGGGGAGGGCATGAAACGGTGAAACGGTGAAACGGTGAAACGGTGAATGGGTGAATCGGTGAATGGGAAAAATGGAAAGGGAATCGACAGAAGATGATCGGTTGCCCGAAGCCCGAAGCCCGAAGCCCGAAGCCAAGAAACCCCTCATCATTTTCGCCCGGCCGGCCGATAAGAAATCAGGAGGCTGGGCATGTCTTCGGGCGGATCGGCAGAAATCAGGGATTTGGGGCTTCCATTCTCGGTCGAGGTTGTGGTCGGGATTCTGATGGAATCGCCCTTCTACTTCAAGATCAGCCCCTCCGACCGGCTGGGTCTCGTCAAGCACGTCGTTGATCTCGCCGTCCATAATGCCGTCGGCGTGGAGGGGGGCGCCTGATGCCGGGCCTTCCTTCTTCCATGCGGGGTCTGATTGAGATGGTCTTCCGCATTGCAATGCGGGCTCTCTCCTACCTCGTTCCAAACCCCTCGCGGGGCCTCGTTCCGATTCGTGTCAGGACTCGTTCGTTTTCGCCTCCGCCGGGTTCCGTGACGCTCAGGCGTCATCGCGGCCGCGGCCGCTAGGCAAAACTTTCTCCTTTCAATCCCCGGAATTTATCTCCTCCGTCTGTCCCTATTCGTAACACACTGATACGCCAGCGAAAGTCGCCTTCCCCCGCCAATCCGGCCAGTGGCACTTGCCTTGCTCTTCTCGTCGAGTGGCGTGGTTAGTCAGGACGGGGCGTCTTTCGGAGGAGTGAATGTTCCACGGACTCTACGAGGCTCTCTCGGGCGCGGTCGGGCAGGAGACGAAGCTCGATGTCGTCACGAACAACCTGGCGAATGCCGGCACGCCCGGTTACAAGCGGGACTTCATTCCGTTTCAAACCGAGCTCCATAGGGCCGTCAAGGCGGGCCAAGCCGGCCCCGCGGACCGCCACTATGCCGCTCCGGAAGGGAGCCACACCGATTTTTCTCCGGGATCGGTCGTCTCCACGGGGAATCCGCTGGACGTCGCTCTCCTGGGCGATGGGTTTCTGGTCGTGCAGTCGCCCGGCGGAGTCCGGTTCACACGCCAAGGGAACCTCAAGCTCGATACGCAGGGAAACCTGGTGACGTCGGGCGGCCTCGCGGTCCTGGGCGGAGGAGGGCCGATCAACCTCCAGGAGGCGATCGACAACGGCCTTCCGATCCAGATCGACGCGAGCGGGGCCGTGACGGCGGGGCAGACCCAGGTGGACACTCTCCGGATCGCACAACCCGCGAAGACGAAGGATCTGGTGAAGGAAGGCGGAAACCTGTTCGCGGTCCGTCCGGGCGCTCCCGCGCCTTCCGACACGGAGGACACGGTCGTCCAACAGGGCGCGATCGAGCAAGGAAACGTGAACCTTGTTTCCGAGATGACCGGTCTGATCGAGGCGAACAGGATTTTCGAGGCGTACCAGCGGGTGATCCAGGCGGTCGACGAGGCGACGGGAAAAGCGACGAACGAGATCGGAAGGATTGCATAAGAAAGACGGTGAATCGGTGAATAGGTGAATGGGTGAATCGGGAAACCGAACAAGACATCGGTCGATTCACCGATTCACCAGAGGGGGAGGATTCGAATGATTCGAGCGCTTTACACGGCGGCCACGGGAATGGAGGCCCAACAGCTCAATATCGACGTGATCTCGAACAATCTGGCCAACGTCAACACGACGGGATTCAAGAGGAGCCGGGCCGACTTTCAGGACCTCCTCTACCAGACGCTTCGCGCGCCCGGCGCGGCCTCTTCGACGGAAACCACCATTCCGACCGGGATCCAGGTCGGCCTCGGATCGCGTCCGGCCGCCGTCCAGAAGCTCTTCACCCAGGGGGACTTCCAGCAGACGGGGAACGATATGGACCTCGTCATCGAGGGGAACGGGTTCTTCCAGATCACCCGGCCGGGCGGGGCGATCGCGTACACGCGGGCGGGCGCGTTCAAGGTCAACGCGAACGGCGAGGTCGTCAACTCCGACGGCTATCTCCTGGAGCCGTCGGTCACGATTCCGTCCGGGACGACGAAGATCACGATCGCGCAGGATGGCACGATCACGGCGACCGTGGGCGGGGTGCCGTCGCAGATCGGCTCGATGTCGCTCGCGCGCTTCGTCAATCCGGGCGGCCTCGACTCCATCGGCCGAAACCTCTATCTCCCGACGGTCGCGTCGGGCGACGCCGTGACCGGAACGCCGGGGCAGGACGGTTTTGGAACGATCGCGCAAGGGTTCCTCGAAGCGTCGAACGTCAACATCGTCGAGGAACTGGTCGGAATGATCATCGCTCAGCGGGCGTACGAGATCAACTCGAAAGCCATCCAGGCATCCGACGAGATGCTCCAGACCGCGTCGAACTTGAGGCGATAGGCGGCGGCATATGAGAACGCGATCGATCGCGATCCTGGCGCTGGCATCCACTCTCCTGACGGGGGGCGCGGACGCATGGTCCGGCGCCGGGGGCCAGGCGGCGGTCTCTTCAGAAGGCGTACAGGAGGTCCCCGAGCGGGACATCCGCGAAGCCGTGGCCGCGTTCATTCGGGACAACGCACCTTGGCCGTCGGAGCAGGTGGAAGTCGAGGACATCTACGTTCCTGGCCCGGCCTACGTTCCCCGCGGCCGCGTGACCCTTCACGTCTCGGCGCCCAAGGGCGGGCGGTTCGTCGGGCGGTCGAACTTCGCCGTCGGTGTCTCGGTGGACCGCCGTCCCGTGCGAACCGTCTGGGTGGCGGCAGAGATCACGGTCTGGTCGGAAGTAATCGTGGCTCTCCGGACGCTTTACAAGGGCGAGATTCTGGACGCAGCCGGCGTGGCCGTCGACAGGAGGCGGATGAAAGACGTTCCGCGCGGGGCCGTTCTCCGCGTGGATGACGTCGTCGGGAAGAGAGTGTCGCGGCTCGTTCCGGCCGGGTCGGCGGTCACGTCGACGGCCGTCGAGGTCCCGCCCGTCATCCGGAAGGGGGACTGGGTCACAATCCTCGCGGAAGGAGGGTCGGTCAGGGTGTCGGCCCCCGGAGAGGCCCGGGAAGAGGGGGCGCCGGGCGAGACGATCCGTGTGGCCAACAGAGCCTCCAAGAGGACCGTCCAGGCAAAGGTCGTCGATTCGAAGACGGTCCGGGTGGAGTGGTAGGCGGGCTTGGTGAATGGGTGAATCGGTGAATCGGTGAATGGGTGAATCGGTGAATGGGTGAATCGGTGAAACGGAGATACAAAGTCAATCTGGCCGGGTGGTTCCTCGTGTCACTGCCGATCCTGCTTCCGGGATGCGGGGAGACGTTGATGGGGAACGTCCGGCCGGACGAGTACCAGATCCCATCGTATGTGCCGACGCCTCCGCCGGCGGTCGCCCGGACGGATGGGTCCCTTTGGCCGGGGGAAGGCCGGTCGAGCGTTCTCTTCGCCGACAATCGGGCGCGTTACGTCAACGACATCGTGACAATCACGGTGAACGAATCGGCGGAAGGGACGAAGGACGTCACGACGAAGACATCGAACAAGTCCGACAACTCGGCCGCCATCAAGGCGTTTCTCGGCCTTCCGCTCAATCTGGGCGTGAAGAACTTGCTGGGGCTCGGGACGGCCCTGGATCCCTCTTACGAGACGACGAAGTCGAACTCGTACGACGGCTCTGGGTCGACGACCCGGAAGGGGGAACTGAAGGCGTCGATCTCGACGCGGGTCGTGGACATGTTTCCGAACGGCAACCTCCGGATTGCGGGGAAACGGGAGGTCGTCATCAACAACGAGCGCCAAATCCTGATCCTGACCGGCGTGATCCGGCCCGAGGACATCCAGGCGAACAACACGATCCAGTCCACCTACGTCGCGGATGCCAAGATCATCCTGACCGGACAAGGCGTGGCGCAGGAGAAACAGCATCCAGGCTGGATGGCCCGTGTTCTGGACGAGGTGTGGCCGTTCTGAGTACGGCCAGGCACAGAGGCACAAAGGGGCAAAGGTACTTAGGTACGGCCGGGCACAGA